>NC_021985.1:7957204-8272925 GCF_000444875.1 Streptomyces collinus Tu 365 | reverse complement strand
CCCGCGGAGCGGGTCCCATCGCGCTGCGCGCGATGCAAGCGAACACCCGCGCTGCGCGCGGGTGTTGCGCTTCCGCTCCGCGGAAGCGTGAGCGGCTCGCTGCGCTCCCCGCACAACTCCCACGCTTCGCGTGGGAGTTGGCGCTCCTTGCGCTGCGCTCCAGGAGCGGGCCACTACGTGGCCGGCCCCAAGCTTCGCTCGGGGCTTGGGGCGGTTCTCCGCTGCGCTGCGAACCGTGTGCCTCGCACTGCGTGCGAGGCATCGGGCCACGCTCCGCGCGGCCCGGGCTGGCAGCAGTAAGAGGTGGGCTCCTACCGTGGAGCCGGGTGCCGCGCTGGCAGCCTCCCCCCGTGGTCGCACATCAGGTGGGAGTGCGGTGCGCGGGCCTGCTGGGATTGCTATGACGGCCAGGGGCGATTCGGGGTCACTTGCGCTGCTGTTCGGTGCGGCCTTCGAAGTCGCGCCGGATCGCGGCTCCCTGATCCTCGATCAGTCCGGCCTGGTCGGGGAGGTCGAGGACCGCACCGCAGTGGTTGCACAGCTTCCCGTCTTCGGCGGGCGTGCCGCAGGCCTTGCAGAACCGGTTGCCTCGAGTGTTGTCAGTGTTGTGGGTCATGGCTCTCCTGGTCGGGTGGGCGGCAGTGCGTGCGGAGTACCCGTGGGCTTCGCCCTCATACGGTGCCTTCGCTGCGCTTCGGTCACCGGGTGGCACAGCGCGCCACGAAAGGCCGGCCCCGCTGCGCGGGGTCGGTCAACGGGCCTGCGGCCCGGGCGGCTACAGGGGCGGCGGGGGTGGGCTAGTCAGGCTGGGTGCTCTGGGCGGGAGCGGCCGGCCCAACAGGCGGCCGGGCGGCTAGAAGACCTGCCTGCCGAGGTCCCGTCGCATTGCGATCCGCAACTCCGCCAGCAGCAGCTCCCACCTGTTCCGGGCCTGCACGTAGTCCTCACTGGTATGGAGCGCTCCTGCCTCCACGAGGTCTCTGAGATCCCGCAGGGACCGAAACGCGGCAGTCGACGCCTCGACGACTTCCCTGGGCGCCGCGACCGCGATCTGATAGCGCAGTTCGTAGGCGTTCCCCTCGTGGAACGCCTCAGCAGTCCTGCGGAGGCGTTCTTCATCTGGCAAGCCAGTCGGCCTGGCCGCCATTCGCAGCTGGTTCCGCGTCCTGGCGAGAGCGGCCAGGTAATCGCCGTACAGCTGCTGCCGTGCGGCCTGGTCCTTGTCTTCCCGGCCGCGCCTGGTCCGTATCTGATCCGTCGCCAGTGTGGAGGCGATGCCGATGACAGCACCGAGTGACGTGCTGACGATCGGTCCCCAGTCCATGACGGGGATCTTACGAGACCTGGGCAGTGCGTGCAGGGGTCCGCTAACCGCTGCATCTCAGTGTGATGCAGCATGTAGCATTGGCGTAATTGAGGGACCTCTGGCAGAGAGCCGCATCGTGTGTTGATCTACGAGTATCTTCCGCATGAGCTTGCCCGGCTCGGAGTGGTCGTGAGAGCCGCCGGGCTCGATCGGCGCCAGGTGGCCGCGCTGGTACGCCTGGCGCAGGAACGCGCCGGGCGCGCACGGGTGGGTCCTGCGGAACCGCATCACTTGAGTGAGCTGTCCATCGCGGAGCTGCGGTGCGTTCAGTGGGAGCGGATCGCCCCTGTCATGGACAGGGAGCAGGTGGCTATGTACGCGCGTTCGCTCGACTCGCGTGCTGTCCGCTGTGAAGAGCAGCGGTTGCAGCGGCTGATGGCGGACGTGGCCGAGGCCGAGCGGTTGGGTGTCACGGCTCCTGAGATCTCGCGGCACCGCGTCTGCCGGATCGGTGCCTGGGCCGTCGCCGGCCGCTCCCGCCCGGGCGTGCCGGGTCCCGTCGTTCATCTGATGGCTGCGTCAGCCGAGGCAGCGGCCAAGCGGGTATGGGCCGTGCACGGTAAGGACGGCGGTCTCTACCGGCGCACCGGGTGCCGTATCGCTTCCGTCGAGCAGGTCCTTCCCGAGTTTGGAGAGCTCTTTTGATTCAGCTCCGAGAACACCAGGTACGGCAGAAGTCGGCTTTCCAGAATTGGGTGGGATTTTCTGCAAGATCTTCGGTGCCGGCGCAGGGGGCGCGGCGAACGATTGTGTCGGCGACCGGGTCGGGGAAGACGATCACGGCGGCTGCGTGCGCGCTGGAGTGCTTCCCTGCCGGGCGGGTCCTCGTGACGGTGCCGACCCTGGACCTGCTCGTGCAGACCGCGCAGGCGTGGCGGGCGGTGGGTCACCGCGCTGCGATGGTGGCGGTGTGCTCGCTGGAGAGCGACCCGGTGCTCGACTCGCTGGGCGTGCGGACGACGACCAACCCGATCCAGCTCGCGTTGTGGGCCGGGGCGGGGCCGGTGGTCGTGTTCGCCACGTACGCCTCCCTGGTGGACCGTGACGACTTCGACGACCCGGAGGGTCAGGGGCGTATGCGGGGGCCGTTGGAGGCTGCTCTGGCGGGCGGGGAGCGGCTGTACGGGCAGCGGATGGCCCCGTTCGATCTCGCGGTCGTCGATGAGGCCCATGGCACCGCGGGTGATCTTGGTCGGTCGTGGGCGGCGATCCACGACAACACCCGTATCCCTGCTGACTTTCGGCTCTACCTCACCGCTACCCCGCGGATCCTGGCCCCTCCCCGGCCGCAGCGGGGTAAGGACGGGCGTGAGCTGGAGCTCTGCTCGATGGGGCAGGACTCCCCCACGTTCGGGCCGTGGCTGGCCGAGTTCGCTCTCGCCGAGGCCATCGAGCGGGGCGTCCTCGCTGGGTTCGAGATCGACGTCCTGGAGATCGAGGACCCCGACTACTTCGTCGGCCTGTCCGACGAAGCGCGGCGGGGCCGGCGGCTCGCGCTGCTGCAGGCCGCGCTCCTGGAGCACGCCAGTGCCCGCAACATCAAGACGATGATGACCTTCCACAGCCGGGTCGAGGAAGCCGAAGCCTTCGCCCTCAACCTGCCCCAGACCGCTGCGGACCTGTATGCGGACGAGGTCACCGCCCACGCCCTCGACGAGGCCGCCGACCGGCCGCGGTCCCCTCTCGGCGCCGAGCCCGGGGACGTCGAGGAGGCCGGGCGGCACGTTCCCGCGGACCGGGTGTGGTCGGCATGGCTGTGCGGGGACCACCTCGTCACCGAACGCCGCGAAACCCTGCGCCAGTTCGCCAACGGCATCGACGCCGCAGGCCGGCGAGTGCACCGGGCGTTCCTCGCCAGCTGCCGCGTCCTCGGCGAAGGCGTCGACATCAGAGGCGAGCGGGGTGTGGAGGCCGTCTGCTTCGCCGACACCCGTAGCTCCCAGGTCGAGATCGTGCAGAACATCGGCCGGGCACTACGGCCCAACCTCGACGGCACCACCAAGACCGCGCGGATCATCGTGCCCGTCTTCCTCCAGCCCGGCGAAAACCCCACCGACATGATCGCCAGCGCCTCCTACACCCCCCTCGTCGCCGTCCTCCAAGGCCTGCGCTCCCACTCCGAACACCTCACCGAACAACTCGCCAACCGAGCCCTCACCCGAGGCACGCGCAAGGCGCACGTCCGGCGGGACGCCGACGGACGCATCATCACCGGCACCGGTGCTGGTCCCGGCGCCGGTCAGCAGGAAGGGCGGGAGCCGGGGAACGGCGGGGCGGAGTCGGAGCTGCTGCAGTTCTCCAGCCCCCGCGACCCCGCCACCATCGCCGCATTCCTGCGCACCCGCGTCTATCGGCCACAGTCACTGGTCTGGCTCGAGGGCTACCAAGCCCTCCTGCGCTGGCGGACGGAGAACAACATCACCGGGCTGCACGCCGTGCCCTACGACGTCGAGACCCAGGTGGGGGTGACCAAGGCGTTCCCGCTGGGCAGGTGGGTGCACCAGCAACGCAAAGCGCTACGGGCAGGCGAGCTCGACCCCCACCGCGTCGAGCTGCTCGACGCCCCCGAGGCCGGCATGGTGTGGGAACCCGGCGAAGAAGCGTGGGAGAACAAGCTCGCCACCCTCCGGTCGTACCGGCGCGCCATGGGGCACCTCGCGCCGCGGCAGGACGCCATGTGGGACGACCCCGACGGCCAGCGGGTCGCGATCGGACAACTGATCGCCAACCTCCGCCGCAACGGCGGCCTCGGCAAGAACCCCGACCGGGCGGAGCAGCGCGCAGGACAGCTGACCGCTATCGACCCCGACTGGAACTGCCCCTGGCCACTGGACTGGCAGCGCCACCACCGCGTCCTCACCGACCTCGCCGCCGACGAACCAGACGGCCACCTGCCCGACATCGCACCCGGCGTCCTCCACGACAGGGATGATCTGGGGCGCTGGCTCCAGCGGCAGAAACAGCCCAGCACCTGGAAGCAGCTGTCAGGGGAGCAGCAGGAACGGCTCACCCGACTGGGCGTGACACCGGACGAGGCACCGGCTGCGGCACCAGCCGCCCAGGGCGCAGCGAAAGGGCCGGGGAAGGCCGGGAGCAAGGCACAGCAGGCGTTCCAGCGCGGGCTCGCCGCCCTCACCGAGTGGGTGGAGCGGGAAGGCGCCCACCGGCCTGTACCCCGCAGCACCATCGTCGAGATCACGATCGACGGCGAACCCGAACCGGTGCCGGTCCGACTGGGCGTATGGATCACCAACACCCGACAGCGACGCCACAAACTCGACGCCGAACAACTCCACGCCTTGCGAGAGCTAGGCATGCAGTGGGCGTGACAGCCGTAGAGCATCAGCCGCCCAGGCGCAGCGACCGTGGCAGTGAAGCGGTGGATCACCCAGGACCCCGCCAGGAGAGGTCGCCCGGGAGCTGTTCGCCGGCGGCCCCTTCTTACGGTGCGGTGACGTGCCCGGGCCGGCGGACGCGGTCTGCACGGTTCACGGGCCACTATGGTCCCGCAGCAGGAAAGGCGTCGCTGCGGCATAGGGAAAGCGGCTGCCGCAGCGGCCGCGGTGCCCCGGGTCCACGCCGGGGCACCGGCTGCACTGCCGACCGGGCCTTGGCGGCGGGCCGCAGTGGCTGTGGCGGGCGCAGGGGAAGGGCGGCCCCGGCAAAAACGCGGATCGGGCCGCCGTACGCGCGAAGCAGCTCACCGCGATCGACGCCGACTGGAACTGCCCCTGGCCGCTGGACTGGCAGCGCCACCACCGCGTCCTCGCCGACCTCGCCGCCGACGAACCAGGCAGCCGGCTCCCCGACATCGCCCCCGGCGTCCTCCTTAACGGCGACGACCTCGGACGCTGGCTGAAGCAGCAGCGCAAACCAGCCACCTGGAAACAGCTCACCACCGAACAACAGCAACGGCTCACCCGGCTGGGCGTGACACCGTCCCCGGCACCAGCCGCTGATGGCGCGGCGAAGGGCCCGGGGGAAGGCCGGGAGCAAGGCACAGGCGGCGTTCCAGAGGGGACTGGCAGCCCTGGCGCAGTGGGTCGAACGCGAAGGCCAGCGGCCCGTACCCCGCAGCGCCATCGTGGAGATCGCGGTTGAGGGTCAGACGGAGCCGGTCCCGGTC
Source organism: Streptomyces collinus Tu 365 (assembly GCF_000444875.1). Taxonomy (NCBI): domain Bacteria; kingdom Bacillati; phylum Actinomycetota; class Actinomycetes; order Kitasatosporales; family Streptomycetaceae; genus Streptomyces; species Streptomyces collinus. The sequence goes on along the minus strand of NC_021985.1, from coordinate 8,267,433 downwards.
CGACTGGACGTAAGGATCACCAACACCAAGCAGCGACGCCACAAACTCGACGCCGAGCAGCTCGCCGCGCTGCGGGAGCTAGGCGTGGAGTGTGACAGTCGTGGAGCATCAAGCCGCCCAGGCGCAGCGACCGTGAAGCGTACATTTGGCGTACGGAGTGCGTACCGAGCACGTTCTTGACCGGCAGAAACAACCGACACGGGGGTGCGCCTCCTCGCCGACCTGACTGATCGACCGGGAGTTGCGGATTGAGTCTGCTTTTAGCCACTGCGCATCTTTTGCGAATGCGTCCGCCCCGGCCGGTGAACACGAGACCGTGGTGGGGTGATCCGTAACCCCGTCCTCCTGCGTACCGCTCCCCTGCAGGGAGAGACGACCTCGTCGCTGATCTGCCGCGTCGCCAGGCGCTACGGGATGGAAGCGAAGGTGCTGCGGGCGTGCTGGAAGTGGCGCAACTACCCGCTCGGGCATGAGGGAGGGGGCGCGCGGGCCGATGCCGAGGTGCTGCTGAACGCGGCCGGGCGGCAGCTCCTAGTTGGCATGTGCGGCGTCGAGGAAGGCGTGCTGGCACGGACGTTGCCGTCCTGGGGAGAAGAAGACGCCAAACTGCGCGCCGAGGCCGGCGACCCGGTAGGGCTGTGGCGGGTCGGTGGCGCGGTAGCCGGTCCCGTGACGTTCGGCTGCCGGCTGTGCACCGCTCGCCGGACGGGGGCGGCCGTGCGGGTGGTGCGGTATGCGCCGCGGTGGGAGCGGGTGTGCGTGCGGCATGGGCGGTGGCTGCTGGACGCGGACGCGAACCAGCCGCTGGAGCACCTGGATCTGCGTGGTCTGCCGGAGGTGGTGGCGGCGCAGCGGCGGTGGGCCGGGGTGGCGCGGCGGGATGCTGACCGCGGACGGGCAGGAGGTGGGCGGCTGAGCACGGTGCGCCAGGGAGAAGTCGGCTGTTAGCTGATACGGCACTCGTTCGTGGCAGGAACACTGAAGTGACCCGCCAGGGGTCTCGTAGGGTGGCGGTGGTCCCCCGGCCGGCCCGGATGAGGGCGGGAAGGGAACCCAGCACCGGCCAGTGAGGGGGAGGGCCTGAGCGACGTGCGGCTGACAACGTCGCCTGAGACCGTGGGGTCACCCGCGTTTGTCGTCAGCCCGCAGAGACCACCAGTACCGCACTGCCATCCTTGCCCTGAGCAGGCTCCCCGACCAGCGAGTGTCCTGCCGAGATGACGGCCGTCACGGCCCGCAGGTCCTCCGGAGCAGCCGCGATAACTCGCACCCGCGCCTGGCTCGGACCCACGTCGCTGATGTCGAACGGGACCAGAGGAAGTGCGCTTTGCGCAGCCCGACCGTCCGTGAGTTCGCTGATCTGGAGTACCAGGGTGCGGCAAATCCCTTCCTCAGTGATCTGATCACGCATGGGGCCGGCATAGGCGAACACGTCAGTCAGCGTCTCCTCCACCGCGTCCACCTGACTGAATTCACGGCCGACGATGGAGATGAGCGCGATGCCCGCGCCGAGCGTTTCCGTCATGGCGAGAGTCTTGCATCCGCCTCCGACAACACGGCAGGAGGCACCTGCACCCCCTGCCCAGCCGCCGGAAACGAACGTCTTCCGGATGCGGCACTAGATACGGCATGTGGCGCCCGTGGGGTGCGGGCATGACCGACCCCGTCCCGCTCACCGGCCGCCAGGCCAGCCGGCTCATCACCGTTCTCCGGCACGGCCGGGACCTGGACGCTGCGGTCGCGGAACTCGGCATCGATCTGCGCGCTGTGTGGGCCAGGGCCCGTACCGACACCCGACTGGCGATCGTTCTCGCCGGGCGGGATCCCGACGTACCCGAGGAACGCGGCCACACCCTCCGGCCCCGATGAGCCCCTCCAGCCGATACCGCTCCTGGAGCACGGTCCCGCGCACTTGGATCCCCCCTGGCCCGTGACCACCGCCGACGCGGTTCCTCTGCTCCGGCGCCCGCCTAGCATGCCCCTAACACCGCTGTGACCACAGGTAATCAGCAAACTTCCCGACCGGCGGAAGCACCTGGCCCTCAAGGGGCCGCCGCAAGAGTTCAGCCGCCGATGCGAGCACACCCCTTGTGGCAACCTGCGACTGGGTCAAGAAGGGCCTGCCGCTCTGCCTGATCGGTGACTCGGGCACCGGCAAGTCGCACCTGCTGATCGCGCTGGGCACCGAAGCGGCCATGGCCGGCTACCGGGTCAAGTACACGCCCGCGACCAAGCTCGTCAACGAGCTGGTCGAGGCCGCGGACGAGAAGGTGCTGACCAAGACCATCGCCCGCTACGGCCGTGTCGATCTTTTGTGCATCGATGAGCTGGGCTACATGGAGCTGGGCCGCAGGGGCGCTGAGCTGCTGTTCCAGGTTCTGACGGAACGTGAGGAGAAGAACAGCGTTGCCATCGCCTCGAACGAGAGTTTCAGCGGCTGGACCAAGACCTTCACCGACCCGAGGCTCTGCGCGGCCATCGTCGACCGGCTGACCTTCGGCGGCAACCTGATCCAGACCGGCACCGAATCCTACCGCCTCGCCATTACACAGGCCCGTGCCGCTGCCCAGGACTCCGCCGCAGGCTGAACCCGGCACGTGAATCGCACGCCTCGCGGCCGATGAGGTCGGTGGTGGTTCTGCTCTCGGCAGACTGGCCGACCGGAACACCCAAACCTGACAGGCTGGCCGCATGGGGAAGAACATGCCGGTGCGTCGCCTTGATCTGGGGTATTTCATCCGGCCCGCGTCGGAGACCGGTGGCCTGCAGCCGCGGGTCGAACCTGTGCTCGCCTACCTGGTGCAGCACGATCACGGTCTGATCCTGTTCGACTCCGGCATCGGCACAGCGGATCCCGAGACCGAAGCCCATTACCGTCCCCGACGCCGGGACTTGCAGGATGCCCTGTCCGCGGCCGGAGTCGCTCTTGACGACATCTCCCTCGTCGCGAACTGCCATCTCCACTTCGACCACTGCGGTGGGAACCCGCTCCTGGGCGGCAAGCCCATCCTGGTCCAGGACGTCGAGCTGGCCACTGCCCGCAGCGGCGATTACACCTTCGACGAGTTAATCGATTTTCCTGCCGCGTCCTATGAGGAATTCGCCGGTGAGGCGGAGGTCTGGCCGGGCGTCTGGATCATTCCGACACCAGGGCACACTCAAGGGCATCAGTCGCTGGTCCTCCGGCAAGCCGACGGCACGGTAATCCTCGCCGGCCAGGCGCACGACTTCGCCTCCCACTTCGCATCCGACCAGCTGGCCCGCCAAGCGGCGCTTCACGGCGTGGAGCAGCCGCTTCCCGCCTACCAGCACTGGCTGGAGCGACTCGCCGACTTCGACCCACGACGCGTCCTCTTCGCGCACGACTGCTCGGTCTGGGAACCGTCGCAAAGCACCTTCTAGGGAAGGTCGGGCGACCCCGAGCCGCATCGTCCAACCGGGCGCGGCACTCACCGTCAACGACTGCCAACGTCGGCTGTCCCCACCGAAGTGGTGTCAGTTCTCATCGACATTTCGCGGCCCTGTGATCGGCAAGTGGTGTTCGGACTCGTCGATAAGCGGTGTCCGCTTCCACCTACAAAGCCAGCCCGTCGGCGACCGCCTGCGCGAGCGGGTTGTGATCGTGTCCTCGATGGACGCCGAAGGCCGGCCCGATCTGGTGGCGGCCCGTGTCCTGTCGACCGCCGACCCGTACGCGCTGGGCGAGCTGATGTCGGTCGTGGGGGAGGGGGAAGACCACATCCGGGCGCTGACGGTGATCTGCACCTACGACTCCCTGAACAAGATCGAACAGACCCAGAAGACGGGGTACGCGGTGCCGCCGTTCGACCTGGCGGTCATGGACGAGGCGCACCGGATCGCGGGCCGCTCGGACAAGAAGTGGGCGATCGTCAACGACGCGACACGCACGCATCCACGCCGACCGCCGCCTCTACATGACCGCCACCCCCCGCATCTTCGCCGCACCCGAGCTGGCGGAGTCCGCCGACCTCACCCGCCCGCGCCGCCGGCGCCCGTAAGGGCCGGAGCTGGATGCGTTCGCCAACTCCATGGACAACGAGCAGGTGTACGGCAAGAAGGTCGTCGAGTATGTGCTCCATGTGACCGTCCGCCCGCCAGGCCAACGCGGTCTGCGCCGCCAGATCAAGCGTCGGCACGACGAACAGCACCAGCCGCGCGCCGAGCTCGTCGGCCTGTTCGGCGTGTGGACGCGAGTGGCGGCCTCGCTGACCAACCAGCCACCGTATTGCTGACCTCGCGACAACGGCTGGGCGGTCACGGAGCCGGTGTCGAACGCGACACGCGGGTACGACGCGAACAAGCAGGTCTAGGGCGTCGGCCGCGGCGCGGAGCGGGGGCAGGGTGTCGAAGTCGGATCAGCCCTCCCATGGGGGGGGCCGGTCGGTCTCGTTGTCGCCCCACCGTCGCACACCCGCGCGCCGTACCGCGAGGCCCCCTGCCCGGAGAGACCGCTCATACGAGTCATGCGCCCTCGGCTATCCCCGCGCCGGGGGCGCTGCCCGCCCACGCGTACAGGGCGCCGTCAGTCCCTGACCGAGAACCTTGGTGTCATCCGCAGTGCGGCGCTGCTGTTGTCGGTGTCTCTTCGCAGGGCTCTTGCGCCCGACGCGCGGTGGCTACTGCCTCGATCGACTGGTGGGTGGTGCGGGTGGCCAAATAGAGCGCTGAGGCTGCCATCAGGGCCCCCATCACCGCGAGGATGACGCGGTAGTCGACCAGCGCGATCAATCCGGCTCCGGCGGCGATGGCCGCAGTCTGCGGTACTCCTATCAGCACGTTCAACGCGGCACCGGTCCGCCCCATCAGAGATGTGGGCGTGCGCCGCTGGAACAGGGTCATGGCGCCCGCAACGATCAAAGGCAGGCTGGCACCGATGAGCACCGCACCCGGCGCGACCGCCAAGAGATACGGAGCCGCACTCAGCAGGAAGCCTGCGCCAGCGCAGGCCAGGCCGAGTACCACGGTCCGCCGTTCCCCTGCACGTCGCAGCAGCACTGCGGTGACCACCCCAGCGGCGATCGCACCTGCACCCTGCAAGGAGCCGAGGACGCCGAGGAAGGCCGGCGGACGGCGCAGCCCCGTGTCGACGACGGCGAAGAGAACCGACTCGCAGAGCCCGAAAGCAACAACAGCGAGTACTACGGCGACGGTGAACTGACGCAGGGCGGGAGTCCGCGCTATGTATCGGAAGCCGGCGCCGATCTCGGCGCCAGTTTCCTCTGGCCGCGCCGACTGGGGGCGATCCTCCCGCTGCCGGATCAGTGCAATGAGCAGGGCTGCGAGAGCGAAGGTAGCGGCGTCGCCTGCCACCAACAGCCCCAGGCCGAATGCGGACAGCACACCTGCACCCAGGAGAGGGGCAATCAGGCGCAGGCCCTGCAGCAAGGTCTGCAGGAGGCCGTTGGCGTCGCCCAAGTGCTGCGGTGGGATCAACGTCTGGGTGAACGCGGTCATAGCCGAACCAGTGACGCCGCTGGCCAGCCCGTACAACGTCATGACGAGGTAACAGATCCAGACGCCATGGCGGTCGTGCACCAACAGCAGCGGCAGGACCAGCACCACGGATATCAGGTTCAGGACGATCAGCAACGGCCGCCGACGCAATCGGTCCACCTGGGCGCCGCCCAGGGGAGCGTTCATCTCGTCGTCAAAGCCGATGATTTCGGCGTCCGGGGGGACATCGCGTTCGAGGGTCCGGGGGGTGGTGCCGGTGACGTCGGCGACGCTCAGCCCGGCGGCGGGGGCGATCCGGTCCGCCTTCGCCTTGCCGTAGGAGGCGAGCTGGGCGATGCTTTGGTCGCGGTCGGTTTCCAGTTTCGTCAGCGCGGCCCGGGCCTTTTTGATCTCGTCCCGCACGGTGCGCAGCTCGGCGAGAGCGGCGTTGTAGCTCTGTGCGTCCATGAGGGTTCCTTGTCCGGGCGGTTCAGCCGGTGGTGTGGGTGGTGACGTAGGCGATCGCCCCGCCGGAGTCGGAGGGCAGGCGGGTGCCCAGCAGCGACTCGGCAAGGTGCTGGTCGCCGTCCGTGCGGGAGGTGAGGGTGATGCGGGGTGTGGCCAGGTCGGTGACGTAGCCAGCCAGGCGAGCCCGGGAGAAGGTGTGGCGGCCGGTTGAGTTTTTTTCCCATGCCTGCAGGCCGGTCAGGACGGCGACGACGTAGCCCGACAGGGTCACGGGCAGCACTCCCCCGGCGGCAACGCTGACCGGGTCGCAGCGCCACGAGCCGCGCAGGGCCTTGAGCAGGTCGTCGGGGGTGAGGGTGGCGGCGAAGCCGATCCAGGGCCGGTCGGGCTCGGGGGCCGGGCGGGCTGCGTCGACACGCAGCACGGCGATCTCCGTGGCGTCCAGTTGTTCCAGGGGGGCGCGGCGGCGGGTGGCGAGGGCTTGGACCGTGTCCAGGGGGATCATGACGCGTACGCCACGGCGGGACAGGCCTGGCAGCAGGCTGGCGTGCACGAGGCGGCGGAAGGTGGTGATCGCACAGCCGAGTTCGTCTGCCGCCTGCCCGGTCGTCAGCAGCATGCCAACCTCCCTTCTGCAAGCGGACTCTGTTATCTGATCGGGGACTCACTCTAGTGCAGTGGCTGAAAGCGCGTCAAAGGCGCAGCAAATGAGACGATCGGCGCCCCACAACACCGCGCCTACCTTCGGCCGCCAGTCCCGAGATGGCCTTCAGGCCGGGTTCGGAGTGCGCCTCGGGCTGTCCAACGATGAGATCCACAGGATTGGACTGTGACCAGTCCGCTCCTCTTGGGGCTGATTCCGTGACGGGCCCAGCCGGCCGCCCCCTTCCCTGGGCAGATCCCATCGCCGACGTCCTACAGGGGTGAACCTCCCGCTCTCTCAGGGACCGATACGCGGTCTTTACGTTGAACGTTGTTGCGCACACCATCTGGTACGAGGGGGTGCGGCTGGCACGTGCCAGCCGCCGACTGCGGCGATCCTGGACAGGGGGCACGGATGGGCGTGTTGTGGAAACTGGAGCCAGCGACCGCAGCCAAGCACCGGTTGTACCAGCGGTACTTGGACGCCTGGTGGCCGATCCTGCTGCAGACCTCCCAGAGCAAGGGATACTCCCGGCCCCGGGTCACGCTCCTGGATGCGTTCGCCGGGCCGGGGCGCTATGAGAACGGCGAGCCGGGCTCGCCGGTGTTCATCCTGGACCGCCTGCTGCACCATGACGCGGCCGATCGTATGCACCTCAGCCCGCGGCGGGTGCATTTGATATTCATCGAGAAGGACCGGGCCCGCCACGAGCACCTGATGACGGAACTCGTCTCCTATTTCGGGCCGCTCAGGGATCTGCCGGTCCGGGTGGAGGTGCGGCGCGGCGATGCAGGTCTCGACAGCCTCGCTCTTCTCGACGAGCTCGGAGCGTGGGGTCACCCGATCCTGGGGATCTTTGACAGCTGGGGCAGCGTCAATGTACCGCTGCACGTGATGTCCCGCATCGCTCGCAACCGCTCCAGCGAAGTCATCACCACTTTCGGGCCCAACTGGTTCAGCCGCCGCGAGGATCTCAACGCCGGCATCCTCGACGCGGTCTTTGGTGGCCGCGGCTTCTGGAGCCCCGCCGCGGAAGAACTGCGCCCCGACGAGAAGTGGCGCGTGTGGTTGCGCACCTACCGGGATGCGCTGCGCCGGGCTGGCTTCGGTTACCAGCTGCAGTTCGAACTCGTCCCGCGTACTGGGCAGCCCCTCTATCTCGTCTTCGGCACCGGCAGCACCGCAGGCCTGAGGGCGATGAAGGACGCTATGTGGAAGGTCGACGAGCTTGATGGCGAAAGCTTCCGCGACCCACGCACCCGAGGCGCCAAGGCGGACGGGCAGCTCGACCTGTTCCAGGCCGCAGGTGTGATCGACGACGAGCTGGCCGAACTGGTCGCCCAGCGGTTGAGTTCCGGGGCCACAACGGTGGAGGCCATCGGCGAGTGGCTGCTGGCGGAGACCGCCCGCTGGATGCCGAAGCATGCTTTGCAGGCGGCTCGGCAGATGCGGCAGGACGGCGTGGTCGCCGTGCAGTCGCCGGGCAAGCTCACGACCAAGAGCCGGATCAGCCTGCAGGCGCAGGTTCGAGCGTAGGCATCTGGTCCCAGGTCCGCCCCTGAAGGTGCCGACCAGACGCCTTGGAGGTCCGGCCTCCCCACTGTTTGAAGAAGAAGGCCACATCGGCTTGGAGGCAGGCGTCCCGGATTCCTGTGACCCATTCCTGTTCCATGGGGCGGAAGCGGGGACCTGACTCGCCTCCGGCGATAACCCAGTGAATGCCCGCCAAGTCCAGTCCGTTCAGAGGCCCGAGCAACGGCTCGCACGACAGGAACCGCACCGTGGCCGGGACCTGCCGCAGGTCGTCTACACGGGACAGTTCCTTGGCGCTCTCCACAGACACACCCATCCACAGGTTGGCCGGCCACTCCAGTCGGTCGGCGACCTGGCGCAGCCGACGTGCTCGTTTCGTGAGCACTTGATAAGTGTGTTGCGGGGTCTGCTCGATGACGTCGAAGACCTGCCGGACATAGTCCAGCGGTACGCGGGCGTGGAAGAGATCTGACATCGAGTTCACAAACACCGTGCGCGGCGCCTTCCAGCCCAAGGGGACCCGCAGCGCGTCCGGGTGCACGGTCAGGCCGAAGCCGGGGCCGGAGGTACGGGGGTCACCGTCGCGCTGGTACTTCGCTGATCCCATAGCCTTGAGCCGCTTCGCCAACGTCAGCGCGTAGCAGTTGTCGCATCCGTCCGAGACCCGGTCGCAGCCGGTCGTGGGGTTCCACGTCGCTTCGGTCCACTCAATCGGACTGCGGTCACTCACGCGTCGGCTCCCCATCCTCCTGCGGTCACGGCCGCCCGCAGGCCCGGTGCGCAGCCTGTGGTGCGTTCAACGAGCGATCAGGCCGCCAGACATCGGCATCCAACCATCCGTCGCTCCAGGGTGTCACAGGTTCTCAAAAATAGAACATGTGCACCATTTTTGCGAGGTACGCGCACCGCCGGGGAGCCGTGTAACCAAGCGCCGACGGGGTTCGAACCGACGACCCGACCTCGTTGGCCGGTCCACAGCGGGCGCCTCCCAGGGGCTTTGGGCAGAATGATCTACGAACGCCTTCGGCAGGCCCAAGCCGCGCGGGCGAGCGTCCGGATGCGGATGGTCCGGCCGTGGTCCGCTGCGGGAAGTGGTGTGATGGCCGACCCCCGCACTCTTAGATCACAAAGGTGTCGGCTCTCTGAGTAGCGTCGCTGTCATGCCACGCACTGCACCCAGCCGAGCAGATCGCACACTCATAGCCCTGGCAGCGGCGACCGGATTCACCGTCAGCGCCAGCCAACTGGCGCCGCAACGGCCTGATCCCGGCTCCTGAGATGCGTCGCATGGGAGTCGAAGGAACCGAGGCGGTCTACCCGGACGGCACAAGCGACCTGGTTTGCGCCCTGGCCAGGCATGTCGGCCCCGGGCGTTCGTACGACGACCTGGCCTTGCTGGCCTTCTTCTCCGGGGCCTCGGTCCCTGAGATCACCTTGAAGACAGCCTTGGCACGCGTTTACTTCACACACCGGGTGCGGCACGAGGAGCACGTTGAGCACGTCCAGGCGCAAGTCCCACCGCTGTGGGCTGCCGAGATGAACAGCGAATACGAAAGGGCAGAGGCCGAAGCGAAGATCACGCTGGCCGGAAACGACAGGGCCATACGGCAGATGCGCAGACCGCCCGTTCGGTGACGCCGCCCGTCAGCGCGATCCGCGCCATCGAGGCGCCGGCCTCGGCGCGGGCGGCTGCAGGGGGACTGGGGCTCGCTGATGGCTGGTGAGGCGCCCGCAGCGTTGCCTGATCGGCGCTGGCCGTCGGGGATGACATCCGCCTAGGTCCACGGGCGTCTTCGACCGTCTTCGACTTTCTTCGGATCCCGAGCGGGACGGGAGGCCGGGGGTATGCAGCCTGGTGACCGTGTGAGGCCGAGGAGAGCCTGACGAAACCAGGGGGCAGCATGAACCGCAACCAGACCAAGAAGCTGACGCGCGCAGAGAAGATCGCCCTTCTCGGCGCCGTACTCGGCGGAGCCGTGAAGGCTCTCGTCGCACGGCTCCTGGACATGTCGGGCCAGCACTGAACCAATACGAGGGAAGGGAAAGTGGGGGGACGTGAAGGAGAGCAGGAGGGTCGTGGTCGAGTTCGCAGCCTGTCTGCAGGAACTTCGAAATGACCACGGGCGCCCTACCTACAAGGAGATCGTCGAGCGCGCTCGAGCTCACGACCCTAAGTCCAGTCTGGCACAGAGCACTTGTTCGGAGGCTTTCAAGGGGAAACGAATTCCGAAGTACGACACGGCAATGCAGATCGCCCGGGCTGTCGCCGGCCAAGCAGGCGTCACCAAGATCGACGCTCTCTGGCACGCGGCCATGAAGCGACTGGATGCAGCCTTAGCAAGGGAGCAAGAGGCCCACTGGTGGCGGGACCGCTCGATATCCTCGCGTGTGTCCATCATCGCCGCTACGTCGGGGGCTTTGAGTATGGTGCTCGCCGCGCTCATTCCGTGGCTGCTGGGGTACCCATGGACGAAAGATGCGGGGAAGGACGCAGCGAGCGGGGCGTCTGGCTGGGCACATCGTCAGATTGAGGCTTCCGACCCCGCGTGGGCCGGGTGGTGTCTGACGGCCAAGGGGGACGCGGTGGTCATCGACAGATGCGGCAACGCACCTGGTGCCCAGCGATGGTCCTATGACGCAGGACGGGTCCTCGATGCGAACGGCCGGTGTCTCACACCCGCTAAGCCCGGAGGTGGGCAACGTCTGCGGCTGCGCTCGTGTACCCAGTCCGTGGACCAGCAGTGGAAGTTCGCTCAGGGGCGACTTGTGTCACAGGGTGTGTGCATGACCATCTACGGCCCCTACAACAGGCCGGGGACGCCGATGCAGACCTGGGATGTCAAAGTTCCGGTGGCGCCGGAGATGCGATGGAAGCTGGGAGGGAATCCCATCGTCGTCAACGCTACTGATACGCCATCCGCTGGCGTCCGACGATAGAGCGGGGTCTCAAGACAGAATAGGGCTCGGGGTGTCACTGCTACTAGCAAAGCAGCACCTGTGTGCTATCCACACCAGCGGGACCAGCGGGAAGAGCCCCCAGCAGGCCATGAACTGGCTCACCGTGCTCCCCCAGCACCTGGAGCAGAGCCGAGGCACGGTCCACGGTATCCCGCTGTCCGGCCGTGAGGTCGTCCTAGCCCGGATATGGCCCGTCGCAGGGACATGGCGGGTGCGGCTTGAGCACCTCGCCGTCCACACCGTGCCTCTCATGTTTTTGGTCTGGCCTGCGTCATCGCCGCGGTCAGCGGCCCCGGTCACGCCGGTGAGACTTCTTCACCGGCCACTGGCCGGCCCTCACCGGCACCACCGGCAGGCGCCTGAAGGCGGCTTTGGGCCTATCAGGCCTGCTGCTTGTGGCCGGCGCCTACTTCGCGCTGCGCTACTGGCCATGGATGCCTCCAACCCACTGGCCCCTGCTCGCCTTCGCCCAGCGCCGCACCCAGGGGCTTCGTAGCCGCCGTGGCCCGCGCCGGATCGTGTCCGGCGTCGAGATCGGAAGCGCCATCGGCCTGGGGGTCGGCATGGCCGTCATGCTCGCCTTCGGATGGGCGCCCGGAATAGCCGCAGGAGCCGTCGTGGCCGCCCTGTTCGACTGGTTCATGGAGGCAAAGGTCGGACTCGACCGCACCCTGAGCGGGAACTTCAACCCGGAGTTCTTCTGGGCCTGGACATGCTCGGGGCCGCCGCGTTCGCCGACCTGGGAGCCCTCGTGTTCCCATGGTTGGACTACTCGTGTGACCACCGGGCTGGCCTTCGGCGGATGCTTCGTCCTCGGCTTCGGCTTCTTCCTTGTGCCCTGGCTGCGCTACGTCACAGCGATGACGCTGGCCCGCAAAAAACTGCCCTGGCGGCTCGCCGCCTTCCTGGACTGGGCGAGGAAGGCCGGTCTGATGACCATCAGCGGTGTCGGCTTCCAGTTCCGCCACCAAGACCTCCAGGAATGGATCGTACGGAAGCGCCCTCCATCCACCTCGGCCTGATGCGAGGGCCGACGGCCCCGACCGAGGCGGAAAGTGCTGGGCTTCGACCTGGACGAGCGGCGTCCAAGGCGGTTACAAGACCGCTCCATCTTGATCGGTGCGGGCCTTGACCTGACATCATGCGCCGCGGTCCGGCCCAGCGCCTCCATCGCCTGTGGATGATTCAGCATCTGTAAATCGCCCCACTTTGGATCTGGAGCTGAGCACGACGGTGCTGGCCCGGCCCTTCGGCCGGGCAGCACCGTCGATGCAGATCCAGCTGGGCGGTTACGGAACGCGCCGATCGTCCTACCGTCCCCACTTGGCTGCGGAAGGATGGCGACGAGCCAATCCGTGGAGGTTCAGAATGAGGCGTGCCACCGCGATCGCCGCCACTGTCCTGGTGAGTGCCCTGACCGCTTGCGGCCCAGGTGAAGACAACGCGGTCGACGGACCGAGCAAGTCCGCTTACGGCACCGGTACGCCGAGCGGCGCGTCGGCAGCACACGGAGCGCCCGGCCGGCTGCCCAGCTTTCCGTCCGCCGACAAGGGCGACCCGGGTTCAGCGGAGAGCGCCATGCGGGAACTGCTGGGCCTGGCGGCGGACACGGCCAAAGGCATCCCTGACGACGACCGTAGACCTGTCATCACCGTCGTGGACCACAACCCGTGCAGTCTCTATCCGGTTGCGGGCGCCTGCCTGCCGACAACGGTCGACCAGCCAGTCCCCATCGAGATGGACCCGGTGAGGACGTGGGACACCTACACCGAGCAGGAGGCCAGGGGGCAGGACGGCAACGCGTCGTGGCAGGACGAGGTCTTGGCCGCCTACATCAACTACCTGATGTACCGGCAGTCCCAGCGCACTGATCCCACCCTCCTCACCAGCAGCGACGACGCCGACGTGGCCAAAGTGAAGAGGCTTCAGCACTGCAAGCAGGGCAATGTCGTCGGCCCACTGAAGCCGATCATGAGACCCGCACTGTGGCACTACTTCTCCCCGCTGGAGAGCGACCCTGATTTCACGGCAGGAACTCAGGGCAAGTGTTGAGGGCCGCCGCTGACTGTCCGCCCTGACACGACGCGGGCTCTCAACTTCTCGCGGGTTCCATCCGCCACACCTGTGCGAGGTGTCCGGTTGCGTCTCGTCCATAGCGCAGGAGAACGTCGTCCTGGTCTCCGAGAAGTTGTTTGCGCAGAGCAGGAAACCAGCCGGCGTTCAGACTCAGCCCCGCATCGGCGGCTCGCCATAGCCAGGCGAGTGCCTCCGTTTTCCGCTCTGTCATGGCCAATTGCCCTACTGCTGCCTGCATGGCATCGAGATCGCCGTTGATGGCTGCGCGTTCGTACCAGGGGAGCGCCTCGTCCAGCCGCCCCGCCACCACGAGCCGATCAGCCACCCAGCGAAGCGCTGAGTTGTTCCCGCCAGCGGCAGCGCGTTCGAACCACAATTGTGCTTCGCCGAAACGCGCCGCGCCCCACAATTCGTGCGCGGCCTTCCTCGCCGCGTTCGTGTCCCCGTGGGCGGCTGCGCGTTCGTACCAAGCCAGTGCCTCGTCCAGACGTTTGGCCCCCATTAACTGGTCTGCCGCCCAGCGGAGCATCGTGGCGTTGCCCTCGCCGACTGCCCGTTCCGCCCAGCCCAAAGCGTTTTCCAGACGGTGGGCTGCTGCGAGAGTCTTTGCCGCTGACTCCAGAGCGTCAGGACCACAATGTGCCGCCGCACGCTCGAACCAGCTCTCTGCTGCTTTCCAACGGCCTTCGAAGGCCAGCGCGCTGGCTGCCCAGTAGAGGGCGTCGGTATCGTCGTTCTCTGCGGCGCGAGTGAACCACTCCAGCGCCTCGTCAATGCGGCCTGCTTCAACCAACTGAGCGGCTGCGCAGCGGAGAGCATCGGTGTCCCCCGCCACAGCTGCGCGGGTGAACCACGGTAGAGCGTCGTCCAGTCGATGTGCCTCCACCAGTCGGTCGCCCGCGGCCAAAAGCGCGCTCTCGTCGCCGAGGTCTGCTGCCTGCTCGTACCATTGCAGTGCTTGGTCGAGTCGGTCGTCGTCGACGAGTTGGTCAGCGATCGCCGTCAGGACGTGAGCGTCGTTCGTCTCCACTCCCCCTGCTTGGACTGCGCGCCCGTACCAGATCAGGGCTTCGTCCAGACGGTCGGCTTGCGCAAGCTGTTCGACTGCCAGCAGGAGCGCCTGTGCATCGCCCTGTTCTGCGGCGAGCTCAAACCATTCCAACGCTTCATCCAGACGTCCTTTGTTGGCCAGCCGGTGTGCGGCCGTGTGCCGGGCCTCCGTGTCACCGTTTCTGGCGGCTCGCTCGAACCATTCGAGTGCTTGGTCCAAATGACCTGCGTCGACCAGGTGGTCAGCCGCCAGGCGAAGATACTGTGGGCCCCACCGGCTGGCGGCCTGTTCGTACCAGGAGAGGGCGTCAGCCAGGAGCCCCATGCGTGTCAGCTGAGCGACAGCCATAAGCAGTGCCTGGGTATCACCTGCATCGGCAGCTCGCCCGTACCAGGCGAGGGCTTCATCCAGTCGTTGGGCTTCTGCGAGCTGATCGCCGGCGAGACGCAGTGCGTCCTCATCGCCAAGATCGGCTGCCCGCTCCAGGCAGAGCAAGGCCTCGTCTCCTCGGCCCGCCGCCACCAACTGGCTGGCTGCCGAGTGAAGTGCTTTCACGTCACCGGCCTGAGCTGCACGCTCGTACCACAGCACCGCCTCGTCCAGCCGGTCGGCGTCCGCCAGTCGGTCCCCTGCGATGACCAGCGCCTCGCTGTCACCGGCGTTCGCCGCGTGCTGGTACCGAACAAGGGCCTGATCCAGATGGTCTGCCCTGGCCATGCGGTCGGCCACCCAGCGATACGCCCTTGGGATCGGTTGCGCGGCGGCGACCCGCGCGTACCAGACCACTGCCTCGTCGTGGTATCCGGCGTTGGTCAGGTCTGTTGCGGTCCATCGCAGAGCCTTCGGGTTTTCGTCGGCGGCTGCCCGCTCGTACCAGGTCAGTGCCTGCTCCGGGCGGCCAGCAGCGAGAAGGTGACCGGCTGCCATCAAGAGTGCGTCGTCGATTCCGCCGGCGGCTGCTCCTTCGAATCGGACCAGGGCCTGATCCAGTTGTCCCTGCTGGGCAAGTTGGTCGCCCGCCTCCAGGAGAGCTTCTGCGTTGCCATCAGCGGCAGCCCGTTCATACCAGTTCAGGGCATCGTCTGGGCGTCCCGCCTCTACGAGGCGGCTGCCGACGGTGCGGAGGGCGAGGGTATCGCCCTCCAGTGCGGCGCGCTCGTACCACGGCAGAGCCTCGTCCAGTCGCGTCATCCGTGTCAGAGCGTTGGCCACCTCCCAATAGGCACCGGCTGAGGCCCACAGGCGGCAGGCAATCTCTGCAAACCCGCGCTCCGCCGCGGCTGATGCGAGTGCGTGGGCGCCTTCGTCTTTGCAGTGATGCTCGGCGGCTTGCCAGAACAGCGGAGGAATTCGTTCCAAGCGGCGTTGAGCTCGACCATGGTCGGCAAGAAAGTCAGCGAGTCGGTAGGCCTGTCCCAGAACCTGCCCTGCTTGCCCGGTGGAGCCGCGCGGGCGCCTTTGCGGGTGCAGAGGTCCTAACGCTCCCTTGATGGGATTGGTGAGCTGGTTCAGTGCCTGTTCCAGCCAATTGTCCGGCAGGAGCTCCCACTCGCTGTCGGTCAAGTATCCCTCAGCCGCTGCGGCAAGGAACGGCAGCGGGAGGCCGATGGGATGGCCGAGTCTGCGTGCGTCGATCGCAGCGTTGAGGAGGGCTTTGGTGCCCGGGGGTGCTGCGTTGTAGATGTCGATCAGTTCGAAGGCCGCTGCCAGATACTGGGTGATCATCCCGTCTTGGGCCGAGGTAGCAGCGGCCACAAGACGTGGGTCAGGCGACTCTTTGAGTTCGTCTACCTCGGAGGAGGAGAAGGCTGCTGGGACGTGAATGGTTCGTCCGGACAGGAGAACACGTGCTTGGGCATGCGGGTCCGGCTGTCCAGGAGAAGGAGTACTGCGCAAGTCGTCGAAATATCCGGGACCGGGCCAGATCGTGCCAAGCACGAGGACCGGAGCCCTCGTGTCGTCTGACAGGACAGTGCGCAGTCCTGCAGCAATGGATTCGCCGTGCTCCCGGTGCAGGAGGTAGTGGTGGGCTTCGTTGAGCCAGACCACCGTCTTGGGGCCCACCTGGTCCAGTGCGGCCAGCGCGGCCCTGGGCCGCTCCGGGTCGATGGGGTGCCACAGTCTCCAGTCCGGGGGGAGGTTTCGGACTGCTTCGTAGCAGGCTCGGGTCTTCCCCGTGGATGATGTGCCTACCAGCAGCGCAAGTTGACTGACGCCGTGGAGCGCCTCGCCGACCAGTCGGCGCAACTCCTTGTCGTGGCCGCGCTCTACATAGTCGGGCAGACCGCTGGCTCCCTGAAGAATGATCGCTCGATGAACCTCAAGGGTGTAGGGATCGATCTCGGTGATGGGGCGGCCAAGGGGTTCCGCAAGCTGCGCTCGGGTCCACAACGAGGCTGCTTCCGCGGCGGCTTGTTCCAAGGCTCCGCCGGCCATGCGTGTCAGCACTGTCATGAGCGCCACGACGTCCGCCTGTTTTCCAACTGCCGCAGCGTCGCCAATCAAACGGCTGATCGTGTCTCGGGACGGACAAGCATGCAATGCATCGTCCTCGGCCACGGACAGCGCCATTGTGTCGAGCGTCGGTGCGCCGGCGGCCACGTATGCGCCGTAGATCAGGTTCTTCAGGGCACGCAGGGGTCCCGGTGCCACCGCCGGCCGTGAGATGAGCCGTTTACCGCTCCCGGGCTTTGCAGCCTCACGCCTCTGTCCTGACCCTATCCCATCGCCGTTCATCGCACCATCGTGTCCGGAAGTGGATACGACGTGCCTGTGAACTGAGCAATCCGTGTCCAGCACGCAGGCGTCATCGCATTTCAGCGGAGGTCCTTCAGCGTTCCTGAACATGGTGAGCAGGCCGGCCGACTCCCCTCTCCTACAACGTCAGGACGCAACCATGCCGTGTAATCGCCGCACGCCACGCCCGGACTCGCACTCCACCGAAGTGCGCAACGTCGCCCTGGGCGCCGTCGTATCCACGCTCGTACGCTTCCTTCTGGACCAGCTACGCAGCCTCCTCTGACTACGGAGGGCCTGCAGACACATCCCCGTCTGCAGGCCCTTGCCTCTTGTCTCGGGAGAACAACCCGCGCCGCACCCCTGGTTCGACGGCTTACCCGCCTGGCAATCCTGCTGTCCGGGGCTGGCTCCAAGCGCCGTCATGGCAACTGGTGCCCGTATGAGCAGCAGCGATGCAGGGTGCCGACGAACCACCGGGGCGGACAGGACCGTACTGCTGTAGGCGCCTCGCCCCCGCCGGAGGCTTCCGGATCACCATGCACTGGAGAGCACAGGGTTTGGGGAGAGCCGGCCCGAACCACAACAACAGGACCGGATGTTCCATCATCCTCAGCCGGTAGGCACCCTGCCGAGCCTCGATGGATGGTCCACTCGCTGACGCTACCGTCGAGGAGCACACGCTGGCTGTACCAGGGGGCATTGGCGAGTATCGCCGCCACCGCGCTACTGCGGGGATCGGTCCGCGCTGCCACCTCGGTCGCCAGAGTGCACCGTACCCGCGCGTCCGGGGCACGAGTCAGGAGTGTTCCCAGCATGGCGGGCGTCTCCCCGCGGCCTGCCCACAGGATGGCGCTGAATGATCGCACCGCCCAGTGAGGGTGCGCGGATAGGAGGGTTGCGTGCGGTGCGACAACCTTTCGCGGCAGGAACTGAAGGGTTTGTGCCAAGCGGTGGCCGCCGTCGCCGCCAGCTACTGGCGGAGCAAGAAGGACTCTGTCAGAACTTGTTCGCCGATGGACAGCTAGTCGCAAGCGCGGGCCGCACCGGCGCCTCCCACCCGATGTGGCCAGCGAAGCGGAGTTGGCCCAGCTCCTCCAAATCCGCAGTACAGGCGTCTGCTGCTTCGCTAGCTTGTCCGCGCGAGACCTGCGAACACCCTTCCCGTTCCAGCGAACAGGCGGCCGATATGACGTCCACCGCTTCTCTTTTCGCCTGCCGCGTTACGGACGTAACCCTGGAACGTGTGCGCGAGCTGGTCGACGTCGGCCAGCCGGAGAGCCTGACCTTGGAGTACAAGGAAAGCTACGCGGCCAAGATCCCTGACTCGGTCGCTGCGATGGCCAACAGCTACGGCGGCCTCATCCTGGTGGGCGTCACCGAGCGCAACATCGAAGACCGGATCGTTGGCGTTCCGGAAGACACGATCGTCAAGATCGTCAGCAGCTGCCATCAGAAGCTGGAGCCGCCCTGGGAACCGGAGATCATTCCCGTGCCCCTCCCGGAGACCGACGGCCTGATGGTCTTGGTCGTCCGCGTCGACCCTGCCAAGGCACCAGGCCCACTGCTGATCCAGGGGGCCGCACCAATCCGCTTGCACGGACGCAACGCGGTAGCCGACCGCTCGCGCCTCGCCCAGCTGCTCACCGAGGCCGCTCCCCAGCCAGCTGCAGCCGGGCTGAGGCTGCCCCCGGTCGAACTCCCTCGCGATGACCAGGGCCAAGAAGCCGCGGACTTCCTCGTCCGCACCGGGATGTACGTCCCGGTCGACGCCTCAGCCACCTGGCGTCCACTGTCCGAACGCGGAGTACAGGCCTTCGCAGATGCCCTGAACAACTCGCCCCTGCACCGGACCCTTTTCCACTGGTGCGCATCGCTCGGCGACGGTGGCATGACCCCTTTCCACCGCGCGGGTTTCAACCGTGCCCGCAAGGTCCGGCTCCTGTGGCAAGGCGGCCCGAACGAAGCACCGTCTTCCCCGCTGGAGGCCGTTGCCACGATCGATCTTCCAGACGCCTATGGAGCTCCGGTCTCGCACCTGCAGGTCTCCTTGGGAGTCGTGGCACGCTTCGGCCACGCCCTCGGCCGCAGCGTGCCCCTCTCCATAGCCCGCCTTCACGAACTGCTCGACTCCTTGGCGAGCTCTATGGTTGACGACGAGGTCACCAAAGCGCTTGCCGCCCTGGCAGGCATCGATCCGCTCGTTGTGCCGCAACCGCTGAGCCTTGACTTCATCAGCAGCACAGACGTCCCAGCCCTGCTCGCTGGAAACGGACTGACTCCGATGCCGGATGCCGGCACCTCCCGCGGCGCCAACCTGCTCGCCGACCCTGGCATCGACCAACGCGAGCCCGCAGAGCGCCGCGCCCTCATCGACAGCTGGCTCCAACAGATCAGCCTGGACGCTGGCCTGCTTGGCATGGAGGAGGCCCTGGAGCGACTCCGGGCTGCCTCCTCGACGTCGCCTTAACGATGCTGAGCAAGGAACTGTTACAGCGGGGCCGAACAGGGCTGACCCTGCCCGGCTCCGCTGACCGCTAGAACGCCGTTGCGTCCCCAAGTGTGCCTGCTGCGGATCAGCAGACGACCGGCTGGGCACGGCCGCGGGGCGCCTCCGTGATAACAGTTGCTGTGACTTCGACAGGAGCGAACGGCCTCGCGTGGCTTGCGCCGGGCCGGGTATAGCGGGCGTTCGGGCGCTGATGCTGCTGCGCCTCTTGCTTGCCCCTTCTCTTGAAATGCGTCACGTGCCCGGCGACTGCGGCGCGACGAGGTGGCAGGTCTCGGTGGCGTGAGCGACTTCGTTGTTGTCCCAGGCCGACAGCCGGAACGGCGTGTTCGCGCCGGACAAGTGCTCTGGCGGTACGTGGCGTCCTCGCAGTTCGGTGTGGATGCGGGCCGCGTCCTGAAGGAGGCGAGCCCAGTCAGGAAGATCGGTGGGGAGGCCGGCTCGTCGGCGGTGTGGGGTGGTAAGGGTGAGCCGGGCCAGTCAGTTCCGTAGCCGGTCAAGGCACGGATGGCGACGACTGCGGCATGTACGGGGTGGGCGACGCGGGTGTGGATTCGCTGGGCCACGGTTTCGAAGTGTGCGCTGGAGGTGTCGGCGCGCGTGAACGCCGACAACACGATGGCTGGTGGGTGGCTGTCGATCGAAGGAAGCCGGGTGGGAGTGCCGCGGGCGCCGGAGGTGATTTCGTCGGGGCTCCCGGCAGGGCGCCGGGGGCGTGGGGGTAGCTCGTACCAGGGCTCGTTGGGAGGGCATGGAAACGGTGCGCGCTGCCACCAGGGGTAGTCGGCCGGAGTTTGCGGTGTGGCGGCTGGGTCTGCGTTCAGGTGCTGGCGGGTGTCTTCGATGCTGTCGATCTGGTGGTGGGCGACAGTGTTGAGGATGGTGGACAGGGCATCTGACGGTGGGCCACTGACGACGAGCGTGAGACGGATGCGGGTGCGTTCGCGCAGGGCCATGAGGTGCTCGAGGTGGCGGCCGGTGATGCGGTGGGCTCGGCAGATGACGTAGTGGCTGATGTTGAGGGCTTCGGTCCATGCGGCCGCTACGCGCCAGGACTCGTCGGCGTTGCCAGTCCACCAGGGCGGGTCGATGTCTGGGGGTGGCAGGTGCTTGCCGAGCGCGCGGATGAGGTCGTGGGCGAGGTAGGCGGGTGCGGTGGCCAGGGGTGTGGGGTGGACGGCGATGCGGCCGAGCTTGGGTTGGTGGGCTGCGAGCGCGGTGGTGGTGTAGGCGGGCTGGTCGTGGGTGTCGGTGATCAGGGTGATGGGCGGCAGACCGGGGTCGGTGTGGTCTGGGGACCACGCGGGGGTCCACTTGTGGAAGGTCTCGTCCGGTGCGGTGCTGGAAGGCGTTGAGGTCATGTGGTGTGGGCCAGACGGGGGTCCAGGCGGCGCAGGAGAGTGGCCGGGTCGGGCGGGTGGTCGGGGTGGCGACGCTGGTGGGCTTGGAGCTGGTGGGTGAGGGCGGCCCAGCGCCGCATGTTGCCGTGCGCCCACATGTCGTCCAGACGGCCGAGGGTCTGGATCGGGGTGTTGTGCCACAGCGGGTGGAAGGCGGGCAGGACGGTGAGGACTTCGTCCGCGCCGAGGGGTTCCATGTGGTGCCAGGTGGTGACGCGGCTGAGCAGGGTGGGCTGTGAGCGCAGGGCTCTGAGGCGGGGTCGGCTGGCGAGCAGCAGGATGGTGATCTGGGGGGGCGGGGTCGTCGTGGAGGTAGCGCAGGAATTCGATGCAGGAGGCGGACATCTGGTGGGCTTCGTCGACGGCGAGGAGGCGGGGCGTGTGTGCCAGGGCGTGGCGCAGGTAGTCGTCGCAGATTCCGGCGTCGTGGGGCGGGTCGCCAGGCAGGTTGAGGGCGTGGTGGAGGTTGTGGCGCAAGTCGTCGGGGCGTGCCTGGGGGCGCTGCAGCAGCCGTAGCGTGGGCAGGGTGGGGCGCTGCTCGCATAGGACGTGCAGGGTGAAGGTCTTGCCGACACCGGGGTCGGCGGTCAGGCAGATGATGCTCTGGTGATGCAGTGCGTCGTCGAGGGCGTCGCCGGCGGCCCGCACGGCCTGGGTGGTGACGGTGCGGGCGCCGGGCAGGCTCAGGTAGTGGGGTGGTGGGGCGCTGACGGGGCTGGTCATCCGGCGTCCTGCTGGGGGCGGCGGGAGCGGCGGCGGTGGGGCAGGGCGCGGCGGATGGCCCAGCGGGCGATGGTTTCGTCGACCTTTTCGAGGCCGCGGCGCTTCATTCCTTCAAGGACGTGGTAGGTGATCTTGGACCAGACGCGGAAGGTTCCGTCGGCGCCTTCTTCGTAGACGTAGTCGATGAGTTCGGGTGAGGCATCGGCCCAGACGGGGTGGAAGAGGGGGATGTTGCGCTGGACCTCGTCGGCTTCCATCGGGGCGAATTCCTGCAGATGTAGATGCGGGAGGCGAGGGCGGGTTCGCTGTAGATGTAGATGCGGGAGGCGAGGGCGGGTTCGCTGTAGAGGGTCTTGTAGGCCTCTTCGCCGCCGACGAAGAGGACAGCGGGGCGGTTCTTGCCTTTACCGGTGTCCCACAGGTGGCGGACGAACTCGAAGCATTCGCGGCTGAACTGCTGGGCTTCGTCGCAGACAAGGACGTAGGGCTTGCGGGTCAGGGTTCGCTTGAGCAGGCGGTCGAACTCGCTGGGGTGGGACGGGGGTTCGCCTTCGAGGCGGAGTTCGGTGAACAGTTCCTGGCGGATGTCACGGGGGGGGTGGGGCGGGAGCGGAACTGCAAGAGTAGGACGCGTTCGGCGGAGATTTCCTTGAGGGCGGTCAGGACGGAGAAGGTTTTGCCGAGGCCGGCGTCGCCGTAGATGCAGGACATGGCCCGGGCTTCGATGGTGTCGGCGATGTTCTCGCTGGCTTCGAGGAGGGCTTCGGTCGCGACGATGCGGGCGTCGGCAAGGTTGAGGTAAAAGTCGGGCTCGCCGACGACGTCGTCCTGGTCGGGGCGGGGTGTCGTCTGCGTGGTGTCGGTGCCGGTCACGTGGGTGTCCTTCAAGGTTGTCGGGGCGGTGTGGGTGCTGTCGGATGCGGGGTGGGCGGGCTGGGCGTGCGCTGCGGCCGGTGGCCGACCGGTGTCGTGGTCGTCGAGGTCGTCGGTGTGGGCATCCTCGAGGCGGATGCGGACGGTGCGGCGGGGGTGGGTGGTCGTACTGGCGGCCGTTCGGGAGCTGGGCTCGCCGGTGCTCGTCCTGGCCGCAGGCGGTGGGGGGCCCGGGGCGGGTCGGGGGCGGTGCGCGGGGTGGTCACGTGTCTTCCTCAGTGGGGGTGGGTGTGTCGGGGACGGCCCAGCCGCCGGGCGGGGTGATGCGGCGGGGCATGTAGTCGGAGGGCAGATCGTCAGCGGTCCGGCCCGAGCTCCAGGGGCGCAGTTCCTGGGCGGCCTCTTTGCGGGTCATCGCGGTGTCGGCCTGGGCCGGTCCGGTGGTGGTGTGCGCCTTGAAGCGGCGGCGGCGCAGGGCTTCGGCCCGGCGCAGGTCGCGGCGCACACGACGGGAGCGTTCGGCGCGAGCCTGGTAAACCTGCTCGATCTGCTCGTCGGTGGCCTGGTCGGCCAGGTAGGCGGTGCCCAGGTGCCGACGGTTGTCGGCCTCGAAGATCTCGATCTGTTCGAGGTGGTGGGGCTGGAAGCGGATGTGGACGCGGGTGCCGGAGCGGCCGGTCATCCAGCCGGCCATGTAGTCGCGCCCCTTGAACCGGATGCCGTGGCCGTTGATGACGCGGGTGGAGCGGTCGCCTTCCAGGAGGAAGGCGTGAAGGTCCTCGGCGCTGACTTCGCGCAGCGGGGTGTTCTCGCTGTTCCACCACTGCAGCGGGGTCAGGTCGCCGTAGCCGGCCATGGTGTGGTCGGCGTTGCGGGTCTTGACCCACTGCGCGAAGAGCTCAACGAACCTCCCTGGCGTGCCGCACCGCAGCAGTCATCTCGTACCCGGGCGTCGTGGGCACCTCAGCACCGCAGTACGCGCACACAAACTGCGACATCACGCTCCAGGGCCAGTGGGGGCCCGGCCCGCCTTGAGGTAGGCACATTCGACGAGTCTGACGGGCTGGAGAGTGGACCGGGACCGCTTCGTTCTGCATAGACGCGGTCCTGCCGTGCCTGGTGTCTTCGGACCGGGTCTGGCCGTGTCAGTCCTCCCCGGGCGAATGCTGAGGGCTGGGTCCGGGCGGGGTGCCACTGGGCTGCGGTGTGCTGGCAGATTGGGCGGGCAAGGAAGCGCCCGGGGAGGCGGCAGGCGCGGCGTTCACCACGAGGTAGGCGGCGTTCAGGAAATCTTCGAGGTGGTCCTGCATGCGCCGGACGGACTCTTGCCAGTCTCTGAGGGTCTCAGAAGGCCTATTCTGCTGCGCGGCGCGAATACGCTCGTCGGAGTAGTTGATGTATTCGTTCATGATCAGGCAGAGGTCCCGGGCATGGGCGGCTACGTCGCGCGGTCCTGCGAGACGCACCACTTGTGCCTGCTGGAAGGCCGCTTCGTACAGGGTGTGCATCTGCTTCTGGGTAGCGAGCAGGCGGTTGAGCTCGCTGGGCTGCAGCCCGCCGACGGTGGGGAAGGTGCCACTGAGCACGCGGCCCAGCACAGCGACGGTGTCTCGCAATCTCTCGGCTGCCGTGACGAAGTCGACGTAGGTCTTCTGCCGCGCTTCCAGACGCCACTGCTCGCGTTCGGCATGCCGCTGTTCGACTTCGCGCTGCCGCTGGGCGTTGATGTCCAGGTCGCTGCGCTCTGCCTGGGCTTGCAACGCGGCAAGAGTGTCGCGCTGTTGGGCCTGGAGCTGCTCACTGTGCTGTCTCAGTTGTGCCTGCAGTTGAGCGGTGTGCTGCTCGCGCTGAGCGTCGAGCTGCTTGTCGAGCATGGCTTCCTGCCGCTCCAACTGCAGCTTGAGCTGTTTGCGGCTGGCCCGGTTGTTCAGTACCGCGACAACAGACGAGACGATACCGGCACCGAGAGCTCCGATGCCTGCTCCTAGCACCGTTCCCCACCACGGAGCGGTCGTGGTAGGCACGGCGCTGCCTGCCGCGAGGATGGCATGGTGCGTATGGATGGCGAGCATGCGGGCCAGTTTGCCTCAACTGCGCAGCCGGCGTGGTCGATCCGGCCTGGCATGGGGCTTGTCCCAAGGCATGGGAACAACATCCCTTGTTTGATCTTGAAGAGATCTGTCCGCCGGATTCTGTCCAGCCGCAGTCCACTTTTTCGACAGATCCGCCCCACCCGGGTGTTACCGCGCTCTACGCTTCCTCGCAGCAGGCGACCGCGCCTGCACCCGGGGGGGTGTACATGTCATCTGAGTCGACGCAACCTGACGTGGTAAGTCTTTCAGCAGCCGTTGCGGGAGTGCGCCAGGCGCTCGCGAAAGCCCTCTCAGATGCCGGGGATCAGCACATCCGCTTCGGGCTGTCCTGCCTCGATCTGGAGTTTCACGTCGAAGTCTCACCCGGTGCGACCGAGAACGACCCGGCGGAGCTGCGCGTTATCCAGCCCGCCGGTGATCCGGCCACGGGACACCGCATCAAACTGTCCCTGCGGCCGGTGAACGTGCTCAACGGGACGCCCGATGACGTGTTCATCGGCGAATTCACTCATGATTCTGCATGAGGCAGGACAACCGGGAGGAACATCCGGTCCCGGACCGTGTGGTGGAGACGGTCATGGAGCTCGGGGACGGGCGTCGGCAGTGGGGAACGGGCTACGTCATCGCTGACCGGGCTGTGCTGACCGCACGACATCTGGTCGTCGACGCCGGAGGTGCCCCCGTCCGCGTCACCGTGCGCGGCATGTCCTCGTCCGAAGCACTGCCGGCGACCGTGGTGTGGACTCCTGCCGACCCGACGGTCGATGTCGCACTCCTGGAGCTTGCAGCGCCCTCGGCGCGGCTGAGGAACGTGCGCTGGGGACGCATCGACGGCGGCCGCCGCGAGGTGGCCGGACTGGGATTTCCCAGTCGCCAGGGACGAACCCCGGACGGTGTCCGCCACTCCGACCACCTGTGGGGATGGGTGACCCTGCAGCCCCGACGTCATGTCCTCAGCGTTGATGTGGGCGGGCCGACCCGGCGGGCCCCCGACATGCGTGACAGCCCGGAACGAGTCCAGCGGTGGCAGGCTTCGCAGTGGAGCGGGGCCTCGGGAACTGCTCTGTTCAGCGGTCCCTACTTGGTCGGTGTGCTCTCCAGCGATGCCGACCCCGATACGTACGACGGCACAAGGCTCCACGCCGTGCCGGTCTCGGCTTGGTGGGACGATCCTGAGTTCGTCCGGGAGCGCCGGCGGCTTGGGCTTGACCCGCACTGTTACCCCGTGCCGGATCCGGCCGCCAACACAAGCGCTGCGGCATCCCCGCTGGCGCGTACTGCGGCGGAGGAAGACCTGCGCCTGGCCATAGCGCAACAGATCGGCGCGTTCACCTCGGGGTGGCACGGCGTGAGCGAGGAGGCGGACCAGGCCCTCGATGTGCACTGCAGCGCCGTGGGCGGCGAGGAGTACGCACGCAACGCCCAGGCCATCCCTATCACCCACGACTCCATCCACACGTACTACCTGGCACTCTCACCAGGCCGGATGATCATCACCGGACCGAGCGGATCGGGCAAGACGATCCTGGCCCTGCGGTTGATGCGGCAGCTCCTCGACATGCCCGGCCAGCCGGTGCCTGTCTACTTCAACCTTGCCGCCTGGCGAGTGCCCTCTCCTGACATCCGGCGCATGCCGCCCGATGCCAGGCCGAGGGCGCTGGCCGAATGCTTCGAGGGCTGGCTCGTTGACCAGCTCCTCGAAAATGATCTCGTGGTGACGTGGAAAGACGCCCGCAGGCTCGTCGCCGGGCGCAGGATTCTGCCCGTCCTGGACGGCATGGACCAGCTCCTGCCCGATACCGCTTCCACCGAGCCCGCCTCCTCCGGTTCCGTCCTCGATGACCTGGTCTGTGCCCTGGATAGTTACCGTGATATCCACGGCGGGTCACGCGGCGCTCTTGTCGTGGCTACTCGCGCCCGCAAAGATTTCGAGGCAGAGCCCTGTGACATCCCTCTACCGGAGGGTTCCGTCGTGCAAGTGGAACGCCTGACCTGGCGGCAGATCCAAGAGCACTTGGAGTCGGCCCGGGGACCGCGCGATCAGGAGACCAACACGCCGGTCGACTGGGGGCCGGTGCTTGAGGACATCGGCGCACACGGAGACCAGTCGGTCGCCGCCCGGCGCCTGGACACCCCATGGAAACTGACACTGGCTGAGTGGGCCGCAGCGTCCCGCCACGTCACGCCGGATGATCTGATCAAGCACGAGACGTCCGACGTGGAAGTCGAGGAGAAACTGCTGGCATCGTTCGTTCCCTCGGTGCACGGATATCACAGCGTTCACACGAGCGGCACCAGCGGAAAGAGCCCTCAGCAGGCCATGAGTTGGCTCACCGTGCTTGCACAGCACCTGGAGCAATACCGGGGCACGGTCCACGGCGTGCCGCTGTCCGGCCGCGAAGTGGTCCTGGCCCGGATCTGGCCCGTCGCGGGAACGTGGCGGGTGCGGATAGCGCACCTGTTCGTGCACACCGTGCCCCTCGTCTTTTTCAGCCTTGCCTGCATGATCGCCGCGGTCTGCGGCCCCGGTCACGCGTCGGACTTCTTCACCGGCCGCTGGCCGTCGCTGACGGGCGCCACCGCGACGCGCTTCTGGGTGGCTCTGGGCCTGTCAGGCGCGCTGCTCGCGGCCGGCGCCTACTTCGCACTGCGCTACTGGCCATGGATGCCTCCCACCCACTGGCCTCTGCTCGCCTTCGCTCAGCGCCGCACCCAGGGACTGCGTAGCCGCCGCGGCCCGCGCCGGATCGTGTCCGGCCTCGAGATCGGAAGCGCCATCGGCCTGGGGGTCGGCATGGCCGTCATGCTGGCCTTCGGATGGGCGCCCGGCATAGCCGCAGGAGCCGTCGTGGCCGCCCTGTTCGGCTGGTTCATGGAGGCGAAAGTGGGACTCGACCGCACTCTGAGCGGGAACTTCAACCCGAAGTTCTTCTGGGTGCTGGACACGCTCGGGGCCGCCATCTTCGCGGGCCTGGGAGCCTTGCTGTTCCCGCTGCTCCTGGACTACTCGTGGACCACCGGGCTGGCCTTCGGCGGCTGCTTCGGCTTTGTCCTCGGCTTCGGCTTCTTCCTTGTGCCCTGGCTACGCTACATCACAGCCATGACGCTGGCCCGCAACGAACTGCCCTGGCGGCTCGCCGCCTTCCTGGACTGGGCCAGGAAGGCGGGGCTGATGACCATCAGCGGTGTCGGGTTCCAGTTCCGCCACCAAGAACTTCAGGAGTGGATCGTCCGGAAAGGCCCTCCCTCCGCCTCGGTCTGATGCGAGAGCCGAGAGCCCAGGCCCACGTGGATACGTTGCCCGTCGGCCCCGGGCGCAGACGACCCTCCAGAACCAGCCCGCCGCCGAGGCCCTTGGAGCCCACCCTGCACACGGGCCGGAAGAATCGTGAGCGATCCAGAGGCCTAGCGATCCTTGGGCGGATGGGCAAGTTGGATGGCAGCGGACATAGAACGGGTGGGGTGCGGGAGCTGCACTCGCGTACTGCGTCGTTCACCGCACCTGCAACAGGCCCAGGGCACGGAGCTTCGTCGTCTTGGCGATCACCTGTCGAGCCGGAGTTCGCTTGGCTCGTAGCGGAGTTGGAAGGTCTGGGCATGCTCCCCGTGCATCCAGTACAGGGTCATGGTCGACAGCATGCTGCGTTTGACGTACCGGGTTCGTGAGGGCATGCCTTCGTCTTGCGCGACGATCCACTTTTCGATCCGCTCCGGCAGTGAGAACCGCAGCGCATATGCTTCGGGGTGCTCCGCGGAGCGCAGTTCCCAGACGGGATGTGACGCGGGCTGATGGATGCGGCGCGGGCGTACGGTGTGTGTGGGGTGGTCTCTGGCGTAGTCCACGAACGAGTAGAGATCGTCTGAGGCAAGTCCCAGGACGAACGGCGCTGCGGGAAAGGCCAGGACCAGGCCGAGTTGGCTCCGGCTGTGCAGGGCCTGGGCCAGGTAGTCGAGTGGGCCACGGATCGCGTCGGCCAGTTCCGCCTCACCTGGGTTCATGTCCAGCAGTGGGACGCGGAGATAGGCCCGCATGTCGCTTATCTTCGGGCGCTGGGCTGCCGGTGTTGCCTCGAGGACTGCGTGGACGGTGTCGGCTGTGTTCTTGACGAGATCCCGCAGTACGGCGAAGTCCGGTGTGGAGAGGTCGATCAGGGATATCTGGTGGGCCAGCGCGTAATCCTGTGCCACTGGGCTGAAGCCGGACGTGGAGAAGATCGCATAGTTGTAGCGGTATCGCGTCCGTGGCCGGCCGGCCCCAGGAGCGGTGAGCGTGGTGGTCTCGGCCTCGTTCACGTCGTGGATCACGCCGTGGCCGTTACGCACGGTGGGCAGCTGAACTGGTGTTGTGGTCAGGTACTTCGCCTCGACGAACAGGCGGACCGGCAGGGAAAACGGCGGGACGTAGCGGAACTGGCCGAGCGCGTCGACCTGGTGCCAGGCTCCGCGTCCGCGGACCAGCAGACCGTTCTTGTCCTCCTTCAGGACCTTCGGCTCCGTGTCCAAATCGTCGGCGGCGGTGAGGACCTCGAAGCCGCTGGAGCGCAGGAGCCAAGCCAACACCTCCTCCAGGAGGTAGCCGCGCAGGGGTCCTTTGCCGATCAGTTTGTCTGCCACTCGTGCGATCCTATGCACCACCCTGATCATGGTGCGAGAGCGCCGTCGGGGCGCCTGATGACGGACACGGCGAAGGCCTGGTGGCGACGCCGCCGGACCTGGATGAAGGAAACATCTCGGCGAGCGGGGCTCATCGTCACTGTGCGTTGGTCTCAAGCCGTGGCATCGGCAGGAAGCCACATCGCCCGCTCACGTCACCCCCTCCGGGAGCCTCGTCCCGGTTCCTGGACGCTTCATCAGTGTCGGGAAGGACCTGACGTCGTCGCAGACGTGGGCGAGCGGCGGGCTGTCGTCGCAGGCCCACGCGGGGGCGTAGCGGGTGAGGCTGCCACAATGTACGACGCCTTTCGCCGTGGGCACTCGCGCTGTGGGTGCCCACGCGACCGAACGGGCCGGGCCTAGGGGCAGCTTCCTGCCCTCATTCACGTCGGGACCTCGACGACGGTGGCGTTCTTCAGCAGACGTCGCGCGGCTTTCGCGATCATTGCGACGGGTTGTGCGACGTCCGTGAAGTCGAACCACTCACCGCCCAGCGCTCTTGTTGCGAAGTGATCGTGCAGACGGCTCTCCAGAAGGCCACCCCCGGTTGAGGTCCACCGCACGGTTAGCGGTGATCCGGATCCGGACTGCAGCGATTTCAGACGTCCGGGCACGTCTTTGGACACACCGATCTTGACTATCTTCGGTTCGGCCTCAGATGAGACGAGGTACACGGACCGGGTGTCGTACTGAGGTGTCCTGGCCGGGGCCTTGGGCACCGGTGTAGATCTGAGCTGGCGCAGCGCCTCGTCCTCGCGCCGGTCTTCTTCGTCTGCCTCCTCGACCTCGTCCACGACGGCTTCGAGCATGTCGCGCACCGCGCCGGCACTGGCAGCGCCGCCCTCGACCAGCGCGAGCAGTTCGATGACAGTGTTGATGTCGATGTCTAGGCGCCGGAAGGGAGGACGGGGCGGACGCGGGGACGAGGTCAGGGTCACGGAGATGCCGGGTAAGTCGTGGCCGGCGATGTGGAGGTCGGTGGTGAAGGCGGTGATATTCACGGTGCGGGTTCCTGTCTGGCGTAGGGCTCCGGTGCTGCCGGTGGCGTCCGCTTGACCCGCCGGGGCGTTGCGCCCGTCAGGAGAGGGCGCCGCTTCGCCCAGTGCCCTCGCCGACTGCATCTGTTGCGACTGTCTGTGGGCAGCAGACGGGCACTGACTCGCCGGGTCGGGAGCAGCGCGGGACCAGAAGCCGTGGCCGGTTCCGTGAGCATCGCGATTAACGCGAGAGGCCGGCACGGACGGTGAGGTAGTAGGTGTACTGGTCGGGCGTCAGGCGTTGGCCGGACCATCCGTGGCAGAAGGAGCATCTGGGGCCGTTCCATTCCCAGAAACTGGTCAGGTCGAGGAGTTCGGCCAGGGTCATGCGTTCGGTGTCCGGGGTGAGGGGGCGGGCGTGCTGGCAGTCCCCGCCCATGGCGTGGGAGCGGCCCCGGTAACGGCCGTTGAGATTGGAGCCGTAGACCCACAGTCCGGCTAGTGGCCCAAGTGCGGCGGGGTTTTCCCGGAAGGGATGCACGTTGAAGAGGCGGCCGGGAAAGGTGAGCGCGTCGGTCCAGGCGTCGCGCAGGCCCAAGTGCACGTGCTTGACCTGGACGGCCAGTTGGCGCAGGTCGGTGTCGTGGGTGGCCTGTGCAGCGACGGCCAGGGCGGCGGCGCGGTCGTCGGGGCTCCAGCCAGAGAATTCGCACTTCCGCTGGAGGTCGGACAGGCTCGCGGCGGCCGCCAGTCCGTCGCCGGGCTCCGCCTCTGCCTCCGGGGCGGGCGCGGGCGCGGGCGCGGGCGGCTGATGGGTAGCGGCCGGCACGGGAGTCGCTGGCGAGGCGGGCGGGGTCACGGCCAGCTCAGGGAGAGGGGGCCGGCCCTCGAGGTGGGCCCGGTAGGCGGCGGACAGATCCTCCAGGTCCTTACGGCGCGCACGGTGGAGGTCGATGGGCTCCTGCAGGCTGGTGTCGAGCAGCTGCACTCCGCCGTGGAAGGCGTGGAAGCCGATCGACTCCCACAGGGCGGCGATTTTTGCCTTCGCGGTAGCACGGTAGGCGTCACTTACCTCGTCCCGGTTTTCGGGCCATTCGGCCATGCCGGGCTCAGCCGTGGCCGCGCAGCAGCCACCGGACAGGCGGCGGATGGCCTCGGCGGCGAATACCGGGCCCAGGCCGAAGCCCCGCCAGGGACGGTTCAGGAACACCCGGTCCAGGATGAGCAGATCCCCCACCGGACAGTCGATGGTCTCCTGGAAGGCATCGGAATACTCGCCGTCGTGAAGGACGGCGGAGGCGATGCTCTCCAAGTCTCCCGACTGGGCGTCAGCGACCATCCAGCGGTCCACACCGGTGTAGTCGCGCAGCCGCCACAGACGCAGCCAGCCGACTTCGCTGCCGTCGTGGATGAGCTGCTGGCAGGCCTCGGTGCAACCGGCAGCGCATTCCTCCTCCTCATCGTGGTAGGCGCGGATGGAGACACGCCAGTGCTCGAGGGTGTCCTCGTCCTCGTAGGGCACGGCGGGGTGCCCGTGGCTGTAGACCAACCGCAACTGGGCCGGGTCGCCGGGAAGTTCACTAGCCGGTCGGCGCGCAAGTCTCATGAGGGTGGAGGCTAGCCGTCGCTACTGACAGTTGGTCCGGCGTCGAGCCTCGGCCGACGGTCGGTGAGGATGTTAATTGCACTCCGGACATCGGGCGCGAGCCGACATGTCGGAGCGGGATGGGCAGTTGCCACTGCTTCCGCTGGGCGGTTCGGTAGCGAGGGGCTTCAGTCATCCGCTGAACTCTTCTCCGAAACAGCGCTCAAGCGGCAGCGCCACGATGGCATCCCAGCCAGGCCTGGTGGGACGCAATGTGTAGTCTCTCGCGCAAGCGCGCTGCCGGTGCCGGACCTTCATCACCGCAGCGTCTCCGCGTCTGTAAGCAGCAGAAATGCCAACGCCGGAAGCTTGGGCTGCATGTCGGCACCGGCGGCCCCTTCCAGGGGACAACTGAGTTACCGGCGAAGATACGGGCTTCTGCGAGGGTCACGAGCGTGTGCTGCGGGTCCTCCTCCGGTGACTGGGGCTCGCCACGAGGGCAGCCGTGGCCCTGTCACATAACGTCGCTGGAGGCCGTGAGTGACGGTTGCAGCCTTGGTAGCGATCTGTAGATACCGGGCAATTGCATCGTGACATCAATTCCGTCGAACCGGGTGCTTTTTCGACCTTTCGGCCTAAGATCATGGACGTGTTGGGCGGGAGCCAACGCAGGGTGCGGGAGGCAGCGTGTGGTCGGATAACGAGACGGATCTGGACCTGCTCGGGTTTGACTTCCTCGTTGACGAGATGGTCGTTGCTCTGACACAGCAGCGGCTCCTGCCTCTGACGCTGGGGGTGCTCGGTGGTTGGGGTTCAGGCAAGAGCAGCCTGCTGAGGATCGTCTCGAAGGAACTGTCGACCATTTCATCCGACGAGGCTGGACATTTCGTCGTGGTCCCGTTCAGCCCTTGGCAGTACGAAGGCTATGAGGACATCAAGGGCGCGCTGATGGAGACAGTGCTGACGCGCCTGCAGCAAGAAGCCGATGAGGGTAGCGCCGAGGCTGTGGAGGCGGGCCGGCTCAGACGAGTGGCCCGGAGCCTGCGGCGGCCGGTACAGATGCTGGTCGGAGCGGCACTGCCCGCCGGCGCGGCCATGGCTGCCGGCGCGCTCGATCCCGGTTTGGCTGACGTGGCCTCCGCCATCGCCCAGAGCGCTGTCGGGGGGACGTACCCGGACCAGGAGCCTGTCGAGGAGAGCGCGGAGGAGAACCGCACTCCCGCGGACCCGGGGGCGTTTCGGCAGGAGTTCGCCAGCTTGGTGGGTTCGTTGGAGCAGGTTCGGGCGGTGATCGTGTTGATCGATGACCTGGACCGGTGCCTGCCACATACGGTCGTTGACACCTTTGAGGCGATCCGTCTCTTCCTCAACGTGGAGAAAAGCGCGTTCGTGATCGCTGCCCACCCCGAGGTCGTGCAGGCCGCCATCGACCGACGCTACCCGGGCCTCGGCCGCCCCGGAACGTCTGGTCTGGGCGCGGAGTATCTGGAGAAGATGCTCCAGGTCAAGATCAGCATTCCGGTGTTGTCCGCGCCCGAAGCCGAGACGTACATGCATTTGCTGCTGGCGCAACTGCACCTTGAGCGGCAGCAGTTCGAGACGGTGTGCGAAGCAGTTGACCTGCGCAGGCGCGAAAGCGCCCTTGGGGTTGCTCTGAATGCGGGCATCGCATCTGCCGCGCTCGGCGCTGGCATGCCGACGCGGTTGTACGAGGACATGACGTGGGCGGCGGCGATCTCCCCGGTGCTCGGCAGTACGTTGCGTGGCAATCCTCGACAGATCAAGCGGTTTCTGAACACGCTGACCCTACGCCTGGCGAGCGCCGAACGCCGGGGCACGAGGCTGGACGCGGCGGTCCTGGCCAAGCTCATGGTGTTGGAAGAGCAGTACTTGACCGACTTCCAGAATCTGTTCGACTGGCAGGTCCAGGCACTGGGATCGGGCGGGAACGGACATCTCCAAGCCGCCGAACGGCACGCACGCGGTGCGGCGACGGCCGTTCAGAGAGGATCGGGCCATAGCCAGACTCCCGAGGAGCCACGCGCCTCCTCGGACGGACGTCCCCCAAGGCGAGGGCGGGCTCGCGAGGAGAACTCCACCACGGGCGAGCTGAACGAGGAGGTTCGCGCCTGGGCGGAGATGCCGCATATCGACGCCTGGCTTCGGATGGATCCCGCCCTGGCCACAGTGGATCTCGGCCCGTACTTCACGTTCGCGCGGGCCAAATTGAGGCTAGCGGCCACCACGGCGCTTCTGCCCGCGCATGTCCAGGAACTGCTCGGCCTGCTCCAGTCCGACGTCGTCGGCCGGCGCCGGGCCGCGGTGCGACAGGTGCAGCAGACCGTGGCGGCTGAGGATCTGCCGACACTCGTGGAGCACCTTATGCAGGTGGTTCAGCGTGATCCGGCGGGACCGGCCACGGACAGCGCAGCGGAGCTGTGTCACGAGATCCCCGCGATCGCTCGTGACGTCTGCGAGCGGCTCAGACTCGTCCCTTTGGAGCTCCTGCGCCCGAAGCTCTCGACCCTGGTGCGACGGCTGCCCCCCACCGACCCCTCCGTGACGGCTCTGCTGGACGGCTGGGAGTCCACAGGTACCCCGGCAGGCGCGTTCGTGCGCCAGGCTCGCGACGTGCGCCGGCGGCAGGGGCGTAGCTGAAGTGGGTACTTCCACCGACCGCACCAGTGGCTCCGGCGGGGCGTGGACGCCTCTCAAGCACGCGGCGACCGCATACGCCCGCGACGTCAGCCGTGGTTCCGCTCCCCGCAGCCGGGCTGCCGCCGTCCTTGCCCGCCACGTTCCGGTCCTGGGTGGCGCTGCGGCCGCCGCCGCGGGCGCGGCGGCCGGGCGCAGCACGGCCCAGCGGCTGGGCGGCCTGCTGTCCGGGGTGGCCGCCGACGGGCTGGACGAGGCGCTGCGTCAGGCGTCGCTGGGCGACCTGGTCGGGCGGGACCGGTTCGAGATCGTCGATGAGCTGGTGACGCAACTGGCTGGTGCTGGGGGCGACCTGGACGGGCAGGCGGCCCGGGACGCGGTCTGCGACGTTCTGGAGGAACTGTTTGGCGAGGCGGACACCTGGGAGGAGCTCGAAAGCGAGGCAGCCGACCGCAACGATGTGGAGCGGCTGCTCGAACTGTTCCTGACGCACTACATCTACAACCGGGTGCCGGTGGTGGCCGAACGGCTCGGCACCATCGCCGACCCCGAGGCTGCACGCCGCGCTGACGGGCAGATGCGCCAGATCATCGAGGACTGCGTGGCCATCCAGATGCCTGCGCAGCCGTTGAGCTTGGACTGGTCGGGCCCAGACGGCCGTGCTCTTGTTGAGAGTGCCGTGGAACTGGCCTACCAGGCGTTGGAGGGGCTGGCATGACACAGTTCACGGTGCGTACCGAAGAGTTCGACGATCCCGCGCCGCCCGAAGGGATCCTGCTGGACTTCGCCCCGGGCTCGCCTAAGGGCACAGTGCAGGCCGGCCTCGGGCTGTTCCGTTCCTTCCGGCCCACTCGTCAGGCGGCTGACCTAATGATCATGGCGGTCGGCGCCTACATCAGCGACAGAGTGAGCGAACGCAGCCGCACCAACGATGCCTGGACACGTGATCTGTCTCTGGTCTTCCCGGCAGAAGACGCCGGTAGGTGGCCGGTGGAGGCCTCGCAGACAACTCTGCGCTTCCTGACCGGCGACCGGTGGACTCTGCATCCCCGCTCTCAGCGATCCGCACCTCTGCCGCACGGTTCGGACAGTGGCCAGGGGCGGGTCGTTGCGGACGGTGTGTGCCTGTTCTCGGGAGGCCTGGACTCCCTGTGTGGGGTCATCGACTTGCTGGAGGAGGACCCTGAGCGGCGCCTATGTCTCCTGTCGCACTACGAGGGCGGCCAGACTCCACGCGCTCAGGCCCGTCTGTTGCGGCATCTACGCGGTCACTACGGCTCACGGGTGGTCTCGCTGCGCCTGTTCTTGCGGCCGGCGCCCGCGCATCCGTCCCAGGCCAGACCACTGCCCGACGGCCGTGAGACCACCTCCCGTTCACGCTCACTGATGTTCTTGTCGACCGCCGTGGCGATCGCCTCCTCCATCGGCCCGAACGTCCCGGTCTACCTCCCGGAGAACGGCTACATCGGCATCAACGTGCCCCTCACCCGTGCTCGGGTCGGGAGCTTCAGCACCCGCACTACCCATCCGCACTACTTGGCGCTGCTGGAACAGGTGAAGGAGGCGGTCGGCGTTCACAACCGGCTGGTCAACCCCTACCGGTTGCAGACCAAGGGCGAGATGCTCGTCGGCAGCCGCAATCAGCCGCTTCTGCGGGAACTCGCACCGCAGAGCATCTCCTGCTCCCATCCCGAGGCCGCCCGCTACGCCGAGCGGCCGCAGGGCAACTGCGGCTACTGCTTCCCGTGCCTGATCCGCCGGGCGTCGATGTCCCGGGCGGGCTGGGACGACGCCAGGCACTACGCCTGGGATGCGCTGAACGATCCCGAACTACTGGATCCGGACTCCGGCCGCAGCGCTGACTTGCGTGCTGTTGTGGCTGGCACCCGCCTTGGCCGGCCCACCAGTGACGTCCTGCGCAACGGCCCGCTGCCCCGTGGCGAGCGCACCGCTTACATCGACGTATGGCGGCGCGGCACCGCCGAGATCCGCGCCTGGCTGACCTCGGGCGCGCAGGGGCAGCTCGCACGACTGTTGGAACACGCCTCGTGAACCATCTGCTCGACAGCCATTGCCACGTGACCGGTTACGACGACCCGGTAGCCGTCCTGCGCCAGGCCGCCGAGGCTCGCGTCGACGTCGTGGCCGTCACCGAGGATCCTGGAGAGTACCGGCTGTTGCGAGCCCGGCTGGGTAGACGCCGTGGCGTCCACCCGGCACTGGGCATGCATCCTCTACGTGCCCACAGCTTTACTCCCGCCGACATCGCCCGGTTTCTGCGCATGCTGCCCGAAACCACATGGGTCGGTGAGATTGGGCTCGACTACTCCCCCGCCGGACGCACCACACGACGCGCACAGCTGCGAGTCCTCGAGGCCGTCCTCGCTGATCCCCGAACCCGTAACCTGCCCATGACCGTACACAGCCGCGGCGCCGAGAAGGACACCTTCTCCCGACTCGCCCAGGCTGGAGTCACCGCCGCGATCTTGCACTGGTACACAGGCCCTCTGGCCCTGGTCGACGAGGCCCTGGCCGCAGGACTGTGGTTCTCCGTCAACCCGGCAATGACCACCTCGCAAAAAGGGCGCGCCCTCCTCGAAATTTTGCCGCCCGACCGTGTCCTCCTCGAGACCGATGGCCCGTTCGCCCGTCACAACAGGCACCCCGCTCGACCGGCAGACCTCTCCGACGTCGTCGCCCGCCTCGCCACCCGCTGGGCGCTGACACCCGAACAAGCCACCCGGCACATCCACGGCAACCAGCAGCGTTTCCTCGACACCACCGGACTTCCCCAGTGACCGCAGCGTCAAGCGCCTCCCACGCCCCGTTCCTCACGGTCGCGGCGGGGCCCTGAGCAACCACAGCGTGGGAAATCCCGCACGGACCAGTAAGCGCGAAGGCCGCACCGTCCGCCCTTGGGCGGTGGGTCGCCTCAAGGCTGTCTATCTCACATGATGGTCGCCCGGAGGAGGGATGAAAGGGTGGAGTCATGCCTCTCATGCAGCCTTTCGCTTCCGATTGGGACCGCCCGGCCTCACAGAACTCCGAACAATGGAACTGGCTCGCGGTCGAAATAGCCGAAATCCGGCGATGTGCCGAGGCAGGCGACCAAGCACACGATCGCCTTGCCCTCATCCTCCTGGACCATCTAGTCGAGGTGATCATCGGCCGTGAGGTCAACGCCCAACTGGCCTTCCAGATCCCCGACAGCACCATCGAAGAGATGCAAAGGTTCCGGGACAGCGGCGGGCAGCTCGATGGACAGCTGAGTCAGCTGATCGATCAGCATGTAGGCCTGGACCGGCGGGCAAAGATGGACAACCATCTGGACCAGAAGACCAAGTTCCTGAGGCAGCGGGGCGTGCTGACGGACCACGAACGCGACGTACTCGACCGGCTGCACGAATACCGCAACGCGGCCTACCACCGTGAAACCCTGGAACCCGACCTGATCGCAGACCTTGTACTGGCCTACCGGGTGTTGGCGGACGAACTCCTCGCCCGACACAAACCGATCGCCTGGGTCATGGCTTCGTCGGACCCCGCCCCCATCGTGACGCCACACCAGCTTCGGGGCCGCCTGACCGAAGGCATCGACATCGATCTCACATCGATGGCCCGCCGGTTCCACGACCACGCTACGAAGCGAGTCCAGGCTGTCTCCACAGCCGTAGCTATCGCCCAACAGCTCCTCGGCTCCAAAAGCTCCGGTGAAACGGCCGCGGCCCCGCCGGATGACGACATGGCCCGCATGCTGACCGGCCTCAGCGACACAGCCAAACACCTGGCCCCCTGGACGAGGCAGGCAGAGGGGTTGAAGTCCAAGACGTCGTCACTCACCGGCCTGATGGTGCCGTTCCTCAACCTGGACCGAGCCCTGAGCCGTATCGAACCGTCCGTCAAGCGCCTCGACATGATCCAAGACTGGTGGGAACAGCGTCGGATCGATGACCTCAGGGGCAAGTAGCGCCATACCCAAATGCACGCACGGGCCGGCCTGCGGCGGACTCGCCACGATGGTGCTGCCCGCCGTGGATGGGAACGGGCGTCCAATGTCCCGGCCGACCACGCCGTGAACCCCCGTACAGCACACCGCCCGCAGCCAGGCCTTCCCCAACATGGCCTCTGCCCCTACACACACCGCATAGCTCGACAAACACGCCCAGCCCTCACCACCAAGCGGACCCTCACCGTGATCGTCAGTTAATGGAAGTGCCGCAAATCTGTCCTGGGCTGGTGCCACTATCTGCCAGCAACTGGTGCCACTAGACGCCAGTAGGCCGAACTGGGATCTCACCAGGTCAGAGCACATGGTCAAGGAATCCGATGGTGGCAGAGAAGCGACCTGCGGCCCCTGGCATCAAAGAGACACTTCACAGGATCTCCAACACCAAGCAGCGACGCGACAAACTCACGGCGTAGCAGTTGGACGCATTCCGGAAGCTGGGCGTGGAGTGGGCGTAGCAACAGCCCTCCCCGCCGCCCCACCGTGGCCAGACCGTACATGTTACGTGCCTTTAGCGTGCGAAATGCGTACGGCGGGGAGGGCGGCAGGATGCTTCTCCCCTGTTACTCGTCGCCTTGGGAAGGACTGCGCCGTTTGGGAACGCGCACCACGCGGCGGCGAGGGGTGATGGACGCGGTCTCTGACAGCCGCTCCAGGCACAGGAAGTGCCGGCGCTGGCTGCAGCGCTGGCCAGACTCAGCAACGATCAGTGCAGCACACGACACCCAGCCCGGCGACGCGCAGCTGGAACAGGCTTGACCCTCCTCCGTCGCCGCCCGGGCGGCGCGGACGGCGTCGCGCGGACCGGGGCAGTCGTCGCAGCGGACCTGCAGCGACCGCACCAGCGCCGGCGGCGAGGGCGAACTCGAGGCCGCAGCGGCCTGGGGGGTGCAGGACGGCGGGCAGGAGCGGTGCCCGGGGGCCGGGTCGCCGACGCGCCCGGACACAGGCCGCACCGGCCGGAAACGGCTGGCCTGGCCGCAGGCGGCCTGCCGGGACCAGGTCGGCAGCATGCCACCGACGAGGAACGGGACAGCCAGCCACTGTCAGCCGACCTCCCCATCCGGCATCAGCAGGTGCGGCGCATACTCTTGCACCACGCCCAACCACACTGGTGCCAGGTCCGAGCGGAAGAAGTAGAAGACACCTCGTCGGGCTGTCCAGGGTTCATGATCCTGAATCCCGGCGAGACTGCAGAGTGTACCGGTTTACGGGGAGCCAGAAGACAGATTGTCTTTCGGGTCGGGAGGTCCCGTTCCGCCTCAACTGGCCCGCAACTAGGGCAGAATGCCGCCATGGACAAGCAGGAACTGCGGGCGCCGGCCAGAGCAGAACGGATGCGGGTGGCGGAAGCGCGCGAAGCGCTGGCCGAGGCGGTTGCCGACGTCAGGACGACGGCGCTGAACGTCGATGCCTGGGACGACATGGGCTCTGAGAAGCTGCCGCAAGCGGCCTGGGATCTGGCGCACTCGACCGCGTGGCCGGACAAGGAAGCGAATGCGCGGCGGGTGTCGGAGGCGTTCACCGTGGACCCGGGGTACCTGTACTCGAAGGGGATCGACAACCTTGCGTTCGGCACCGCCGTGCAGACGATGCGCCTGGCGCTGAACGAACTGGACGCCGCCCTGGGCGCCGTGCTGGAGCCGGAGTAACGGCCGAATGTCTCCACGCCGTCCACCCCGCCCGCCCCTGGGCTGGGATCTGTTCGGGGATCCGTACTACAGCGAGAAGCCTACCGGGCCGCCGCCGCTGCCCGTCTACACCAGCGAGGCGCTGCCCTGGAACCTGCGGACTCTGAAGCAGATCCGCGCCGAGGGACGGGAGCCGACCGGCCCACCCGCCGGGGTGCTGTCGTGGACGCCCCAGGGCCACTACGCGCCGATCGAGTGCCCGGTGTGGGACGTCAACAAGGCGGTCAGGCGTCTAGATCCAGGGCCCGGCCTAGAGCTCTGACCGCTCAACGCCAGGACCCGGCTTCGCTGGGCGGCTGGAGTGGAGTGGGACTTCGATCGTGCGGGGGCGGTCTCGCGGGGACCGCCCTCGATCGTGGGACAGCGCGGCAGGTAGTGACAGCGGCGGGGCAGCCTCCGAGGGTGATCGCCGGGTCGGTGACCAACAGCCTGTGCCGGGCGTCGGGGCCGCGCGCCGGTGGGGGCGTGAGGTCGCAGGACTTCTCTGACGATTCGTCGTCAGGAGACTTTCGACGGTCCTTCTCGGTGCCCCCGCCTTTGACGTAGTGATCGGTTCTATGTTCGGCAGGGCGGTGTCCAGGTCGGCCGGGTCGCCACCTTGCTCGTAGCGCACCCGGTGATACACGCCGGAATTCCCCAGTTGGACAGCGAAGTCTGCATGCTCCTCGGGCACGTCCCGGAGTACGGTTCCCATGATGCCGATCGCCTCGTCGAGGTCAGCACGGACGCCCGTGACGCCGAAGCGGTCGCGCAGCACGCCGGCGAGATTGCCCATCATGAGGGTGCGGAAGGTACTGCCGGTCGGCGCGTCACGGACGGCGGCCCGTGACAGGGACAGGGCCTCTTCCAGGTCGTCCGGGCACCGCGTCCGCCAGTGCCGAGCGAGCAGCGAACGTGCGAGAAACGACTCGACCTCCGCGCGCTTGGGCGCGTCCGGCGCGCAGTGGGCAAGCACGGTCCTCCCCAGCTCGATGGCCTCGTTCAAGTCGCGCTCGGCACCCGAGTTCTGGTGGCGCAGCAGCAGCGCGCCGCACAGCGCGGCCCCGTGCAAGATGAGGCCCGCATCGCCCTCGGCGTCGAGGCCCTCGCGGCTCAACGCCACCGATTCGTCCAGGTCGCCTGGGTTGCCCAGCAGCGTGTAACGGTTCTGGAGCAGCCCGGCCAGATTGGCAAGCCGCTCGTGATGCTCCGCGCCTCCGCGTTGCACGGCCGCGCGCGCCAGCTCAATTGCTCGGGTGTTGTCATCGGCGTGGCCAAGGATGCAGAAGCGCACGCGGTGAGCGAGGCTGAACCGGTGCAGCAAGTCGGGGATGTCGGCGTCCCCAGTAGGCGCAGACTCCAGAGTCCCGCGCAGCACCTCGAGGGCCTGGTCTGCGAGTCCCGCATCCGCCTGCGCCTCCGCGGTGGCCAGCATCCCCAGCGCCGTCTCCGCCGCCTCCCGGCGCAACTGCCGACGCAGCTCGCGGACCACCCTGGGCACCGGATCCGCCGCGCCGGGACTCAGCAGCCGGAACAGCTTCTCGGCTGCGGCGATCTCAGCCTCCGCCACCGGGTTGGACGGCATGCAGCCCCGACACCAGTAGAGCATCGCGACGAGGTGAACACCCTCGGCGTCGAGCACCACGACACGACCCTGCCGAAAGCCGGTCGCCGACCGCTTGAGCCGGCCAGCATCTCTGGCAGTCTTTTGCGTGAGCAGGTCCTGCGAATCACCGCTCATCAGGAAGCCTTCGATGCGCTGCCTCACCGTGACTTTCAGGAGCCCCTTACTGACCATCCGGCAAGTCTGGCCGCTGCTCGCCGTTTTGATGGAGAGATCGTAGTTTTTCCAGCACGGAGCACGGCCGGTGGGGTAGATATCGACTGAACTAAAGGGTGTTGCAGAAGGTCGGTGGTGGACAGGGTTGAGTGGCAGCTAACCTGCTGTTTTCACCCTGTCAGGGCGAGGTTGTGCATGGTGGCGACGGCCTGGACGGCGTGGTGGAGGCCGTCGCCCCTTTGGCGGCAGTCGCGGAGGATCTTCCAGTTCTTCATCCGGGCGAAGCTGTGCTCGACACGGGCCCGGACGCGCCGGTGTTCGGCATTGTCTTCCTCTTGGCCGGGCAGGAGGGGACGTCCGGCTCGTCTGCGGTGCGGGACGATCAGCCCGGTGCCCAGGTAGGCGCCGTCCGCGATCACGGTCGTGCCCGCCGCCAGGGCCGGCAGGTCCGACTCGCGCCAGACCTGTGCGTCGGCCTTGTTGCCTGGTGCCGGCCGGGCCGAGGCCACCACCAGGCGGGTCTCGGCGTCGATGATGACCTGCACGTTCGCCGAGAACCGGTAGTTGCGTGAGGAGGCTGCGACCCTACGGTCACGGACCGGGATCAGGGTGCCGTCCACGATCCATAACCGGTCGGTGCCCGGCACCGGCTGGGGCGACGGCTCCAGCGCGAGCAGGGGTCGCAGGCGCTGGATGATCCGGCAGACGGTGGCAGGTGAGCAGCCGAAGAGCGGCGCGAGCTGCCGCATGGTGAGGTTCGTGCGGTAGTACACGGCTACCAGCAGCACCCGCTCGGCCAGCGGAAGACACCACGGCCTGCCACCACCGGGGCCGTTGCCGCCCCGCTCCCGCACCACCCGAAGCAGCTTCTCGAAGCGCCCCATCCGCAACCCGGTGAACGTCTCCACCCACACCGGCTCAACCCTCAACACCCCACCCATACAGGCAAAATGCCCGCCACTAAGCCTTCTGCAACACCCTTTAGGGTCTGTTGCGAAAGTGAACCCTGTTCGTTGATGATCACGTCCTGTGAGACGTGCGGATCTGACTTACGGCCAGTGGGCCGGGCTTGTGTCCTGTTGTCCTGACGGTGCCGGGAGGTTCGGCTACAGGCCAACCGTTCGCCGGTCGGGCAAAGCGCATGCCGCGGTGCCTCCTGGCATGCGGTGACGATTGTTTGCGACGAGTCGATACACACCGTGGGCAGCCCACCGCATGGGAGGCAACATGAGCAACGCACCCACCAGCGCCCACCCTCCGCCTGCGCTCAACAGTGCCTTCGCAACAGCCTGGGCGCCTCCATACACAACGCCCCTGGGAGTCACCCACAGCACTTCGCGCTCGGCTCGTGTTGAGGTGACGCCAAGAGCTTCCAAGTCCGCGAACTGCCAAGGAACGGTATCGCAACGAGGCTGTAGGCGTCGCTCAGCAAACCTCACCGAGGTAGAGCAAAAGCCGCAATCTCCACCAAAAACAAGCACAGGCTGATTCCGCATGATCGCATCATGCCGCGCCTACAGCAGGGTGGTCGCTCCGCCGACGAATACCGGCCACGTAGCGTCATCGAGTTCGAACATTGCTACCAGGCGCAGTCACCGTGAGAGCCCGAGTCGATACCCGGTTCGTCCGGAGGTCATGCCGGACGTGAAGGGGATTCACGTTATTGTGTGAACCTGACAATCATATGGGCATTTAATGCTTCTTTGTAATGTTTTCGGGCCTAGCTTCAGGGCGGGTACTGATGTGCCCACACGACTCCCCCTGTGAGAAAGGTTGATCATGGCTACCGCCACCACTGACCCGATCAGCGTGAAGCTGGACCAGCTGTTCACCGCCACCGACACCGACGGCGACGGCTATGTCGAATGGAGCGACTACCAGCGCGTCGTCGACCGCTATCTGAAGGCCTACAAGATCGACAAAAGCGACCGGCGGGCGCAGGCGCTGCTGTTCTCGTACCAGATGCAGTGGGCCGAGCTGCTGCGCCACGCGAACGGCGTAAACCGCCTCTCCAAGGAGCAGTACCACGCCGCCAGCCGCGCGGTGAGCGTGGACACCAGCCGCTTCAACATGGTCGAGGGTGTTCCGCACGCCATCTTCGACATCATGGACACCGACGGCGACAACACCATCAGCAAGGCCGAGTTCAAGCAGTACCTGGGTGTCTGGGACATCACCGACCCCGCCGCCATGGACGCCTTCGCCGAGCTGGACACCGACGGCGACGGATCCATCAGCCGGCAGGAGTTCATCCGCGCGGTCAGG
Source organism: Streptomyces collinus Tu 365 (assembly GCF_000444875.1). NCBI lineage: Bacteria > Bacillati > Actinomycetota > Actinomycetes > Kitasatosporales > Streptomycetaceae > Streptomyces > Streptomyces collinus. The sequence continues at coordinate 8,223,325 of NC_021985.1, read as the reverse complement.
GAGTTCTTCTACTCCCCGGACCTGGAGGCACCGGGCAGCCTGTTCTTCGGACGCCTGTCCAGCTGACACGTGAGGTCGCCCTCCCGGGCATGACGGGCCCGCGGGGCACAACGCCCAGCCGGATGGTGGTCTGATCCTCGCCCGGCAGCCCTCACGTGCGTGGCACCTGGTGAGCGGTCCGGGACTGGGGCCATGGATGGTGGCTCCGGGCCCGGACCGTTTCGCACGATACGCGGCAGTGGGCCAAGCATCACCATCACCGCTGCACCCGTCGGTTGCGTTCGAACGCAATCCGATTTCAGCGCCTCCCAAGCCGGTGAATAAACGCTGGCGGCGAGGCGGCGCTTCCCGGCGTCCTGGAGTCGCCGCCGCTGCTTGCGCAGCTCCTGCTTCTTCGCCGCCTTCGACTTCGGCTTCCGGGGGCGCTTCCAGATCGGCTGCCACCCGAGGGGCTCCTCGGACTCGAGCTCCTGGCTCTCATCGAGCGCGGCGGAAATGTCCTTAAAGCTTGTCCCGCATCTGACCGGTTGGGGGCGCGGCGGCCAGACGCAGACGTTGGACACCGCCTCGCGTCAGCAGCATCCCGCTGCTGGTCACGAGGTCATGGGCGGCAAGGCCGATCCTCATGCCGGAGATTCGTCGGCCCTGCGTGCTCTCGACGATGGCTGGCCTGGTCGCCGCTCGCAGGACCTTCCAGATAAGGCGCGTCTCCTCGGTCAGGAGCTGATGTCTCTCCGGCCCGACTTCCTGCTCGAACCAGCGCACCGCGAGACGGCCGGCCTCGAAGACTTCGCCCTCGCCGTCCTGAAGGCGGCGTGAGCAAAGGAACTGCACGACGGCCGAGTGTCCGAGGTCGGACCTGGGGGCGACGGCGTCGTCCACCAGGACGTCCTCAGGTGCCCGGGCCTCGGTCGGCAGAAGCAGAAACGCTTGCCGACCGCCGCAGCTCAGGGCCTCACCGAGTTGGCGATGCAGATGCACCTGGTGAAGGCCCTTCGGCCCGGGGTGACTGCACAGCCAGCCGGAGCGCGGCAGGGCTTCGCTGATGCGCTGCCCAATGAGTTGCTCGTCTTGGGGCAGGGACCACACATCGGTCGTCTTCGTTCGGGAGCCAGGAGAAGCCACGCGCGAAGCATGGCAGAGAACGAGAACTTGATGATCCGTCGCTTCTTCACCATCACCACAGCCACCGTGCTGTCCCTCATCGCCCTCGGCGCCGCGGCCACTGAGGCGTTCGCGGGCAACGTCAGCAGCTGCCCCTGACATCGCCACTCCACGGGCGGGCCGGTTCCCCGAACCGGCCCGCCCTGCCGTTGTTCGCATGAGCTTGCCCGGCTCGGAGTGATCGTGAGTGTACGCGCGTTTGCTCGACTCGCGCGCTGTCCGCTGTGAAGACCTGGTCGCGACAGCGGGCACACTGGTCGGTGCAGATCGGTGCCGTCCCGGCTCCATGCCGTCGGCTCGAGTCGGCCGGCGCACCACGCGGTGGCGCAGGCGCGCCGGCTTCGTTCAGGGCTGATCTCCGTCACCGGCCCGCGATCGGAACGGCCTCCTGGCGCACGCGCGTCCGGTAGCGCTGCGGCGACTCCCCGACAACACGCTTGAACGCCGTGCTGAACGCGCTCTCCGAGCCGTAGCCCAGCTCGGCGGCGAGCGCCGCGACGCGGGCGTCGCCGTTCCGCAGCGCGCGCTGGGCCAGCAGCATGCGCCACCGGCCCAGGTAGGTGAGCGGCGGTACACCGGCGGCCTCGCGGAACCGCTCCGCGAATGTAGTCCGGGACATCGCGGCGGCGCGCGCCAACTCCTGCAGTCCCCATGCGTGTTCGGGGCGGCCGTGGAGCAGGTCGACGGCGGGGCGCAGGCGCTCGTCGACGAGCAGGCGCAACCAGCCCGAGGGCAGGGGGGTCTGGTCGACGTAACAGCGCAGCACCTCCAGCAGGAGCAGTTGGCCGCACTGCCGGATCGCGAAGGCCGAGCCGAGCCGGTCGCCGGTCGCCTCATCGAAGAGCCGCAGCAGGGCGGCGAGGAGACGGTCCCCATCTCCGGCGGTGGAGGACCGGATGTGGGCCACCGGTGGAAGCGACTCCAGCAGGAGCGTCCGCCCGGCCTCGTTCACGCTGACGCACCCGCCGATCACGACGTCGTCGACGGCAGGGTCCGAGCCCGCGAAGCGGGCGGTGGAGAAGTCCGACTCCGGCTGGATCTCGTGGCGCGGCGCCGCGCCGGCCTCGAAGGCCACCCACGAGCGCCCGGTGAGGATTGCCACGTCACCCGCCACGAGGTCGATCGGTTCGACGACGCCGTCGGTGGTGAGCCGGGCGTGCCCGCTCACCATCGCGAAGAACTTGACCGGATCGGCCAGTGGGCCGCGGGCCCACCACCCGCCGCGGGCCGCGACGCCGCCGGTCAGCACGCTGCGTACCTCGACCAGGTCGAGTGCCTCGGAGAGTCGGTCCGGATCCATGTCCGTACTCTCGCGCAGAAAATCGGGATGGACAAGGATTCATAGTCCGGCGAACGACAGACAGGCTGGTGTCAGCGACACAGCAGGACGACCTGAAGGAGACCCCATGCACTACCGCAGCCTCGGCCGGACCGGGATCAAGGTCAGCCCCTACGCCCTCGGCGCGATGATGTTCGGCGCCCTCGGCAACCCCGACCACGACGACTGCGTCCGCATCATCCACCGGGCGCTCGACGCCGGCATCAATCTCGTCGACACCGCCGATATGTACGCGCACGGCGAGTCGGAGGAGATCGTCGGCCGGGCGCTGAAGGGACGACGGGCCGACGTCGTGCTCGCGACCAAGGCCCGGAACCCGATGAGCGACGAGCCGAACCACCAGGGCGCGTCCCGGCGCTGGCTGATGCGCGCGCTGGAGGACTCGCTGCGCCGCCTCGACACCGACTACGTGGACATCTACCAGATCCACCGCCCGGACCCCGACACGGACATCGAGGAGACCCTCGCGGCCCTCACCGATCTGCAGCGGGCCGGCAAGATCCGCACCTTCGGCACGTCGGCGCTGCCGGCCTCCGACATCGTCAGGGCGCAGTGGGTCGCCGAGCGGCGCGGGCTGGCCCGGCCACGCACCGAGCAGCCGGTCTACTCGATCCTGAACCGGGGCATCGAGCGCGAGGTGCTCCCGGCGGCACAGGAGTTCGGCATGGGCACCCTGGTCTGGTCGCCCCTCGGCGGCGGTCTGCTGACGGGGCGGTACCGCAAGGGCCAGGAGGCCGCGACGCACCGGTCGAGGTACGGCTTCCAGCACCTCACGGACGACCGTCGGCTCGACGTGGTCGAACAGCTCATCCCGCTGGCCGAGGAGGCCGGCCTGCCGCTCACGCATCTCGCGATGGGCTTCGTGCTCGCCCACCCGGGCGTGACGTCCGCCCTCCTCGGACCGCGGACCATGGAACACCTGGACGACCTGCTCGCGGGCGTCGATGTCACCCTCACCGACGACGTGCTGGACCGAATCGACGCGGTCGTGCCGCCCGGCACCGACACCGGCACGCTCGACATGGCCTACCAGCCGCCAGCCCTCCAGCGCCCCGAACTGCGCCGCCGGCCGGCCGGCGAGCGCGCGGCGGCATGACGTCGGCTCCGGCCGGAGCCTGCCGGGCCTGTCAGATGCTCGAGCCGATGAGTTCGCGGATCGCTTTACAGGTTTCGCCACCTTTGCCGCTCCTCCTCACCCCTACTGAACCTCTTTCATCCTGAATAGTCGGCGCCCTGCACCTGGAACAGGGGCGCTCGGCCGAGGCCTGCGCCGCCTACCGGTCGGCCGTGGACGCTGGGCTCCCCGACGCCTGGGAAGGGCTGCTGTCGGCGTGGGCAGCCCTGGCGCCCCGCGCGACAACGCGCGCAGACAGTGGCGCGGCTGCCACGTCGCTGCCGCCGCAGGAGTGAACACGAGCCGACCGCGGCGGCGCAGCCGGACACCCACACGCCCCGCCGCTACGGTCAAACGGAGGCCCGGGCAACCAGCACGGCGAGCGGCGGGATGATCATGGCCGGGTCCCGGCGGTGACCGCCGACAGCGGGAAGGCGATACCGGTCAGTTCCTCGGACACCGTCCACAGGCGACGGGCGGCCGACGGGTCGGCGGCCGCCGGCGAGCGGCCCACCAGGGTCGGGGCGCCGCGCATCTCACCGAGCCCGTCCGGGCCGACGTAACTCGCACCGGGCAGGTCCTGGACAGCGGCGTACAGGGTGGGCAGGGCGCCGGCCCTGTTGTCCTGGGCGAAGAGGCGGTTGCCGATCAGCAGAAGGGCGCGGCGCAGGGGGCTGCCGTCGTGGCTCTGGAGGTTGGTGGCGGCCCAGCCCGGGTGCGCGGCGAGGGCGCGCACCCGTGAGTTCGACTCGGTCAGCCGGCGCTGGAGTTCCAGGGTGAACAGCAGGTTGGCCAGCTTGGACTGGCTGTACGCCTTCATGGGGGCGTACTCCCCGGTGAGGTTGAGGTTGTCGAAGTGGATGCGGGGGTTGCCCGGCATCCGGTGGGCGCCGGAGGAGACGGTCACGACCCGGTCGGTGAGGTGCGGCAGCAACAGGTTCGTCAGCGCGAAGTGGCCCAGGTGGTTGGTGCCGAACTGCGTCTCGAAGCCGTCCTTGGTGGCCGACTCCGGGATGTTCATGACGCCCGCGTTGTTGACGAGCAGATCGAGGTCACCCCGCCAGGCCGCCGCGAACTCCCGCACGGAGGCGAGGTCGGCGAGATCTAGCCGACGCACCTCCACGCTGCCGTGCACGCGGGCCGCCGCGGCCGCACCGCGCTCGGGGTCCCGTACGGCGAGCACGACGTGCGCGCCGGCGCCGGCCAGCGCCTCGACCGTGGCGAGGCCCAGTCCGCTGTTGGCTCCGGTGACGACCGCGGTACGGCCGGTCTGGTCAGGGATGTCGGTCACGTGCCACGTGGGGGAAGGAGTAGTCATGCCAGCGAATGTAGGCGTCGACAACAATGCTGTCAATGACAACAATGTAGCCGAGGCAAACATGGCCGGTACACTGATGCCCATGCACACCCGCCCAAGCAGCTACCACCACGGAGATTTGCGCGCCGCGTTGCTGACCCGCGCCGAGGAGACGCTGAGGGAGAAGGGCCCGGCCGCCCTGTCGCTGCGAGAGCTCGCCCGCGACCTGGGCGTCAGCCACGCTGCCCCGAGCCGTCACTTCAGGGACAAGCAGGCATTGTTGGACGCGCTGGCACTGACCGGCTTCGAGCGGCTGGCCGTGGCGCTCGAGGGGGCGCACGGGCGGGCCGGCGCGTCGTTCGCGCAGCGTCTGGACGTCATAGTCCGCGCCTATGTGGACTTCGCCCTCGAGAACGCGGCGTTGCTGGACCTGATGTACTCGATCAAGCATGACCCGGAGGCGTCCGAGGCCCTGCGGGCGGCGGCAGAACGCTGGTCCGCGCTGCTGGTGTCGGGGATCGAGGAGGGGCAGCGGCAGGGTGAGGTGCGGGAAGGGCCGCTGGAGCGCGTCGGCGTCCCGGTGTTCGCGGTCCTGCACGGTTACGCCGGTCTGGTGACGGCTGGGATGCTGCCCCCCGAGGCCGCCGAGCACGGTCTGGACGAGGTGATCGCCTTCGCGCTGCGCGGCTGCGCCCCGGACGCGGTGTAGCCGGGCCCGAGAGCCTGGACGTCACCCTCGCGATGCCGGAACTGGTGGTGGAGATCGGCGTCGACGTCGCCCGCGACAATGCAGGGCGCTGGCGGCACCCCGCGCGTTGGCACCGGGCGCGCCCGGACCTGTCGCCCGCCGACGTCCCAACCTTCGAGCCCGGCCCGACCGGCTGAGCGTGCACGTCGGCGCGGGCCGGCCAGGACGCTGCACGGTTCGTCTGGCACGTCCTGCTAACCGCACCAGATGCACGTCTCGACGTCAGCCGAGGTAGGTGACCTGAAGCACGGTGATCGTCTTGAACGTCTCCCCCGCCACCGACCTTCGAGAGGACCCGCTGGTCCCGTGGATGGTCCAGACCCAGGAAGCGTCGCCGGGCCGGCTTCGGCCTGTTGCGGAAGCGAGACTGCTGCCCTGACCGCAGCTTTGTTGCTCAACGAGGTCCTCGATGGCCTCGTCGTCTTCGTCGGCACGCTCCAGGCACGCCCCCAGGACTGAGGACGGCGGATAGCCGGTGAGCGCGCGCATGTGACAGGACCAGGCGGCGGCCGCGGCGATCCATCCGAGGTCCAGGCCCTGGGGTGCGTCGGCGTAGCGGCGCTACAGCCAGCCGGCCAGTTCGTCGGTGAGACGGGCGTCGTCGGTGTCCGGGGCCTGTCGGAGCTCGGCCGCCAGTTCCCCGGGGGTGTGTTCACGCAGGACACCCGCCGGGGCGCTGGCGATGGCCAGCAGGTTGTGTCCGTCGTCGAGTTGAAGCCACCGGTGCAGGGTCTCGCGCCGGCCGTGGGTGACCTCGTGCAGCGTCATGCGGGTCAGATCGGCGCCGGGGCCGGCGATCCCGCTATCCCCCACCGTGGGTACCGGGGCACCTTCCCCGCCGACGGCACCTGCCCCTTCGCTCACTCAGGCCAGCGCGTAGGCATCCGGTCCTCGCTCGCTCAGCCAGGTGCCGAAGTCATCCGGGGCACGGGTGGATGCGTCGCTCAGGGGGACCTTCTGCTCGGCGGCGGCGGTGGCCGGGCGCCGATGGCGGCGGCTGGCCGCAGCATGCTTCGCCACCGTCGGGCCGCAAGAGCCCGGCGGCCGGACCGTTCCGTCGCAAGGGAGCGCGAAGCAGGGCATGGGGCATGGCGTCCCGCCGTGCGGAACGTTCAGCGCCGCCCGATGTGCGGGGTCAACAGCTTGATCGCCGGCTGGTGGTCGTACTCCTCGGCCACGTCCAGGGGACGTGTGCCCGGCCGGATCGCGCAGTTCTGGGTCAGCGCCGAAGGCGAGCAGGATTGCGGTGGTGTGGACGGTGAGCGGCTGGCGGCTTTGGGCGCTGTCCGCGTGAAGTGGTCCACGTGGGTCATCCAAGCGCACGTCCCGGCATGACGACCAGGGTGGAGGTGTCGAATCCGGGCTCACTGGTGGCTCACGCATGAGGAAACCCCGCCAGGGACCACCTGGCGGGGTTCGGCGTCCGGTCCCCCGAGATCACTCCTCGTGCAAGGCAGCTCGCAAGCAGGCGATCAGGTCACCGGTCGGAACCTCGGTCCAGTCGTCCCCGGGCACCCCGACGCGCCTGACCTCATATCGTTCCCTGTCCACCTCGTGCACTAGAACCTGACGGCTCGTTCCGTCCATCGCATCAACACGCAGGCGCACGGCACCGTGCGTGATCGTCGGGAACGTGTTCCGCAGTTCCTCATCCGCACGGAGGCGGCGCAACAGGTTCCAGCGCGGTCGGTGGAATTCGGACGACAGAAGGTCGGACCACTGCGAAGAGGTCGGCTCTCCGTTCTCGAGTGCCCTGACGAACTCGTCGAGTGTCATGAACTCGAACGTTTCCGCCAACTCGTCGAACGCCATGCCATCGCGCCACGCGGCGATGGCCTCCACGAGCTGCCCGAGATCATCTGTTGAGCCGATGTGCCAGGTGAACCCGGGGATGTGGACGGTCAAACGGAAGAGGCGTTCCCCGGTCGCGGCACCAACCGACACGAAACCCCTCGCTGTTTCGATGGTGAAGTCGTCGACCGCCCAGGGCGCGAGCCCGATGTCGCATCCGCGTGACGTCGCCGCCTCTTTCATGGCCAGAGCCAGGCCGCCCGAGGCGGTCACGTCCGGGTACAGGTCTTTCCCGGGGTTGCTCATGTTCTTCGTGTCCCTCAGCAGTGGCAGTATCCGATGACCGAACCCTTTACAGGGTCCAGTTTCCCCAGCACCGACAGGTCCGGCATCTCAGTCGGCGGGTCCAGTCGCATTGCGCCGTTGGGGCCCGACGGGGAGTAGAACTTCACGGAATCCCATGGGCGTTGGCCGTTGGCGACAGCTCTCGCGATCATGGACATCTCGTAGTCCGTGGCATGCCCGGCCTCACCCGCCCTCAAGCCGCGCTTGGCGGCTTCCATGAAGCCTCCGAGGTCACTCAGCCCAGTCATGTTGACGTGCAACGTGACGCTCGGGTCGGCGACAGCCATTTCCGCCAACCGGGCGAAATCCTGCGGGGACACGTTGGAGAAGGTGGTGAACTTGTTCTCGGGGAGCTTGGCCCACTCGTCGAGTGCCCCCTTGTTCTGCCACCCCAGGGCGACCTTGCAGTTGTGGACGAGGACCGGGGTGGCGCCCGCGAGCACGAAGAACGTGTGCAGATCACCGACCGTGAGGTCGTACACCGTACGCGGAGACAGGTCCGGGCGGTCGAGGAGGGCGGTCACCCGGCGGATGGAACCGTCCGGGGTGCGCAGCCGGTCCCCCACATGCAGGTCTGAGACAAGCGTCCACCCGCGTTCCACCACGTAGAACCTGTGGCCGGCGGTGCTGGTTAGCTTCCCCCCGCCGGCAACGGTGATGTCCACCAGCCGCCGGGTGTCGTGCTTGAAGGTGTCGGTGACCTCTCGGGTCCGCAACTGGCCGGTGGCCGGGTTCATGGACCTGACGAGGTCCCCCACACCCACCTGGCTGATGGGCCGGTGTGACCCGTCCGCCATGAGCACTTCGGTGGCACCGGGGAAACTGTTGGTCCGGCAGGCGGTCCGCATCTCCTCGGTGAGTCTCGCCGACCGCTCGATACCTGCCAGCGCGTCCGCGTCCATGTGCAGCGTGCGCAGCGCCTTCAGCGCGTCGGCGACTCCGATGCCGGTGCGCATGGAGGCGTTCACTGTCCTGACGGCGTCGGCGAGTGCGGCCAGAGGCTTCTCGAGCGGGAGATAGTTGGCGAGGCTCCAGGCGCAGCCGCTGGCACTGCCGTGGAGGCAGTCCATCATGTCGTCGGCGAAAAACGAGAAGAGGATCGATCCTGCCACGTCTCCGAAAAGGCTCTGCCATCCGGCGCGGACGATGTCCTTGCCGGAGAAGTGGTGCTGCCAGTTGTCGATCGGGACGTTCTTCAAGGTCGCCCGCTTAAGGAACTGCCATGCCGACTTCGGGCAGCCGTCCGCTGTGGCCTGCGCGTCGTCATCCGTGCACAGGTAGAAGTCGGCGTCGTAGGTGACGACGAGGTCGTACGCCGCGTCGCAGCCCTTGAGGGCTGCTTGCGGCATTCCCGGGCAGGTGCCGATCTGCTTGGAGTTGACGATCTCGACGGTGGACTCATCGGGCACGGCGAACACGCCGGGAATGCCTGTGCCGGACCCCTGGGAGCGTCGTTTATCGGCCTCCGCCTTCTCTGCCCGGTCGGCGGCCGCCTGAGCCTCCTTGGCGTACTTGTCGGCGTCCTTGGCGGCCTGTTCGGCCTCGGTGGCTGCGGCGTCGGCGCGGGTGGCCGCCGCGCGGGCGTCCTTGGCATCCTGTTCGGCCTGGGACGCCGCGGAGCGGGCCGCGGCCGCGTCGAGTTCGGCGGCGTCGGCCGAGTCGCGGGCGTCCTTGGCGTAGCCCTCTGCGTTGCCGGCCGCCTTGTCGGCGGCAGCCGCGTCCTCGCCGGCCTGCTTGTCGTACTGAACGGTGCGGGCCAGTGAGTCGGCGGCCTTGGATGCCGCCTTGGCCGCGTCGGCCGCGTAGCCCAGCGCCTCCTTGGAATAGGTGCGGGCGTCGGACGCGTACTGGGCGGCATTGGCCGCGTGCTGGTACGCCTCCTTCGCGTCGCCCTTGGCCTGGTCGGCGAGTTCCTTGGCGGCCTGGGCCTCGGCCGCCGCGTTCTTGGCATGCGCGTCGGCGACGGCCTGCTGCTGGTCGGCGATCGTCTTCGACGCCTGACCGGTCAGCACGACCAGGCCGGCCGCCGAGTCGGCGTCGACGTAGGCCGAGCCGAGCTGGACGGCGTCGTTGGCCGGGGCTGCGACCTGCTTCGCCGCCTTGCTCGCGTCGACCGCCGCCTGAGCGGTGACATGGGCGAAACCGGCGGCCTTCGCTGCGGCCGCGAGTGCCTTCCCGGCCTCTGTATTGGCGGCATCGGCCTGGGTCTTGGCGTCCTTGGCGTGCTGCTCGGCCTCGTCGGCGAGTTTGACGGCCGTCTTGGCCTCGGCGGAGGCGTCCTGGGAGGCCTTGATGGCGTCGGCGACCGCGCTGGTCGCAGTCTTCACCGCCGCGTCCGCCTTCAGCTTGTCCGCCTGGGCGGCGTCCGCGTCGGAGCGTGCGCGCTTGGCAGCGGCCTCGGCGCGGGTGGCCGCGGCGTCGGCGTCGGCTGCCGCCTGCGTGGCCGCGTCGGCCTCGGAGCGTGCCTTGGTCGCGGCGGCTTCGGCATCGTCGGCTGCCTTGTCGGCGTCGTTCGCCGCGGCGCGGGCCGCGTCGGCCGCGTCCCCGGAGTCGAGCGAGTCGGCGTAGGCGTCCTTGGCGTCGGCCTTGGCGCGGGCCGCGTCGGCCTTCTGCTCGGCGTCCCACGCGTCGTCGCGCATGTCCTTGGCGTGGTCGCTGGCCTTGACCGCGTCGTCGCGCCGGTCCTCTGCGGTCTTCTCGGCTGTCTCGGCCTTGTCCTTGGCGTCCTTGGCCTTGGTCGCCTCGCTCTCGGCGTTCTTGCGGTGGTCGGCGGCCTCAGCCCGCTTGGCGGCGGCGTTCTCCTTCTCCGCCTTGGCCGTCTTCTCCTCGGCCTCCGCCGCGAGCCGTTTGGCGTGCGCGTCGGCCGCAGCGGCCTTCGCGTCGCCCTCCGCCTTCAACGCGTCGGAGAGCTTGGCCTCCGCCGTCTCCTTGTCCTTCTTGGCGTTGTCCCGGTGCACCTTCGCCGCGTCCGCGGCCGCCTTGGCCTGCAGCTCGGCCGTCTTCGCGGCCTCCTTGCGGAACTCCGCCTTCGCCTGCGCGGCCTGCGCCAGCCCACGCTGCGCGATGGTCTCACTGTCCCCGGCGGAGGCACGGGTAGCCGCCTCGGCGGTCTCACCAGCCTTCACCAGCGCCTGCAGCGCGGCGACAGCCCCCTTGGTGACCTGCGCCTTCTGCTGCCCAACCAGCAGGCCGCGGCCACGCGGCGCGCCGCTCGTGTCCGCGATGCCGTAGGCGGCCTGCACAGCCGAATCCGAGGTAGTGGCGGCCTTCTGCGCCACGGCGAGCTGCGCCTTGAGCACGGCCAGCTGCTTCTTCGCACCGGCCTGGGCGGCGGCGACACCGGACTTCGCCTTGTCGAACTGCGCCTTGTCCGGGTAGTCGAGCTTGTCCGTGCCGTCGTGGCCGGTCGGCTTGATGTCGAACTGCTGCGCGTCGGTGCCGTTGCACGTGTACAGCTTGGCGTCGTTGCCGTTGTCGAAGGTGTGCATGTCCAAGCACTTGCCCGTCCCCGTGTTCTTCAGGCTGGTGGCGCCGCGCAGCTCGGACGCCCATATCTGCGACGGGGAGTCCTTGCACGACGAGATCTGGATCTTCGTGCCGTTCGCCGTGTTGTTCCCCGCCACATCGAGGCACTTGAAGGCGTTGACGTTCTGCAGGTGCAGGCTGTCCTCGCTGCCGTAGAGCACCCACTTCTGCGCCGCGGAGCCGTTGCAGGTGTACACCTGGACCGGTGTGCCGTTGTCCTTCTTGCCGCCCTGGACGTCGAGGCACTTGCCTTTCGCGGCGTGCACCTCGATGACCGTGGGACTGTCACCGACCCAGCCGAGGCCGCCCGGCAGCCAGTAGTCCTGCCAGCGGGTCAGGTGATCGGCGACCCAGGAGTGGCCCAGCATGTCGCTGAGCGCCTTAGCGCCCTTGGCCAGGGCATCGACAGAGTCCTTGTTGGCCCCCAGGATCTGGTTGCGCTGAACGGCCTGGGAGGCGACTTCCTGCTGCCACTCGTCGGCCGCGGTGGCGGTGATGTCACCCAGCACGTTGTCCGGGTCGAGCGGGTCACGCCAACCGCATGCAGTGAACCGGGACTTCACGTCCTCCACGGCGATGCGGTACTCCGGCGTGCCCGGCTGCGGTGCGCTGCGCGGGAAACCGCCGGAGGAGAGGAAGAGGCGGGCGTCGTCCGCTCCCGCGTTCGTGGCCGGCCCGCCGTGCATCCATCGGAAGGCGTCGTGCTCGGCGAGCACACGGTTCCACTCAGCCTGCGTCGTGCCGGCGGGGTCCGGGTCCGTGCCGTACAGCGGGGTACCGAGATCGTCGACGGCCTTGAGGGTCTTGGCGTCGGCCTCCGGAGTGGCGTCCTGGTAGAAGTCGTCGTCCTTCTGCCAGAACCGGTCGGCGACCCACTTGCTCAGACCGGTCTGGTTATAGAAGCTCTGCTCACCGTCGGGCGGCCAATGGAAGTCGGTGACGGTGAACCCGCCGGGAGTCGCCAGGCCATCCAACGGCTTAGCCCACGCGCTGCGTTGAGACTCGAGGTCGTCGGCCTGCTTGCTCGCCGCGTCGCGGTCCTTCTTGTACGCGACGGCGAGCGGCGTCTGGTCCCAGTGCTTCCGGTCGGCCAGGGTGTGCAGCTTGTCCGCGGGCTGGTTGAGAGCGTCCTGGGCGGTCGTGGCCATCGTCGGACCGCCGAGCCGCAGCACGTCGGCCATCAGACACTCGTCCTGCCGCAGTTGCTCGGCAGCAGTGTCCTCGTACCAGGGATAGGAGTCGGCCACCGGCTCGACGCCCAGGCGGGTCAGCCCGGGCTGAACGGCCATACCGGCCACTACGGCCAGTGCAGCCACGGAGGTGACGGCGGAGGTGAATTTTCCTGCTCTTCGTGTTCCGGGCATGCGGAACCACGGTTTGGGGTGCACGAAGCATCCCTTTCTGCGTCTTCGGGGGGCGTGGGCCGGAGGTCGGCCGAAGAGCAGGGTGACGTGTGCTGCCTGATGGTCAATCAGCGGCTGGTCAGGCGCGAAGACTCAGGCATGCGGATGGCCGGTACGGCGGCATGATGTCGCGGCCCCTCCCCCGTGAGCGACGGCGTTCCCCCGGTCGCTTACTGATGCACGCACGTCGTGTAAATGGTCAGTTTCCACCGCGCGCGACTCACACCCTAGAGAATCGTCGACCTGTTCGTACAGACGTTCCAGGCGAGGTAGGTGGCCCTGACCGAAAACACCCATCCGTCGACCGTTGATCCTCGAAACTCGACTCCTGCCCAGCCCCACGGCGATCCGGCACACGACGCCTACACAACAACGACACACAACCCCCGCCTACCCGCCTGGATTTGGCTGGATCTCGACTGTGCGACTCGGCGACAGCCCGGATCGTGAACCAGCTCGCCGAGGACAATGTCCACGCGACGAGACGTGAGCCGTCGGCGGCGCGGCCCTCTGTCCGCGCCGCTACCCTGCGAGATGTTCGGTCGCGGTGCGGGAGATGGCCGTCGTCCTTCTCAGTACCTCTTCCCGCACTCGGCCAGCGGCCGGTGCGCACGCAGATGAAAGCGGCACGCTCGCAGAATCAGGTCACCCATGGGCGCACCACCAGGTCCCCGCCGGCATCGATCAGCAGCGGTGCCTGGACGTGATCGGCCTCCCATACGCGATTGCGCCAGGGGGTCGCCCGTATGCCGAAGACGTCGTGCGCGCGTGCCGCATCCGGTCCTGCGGCAAGCCTGCTCCTTCGGCGGCAGCCACGTGGACGGGTCCTGGTCTGCCTTGGACCGATTCGAGGCGGCTGAGACCGCGATCAGTGCCCGGTGGTCGCCCAGGTCGCTCTTTCGCCGTTTAACTGGAGGCGCCTGAGTCCCCGGCCTCGGCCACCGCGACGGTCCTGACTTCGCACTTGCGGTCGGTCGTTCGGCCAACGAGACCGATTGCCCAGGGCGTAGTTCGACCTCAGCCCGCACAACCGGCGCGTGGACCGGCGTTCCCCGAGCGTGCGCGTGCTCGGGGAAGGCCGGCGACATCACCGGCGGGCGTGGCGAGGAGGCTCTGCGGCCGCGCTCCGCTTCATGCGCGACGCGGCCTGCGTCCGGCGGCTCGATCAGCGATTGTCAGGGGCCAGTTGGCACGTTGCGGTCGTCAGTGCGGCACCACTGCGGCATTTGGGCGTTGGGCCCGTGGTGCGCCGCCGTTCGTGCTCGGTCGACGTGTGGCCCCGAAGCGATTATCCGAAGACCTGGACCTGCCTGCCCTGCGCTCCCACGATGTACACCAGGTTGCCGTTCGGGTCGTACTCCCAGTAGCCGGCCTGCACGACGTAGGTGCCGTTCGAGACGCCGATGGTTTTCGTATTGAACTGGATCGACCCGTCGGCCCGGTTCGAAGTCAGCCATTTCCCCAAGCAGTCGAAGTTCGCGACCTGGGTGGTGGTGTGGTCGGAGTTGACCTTGAGTAGTTGGGCGCACGGGAAGATGCTGATGTTGTTCGGATTCTTGTAGTTGATCTCCCCGTATATGCCGCGGCTTCCGTCCCCCCATCTGCAGGGCAACTCAGCGATGCCGTAGGTCTCGTCGGCGTAGCCCTTGTCCCGGCAGCCACCGCCTCCGGTGTTGGCCGATGCGCTCTGGGCGACGGTGACGCCGGTGGTCAGCAGCGTGCCGACGATGGTGAGCGTGGCGGCGGCCCGCTTGACGCCCTGGCGGCCGAGTGTCTTTCTCATGATCTTCTCCTCTTCGTCCGGGATGTAGAGCCAGCCTGAGTGGTGGACGCGCTCTCGTTGTGAGGCTGTGCCCTCTGCAGCGGCCCGGGGTGAGGTGACGGTCAAGGCTGGCCGAGGGCTTCAGGTGCCGATCATCCGGAGCCCCCCACGGTGGTGACCAGGCAGAACGGCCGGAAGAAAGCACCGGCAGTTTCCCGGCAGATACCCCTGTGGTGTACTCGCCTGCGCAGGTCCAGATCATCCGGCGGGAGCGTGATGGGCGAGGGCGGATTCGGGGCGCTGTTACGCGCCCGGCGCAGCGGGGCCGGGCTGACGCAGGAGGAACTCGCCGAACGCTCGGGACTGAGCGTTAGGGCCATCCGTGACCTCGAGCGCGGCAGGGTTGCCCGGCCGCGCCGGGAAACCGTACGGCTACTCGCCACGGCCCTCGGCCTGCCAGAGGACGAGCACGAGGAATTCCTTCGACTTGCCCGCCATGTGCTGCCGCCGGCCCGACCGGGGCGCGCCGACGCCGAGTTGCCGACCGCTCCCGCCGCGATGGCACCCATCGACCGTGACGATCCGCATCCCTCAGTCGTCCCGCCAGACGAACCGGCCATGCCCCCAAAGGCAGAGGCAGCCGGCCACCGGGCCGGACACGCACGCCGGAAACGCACCGCGGCACGCTACGGCACTCTGCTCACCGCGCTGTTGACAGTCACCGCACTCTCCTCCGATCAGGGCTCGCCACCCGCACTGCCGTCCCGCCCCGGCCCGCGCGTCTTCCGGACCACGAGCAGCGCTGCCTATGCCGCCCGGATCAGCAACAACGACTCCAGGCCTCCTTACGGTCCGCCGTCGACCATCGGGGCCGATCTGTGGGTGCTGCACGCAGTCCCCCGCGGCGAAACGCTGATCGTCACCGTCGCGCTCACCGGCGCGAGCTCGGGTGCGGTCACCGTGACCGACACGGCCGGCAATACCTACCGGCCGGCCGGGCATATCAACGACCGCGGCCGCCTGCTGCTCTTCGCAGTCGTCGGTGCCAAGCCGCTGGACATGCTCGATCGGATCATCATTCGCTGGCCGCGAGCCACCGCTGCCCAGACCGCGGTCGATGCCTTCCGGGGAATCACCGCCGCCGGACCATGGATCGAGGGCGAATCGGACCCCCGCGACAGCACCGAATCCATCAACATCGGCGATCTGCCACTGTGCACCGAAGGCGACCTCCTCTTCACCGCCATGAACGCCCCAACCGGCCCCGCCGCCCAATTCCACGCGCCCTGGCAGACAGCGCCCTGGCAAACCGTGGACGTGGATCTACCACCCCGAAACCCCACGCTCACGACGGCCTACCGCTCCATCACCTCCACAGACAACGACTGCACCGTCCGCGGCACCGCGACCCCACCATGGCAGTCCATCACCCTCCCCCTCCACGCAGGGGCAGGGCCCCACAGCACGCGCTGAGACATGCCCAAGGGCGCGATGGACCGCGGCCCAGTGGTGGACCGGCCAGATCGTGGCGTACCAGCTCGATCCCGTGCCCCGGAGCGAAGCTGATCCACGAGGTCTGAGAGTGGGCCCACCGACGTTTTCTCCTCCGATCGCTCGAGGCGCCGCAGGTCGGCCCCGGCGCTCTCCCGCTGCTCCGGCCGAGCCGCAGCGGGCAGCGCGGCGTCGCGGTGCGGCTGCGGGGATCACTTTGCACGGCCGTGCCGCGTCAGCGCGCCGCTGAGGCCCGCTGCCACTCCACGGTGTCGGCGAGCGGCCGAGGCCGGGCCGTCGCGGCGCCGGTCACCGGGCGGAGAGACGCGGCGGGCGCAGGCGCCGGCCTCGCCCGGGAGCGAGTAGGCGCTGCCGGGCGGGCCTCGCGGACGCTGCTGTCAGATCCGGAACGCACGCATTGCGTCCATCTTCCGTGCGGTACGCGTACGCCTCAGGGACAGTACGCGTACGCCTCAGGGACAGGCGCCAGAGGACGGTGAGGAGCCGGGCGGCGTCGGCGGATGTCCGGCTGGCGGGCAGCGCCTCCAGCAGGCACCACCCAGCCCTGGGTCGCTCCGCGTTTCCCGGCTCTGTGCAAGGCGCCCTGAGCGCGACGGACCGCGGCGGCCCGGCGGTGGCCGGCTGCCTGTCGGCTGCCTGGGGTCGTACGGGCTCGGTGGTCACCCGGGTTCGGGGGCGGTGACGGCCGGGGCGGCGCCGAGGAGGCCGAGGAGGGTCTCGCGGTGGAGGTCCGCGATCGGGCCGAGGAAGTCCGGGTGGCGCAGCAGGGGGGCCGCGCGGTGGTCGCGCGGGCTGGGGATGGTCAGCCGGCGCGCGTCGCCCACGCTGTCGGGGCCGTGGTGGGTGGCGGCCAGGCAGGCGGCGGCCAGGGCGGCGAGGTCGGCGTCGGCCAGCAGGCAGGCCGCCCAGCTGACGACGGTCTCGTCGACCTGGGTGCGCCAGGCGTGGGTGGCGTCCGTCAGCGGGGGTGCGTCGGCGCCGGTGACGAAGTCCAGCCGGCCGGAGCCGCCGGGGCCGAGCAGGTCCAGCAGTTCGGCGTCCAGCGCGGTGGGGTAGCGCAGGGCGGCGGCGATGGTGGCCGCATGGCCTGCCTGGGCTTCGGCCAGGGCCTGGTTCAGTGGGCCGGTGGCCGGGGGGAAGGCCGCCAGCAGCCAGCGTGCGGAGGCGGCGATGACGGGCGAGAGCGCGGTGGGCATGGTGGACCGTCCTGTGCGTATGCCCGCCTGTCCTGGGTGTTCCGGTGTGGGTGATCCGGTCGCGGGCACTGCGCGCCCGGGCGGGGAGGTGCGGACAACGGTACGGCGGCCTCCCCCGGGGGCGACAGGAGCTGCGTCACAGCCGGGGATCACCCCCTGGCTTTCGGCACTGGCTCCCCACTCCTTCACCGGGGGCGCCCGGGTCAGCCGCGCGCAGGTGACGTTGATGGTCGCCAACACGCTGGCGCGCGAGACGCTCCGAGAGGCATTGGTCGCCACCTACGTGTGGGGGAAGGGAAAGAGTCCTCCTGCTCGCGCTGCCGGCGCCATGCCTGCTCCAAGCGCCGCTGCTCCTGTGCCTGGGCGCGCCGGGTCGCTTCGTCTTCGGGAGCCGGCATGAGGTGCCTCTGGCGGCGCCGCTGGAGTTCCTGCCTGCGCTGGAGCTCTTGCTGCTGGCGTGCGGCGCGGCGGTCCGCGGCCTCCCGACGAACTCTGTCGGCCCGTTCCGCCCGTTCGGCCTGCTCCTGGCGTCTGCGGTCGTGCTCGTTCTGTGCGCGCTCAGACTGGGCGGAGGTCCACCACAGGCGACGCTGCACGTAGTGGCCCAGGCCGGAGACGCGTGCTACGGACGTGTAGTGCGGCAGGCTGGCCTCCCAGTCCGTCGACCACCCTCCAACACTGCCCGGGCTGGTCGGGGGCGCTGACCCGTACGGCCGGGACCAGGGGCACCCTGGCCTGAGAGGACGTTCAGGCACCGGAGAACATGTGTCCCATGAACGGTGCGTCAGAGCGTGAGATCGTCGGGGACCGGATCAAGGTCTGGTTCCGGTTCGTTCCTCGCGAGGGGTGGTTCCCGCAGGACACTGAGGGCCTGTGGGCGACGAGGCTCAGCGCGGACACTGCCCGCGTGGACAACGTCCCGTTCCTCCAGGACGGTGTCGCCCAAGGGGACGTCGTCCGCTTCCGAACGGACGACGATGGACTGCACTGGGCGACCGGGCGAATCAGCACCTCCGGGAACTGCGCTGTCCGTGTGGTGCCGATCCCGTCCGGGCCGCTGGGCCGCAGCCCCGAGAAGGTTCACGAGCGCCTCTCGGACTTTCGACTCGGCGGCGAGGTCTTCAGCGCCGAATTTCCGATGGTGGCGTTCGACGTGCCGAGCGGCACTGACTTCGCGGCGCTCAAGCGGCTGCTGGTCCGCGGCCAGGACGAGGGTTGGTGGCACTTCGAGGTCGGCAGTGGTACTGAGGCGTTCTGGAGCGCCTAGTCCTTCGGGCGCTCCAGAAGTTCGGCTTCCAGCGGCGATGCGTTTGTCGGCGAAGCGGAGGTTTGAACGGGCGCCTTCGAGGCGTTCTTGCAGGGTTCGGTGTTCGCGGGTGAGTTGGTGGACGCGGTGTTTGAGGGTGGCGTTCTCGGTGGTCAGGGGCTGAAAACCATATGCGGAAGGTGTGCCTTCGCCCGGACACGAGGCGCCTGGGGCCAGGTAGCGAAGGTAGTGGTGCCGCTTCTCCGGCCGTGCTCACGATGCCGACGCGGAGGGCTTCCGGGCACGCCGGCGGCCCGGAGACCGCTCGGGCTGCCACCGAGCGGTCCCGGCTTCGGATGCCGAGCGGGTGACGTTCGGACGGCCAGGCGCGCTTGGTACTTCGAGCAGTCCGTGAGCCGGGGGAGCAGGGTGACACCGCGTGCAGCACGCCGATGTCCGCCGAGGGATGCGGCAGGCCGCATCCCGTAATGGATCAAACCCGTCACCGGCCCCCGACCGGCTTCGACTGCCCCGCCGTGCCCTGCCCGGCGACTCCCGCTTCCCTCTTCGTGAAGGAGATGCATGCGCAAGCGCGCCGCCCTCGCCGTCCTCAGCACCGTCACGGCGCTGACCGGCTTCGTCGTCCCCGGTGCCTACGCGGGCGAGACCCAGACGGACGTCCAGATCAGCGACGTCTCCTTCGACGGTGGCAAGAACATCGTGGTGGGCCTCGACTCCAAGACGATCACGGTGTCAGGGACCTTCACCCACCCGTCGGGCATCCAGGACGCGGACTTCGTCCTGTGGCGCGGACCGGAGGGTGCGAACCCCTACGAGGCCTACGACGACCGCATCGTGTCGCAGCAGTTCCACTACCACGCGGACTGCGTCGCATCGAGCGCCACCACCTCGACCTGCTCGCAGACGATCTTCCTCGAGCCGGACTGGCGGTACGGTGGCACCGCGCTCGCCAACGCCCACGCCGGCACGTGGAAGGTCAGTGTGCAGGGGGTGGCCGACGACGACAGCTGGACCCAGGCGGCGAGCTACACCACGACCCGCCTGCAGCGGTACTCCAAGCTCACCGCGAACGCGGGCCCGGAGCCGGTCGCCAAGGGCGCGACCCTCACCGTCACCGGCAAGCTCACCCGGGCCGACTGGGACAACCTCGCTTACCGCGGTTACACCAACCAGCCGGTCAAGCTCCAGTTCCGCAAGGCCGGCACCACGACCTACACCACCGTCAAGACCGTGTACACCTCCAGCACCGGCAGCCTGACGACCACGGTCCCCGCGTCGGAAGACGGCTACTGGCGCTGGAACTTCGCGGGCACCTCCACCACCCCGGCCGTCAAGGCGACCGGGGACTTCGTGGACGTGCAGTAATCCGTACGCCGCCCCCGCGTCCTCGCTCCCCGAGGGAGCGGGGGCAGCGGCCACGTGGCAGCCAGGGCATCCACCTCGCCGCCATGGCGAACCGCGTCTGGGACGAGCCCCTGGTCTCGCGCGCCTTCGAGGGGCGATGTGCCGTCTTCGCGGCAGTGAGCCAGCTGGGGATGTACAGCCCCATGGCAGCCGCTCGGCCGTGAAGTACCACCGCCGGACTCGCTGTCGACGGCGGACTCGCCGCCAGGTAGGCGAGCTGGGGGAGGCTGGCCGGTTTGCGTGGCCCGGATTCCGGGTCGAGGCGGTTACATGCCTCGGCGAAGCGGAGGTAGGTGTCGATGCCGGCGATGACGATCCGGGAGCGTGAGCACCGCGGCGATGACGGAGCGGAGTTCCTGGTCGTCGAGGACGGCCCGGTAGTCCCGGTAGTGGGAAAGCCGCTCATCGCGGGCCTCGACGAGGCTCAGTGCCCGCCGTGCGGCCGGCGTGACCGTACCGATGCGCAGAAAACCGCGGAGTGCCTCGGCCAGGTCGCCATAGCGGTCGTCGTCCCCGGTGAAGGGCACGACGACCTGCTCCAACACCGCCAGGCTGGCACGGGGATCGCCGGTGATCGCCCACAGGGCGACCGCCGCCGTCGCCCTCCCGTACTCGGTGTTCTCCATGACCTCACGCACCCGTCCGGCGTGCGCCGCGGCGGCGGGGCCGAAGTCGGACAGGAGGAGGACCGGCCCGTACGGCGACGCTTGCTCGTCGTGCACCGCCTCGCCCAGGAGTCGCAGGGCGGTGCCGTCGTCACCCCCCGCGATGCGCCACGCGGCCCACGCGATCTTCTGGTGGTTGCCCGGGTGGTCGAGGACGACCGCGTCGCGCACGGCGGAGGCCGTCGAGGCGGCACCGGGACCCATCGCCAGCAGCACGTCGACCACGCGCAGCGAGTACCGCGTGTCCTTGAGGAGCGGCAGGACGACCGGGAGCACGGGCAGCGCGTCCGGCCCCCATTCCTCGGCGACGTGCAGCAAGGTGCCCATGATCTCGCCGTGGTCGCCGTGCCGCTCGTGGTCCTGCCGCACCTCCTCCAGCAGCGCGGGCAGCAGGACGTTTGCGTGCTCGCGCAGCGGCGCGAGGACTTCGTGCATCTCCGGCCGGCGCGGATCGCCCGCCACCCAGCTGCGCCCGAACTGCTCCCGGTAGGGCGCCCAGAGCGACTCGACCAGGCCGGGGAGGCCGCGGGGGTCGCCCAGCCGGACCAAGGCCCAGCGTGCGAAGTCACCGACGGTCCCCTCGATCCAGGAGATTTCGTCGGTCCCGGGATCGTCGAGCAGTGCCGCCAGGCGGTCGGCGTACGGGCCGGAGTCAGGGGCGAGCATTGCGATGAGGTGCGCGGCCTTGAGCCGCACGCAGTCGTCGGCACAGTCCAGCAGCCGTGCCGCGAGGGGCAGCACCGTCGGTGCCGCGGAACGCCGCAGCACCAGGTGCCGCCACGCCTCGTCCAGGACAACCCGGCGCAGCCCGTCATCCGCGGTGCGTTCCGCCGCCTCAGCCAGCCGGGTCACGAACGACAGGGCGGCCACAGGGACGTGGTCGAGGAGACCGGACACCCATGCGGCGACGTCGTCACGGGCGAAGGGGGTCTCGACGTCCGGCAGCCACCAGATCCGCTCGAACCGGGGCCGTAGGGCCGGATCGGCGAGGACGTCCAGCAGCAGGTCGACATGCCGGAGGGGGGCGTCGCGGTCGAGGGACGCCCGGGCGATCACGGCCGCCACCTTCATCACCGGCTCGTCGCCGCGCAGCACCCGACTCAGCACCGCCTCCACCGCACCGGCGAACCGGTGCCGGCCGCCGAGCGACTCGGTCTCAGGCACGTCGGCGGCCGTCGCGGCGCGGGTGCCCAGCTTGAGCAGGAGGGGCAGGCGTACGGCCGGGTCCGTCTCGGCGTGCCACCGTTCCAGCAGCGCGTCGTCGTCCGCGAGGAGGAGGGCGGCCCGCCGGACGCTCGGCGCGGGGTCCGCGAGGAGAGCCGCGATCTTGTCGCCCTGACGCCGCCACTGCTCCCGCCACGCTCCGTGGGTGCCCTGTTCACCGGCCTCGCGCGCCGCACCGTCAAGGGCGCCGAGCAGTTCGACGAGAGTCACTCGTGCGCCGTTGGCGGGGTCGGAGGCGAGCGCCGTGAGGAACGGCAGGGCCGCGGCCGCGGCCGACGGCAGCCCCCCTCCCGGCGCAAACAGGCAGAAGTACAGCGGGTCGCAGTCCTCATCCGTCGCCGCCGGGCCTCGCCAGACCAGGCGGCTCAGCGCCCGCGGGACCTCCTTGACCGGATGGTGCTCCGGCACTCCCGTCCGGAACCGGCTCCAGTCCACCGCGTCCACTGCCTCGACCGAAGTCCCCGCCACTGCAACCCCGTTCAATGCCCCGTACGTCGACCGACTGACATCCTGGCATCGACCCAACGGGATGATCGCCTCGCGGTCTCGACGAGGATCGGGAGGCGGACATCCCGGTCGTTGCAGTCCGGCTTCCTCGCGGGCAGCCCGGCGGACGCGTTGTTCCACCTCGAACCGATTGAGTCGCTTCGTCTGTGCGTACCGGGTGACTGCTGCTTGTGCGCGTGCTGCCGCCTCGAACCACGCACTGCGCTGATGCCGCCGTTCCTCGTCACAGCTCAGCTGTTCCAATCTGCGGCGGGTGTGGTCGGCGGCCTGCTGAGCTGCGATCAGCTGCGTCCCACCACTCGGCGGTCGCCGGCCGGGAACCGCCATCCGTTCACGTGCCCCTCTGGGACATCGGCTTCCAGAACGCGCGGGCCCCCTCGCACGCCGAGCCGGGGGCAGAGCGATGCAACCCCAGGGCTCCTGGAACTCCACGGCCCAGAAGCGCTCGCGCCGTCGTCCGACTGCGGAACAGGATCGGCCGATATCAGCGGCGCGATCCGGTCCCGCAATCGCATCAGTGATCGCTTGCCGGACAGGTCCGTCCGGTCAACTGACCACTCATTGAAGAGGCACGCTCCAGACTCAGCTCTTGATGTCGACGACCTTCAGGTTGGTCGGGTAGCCGCCACCGCAGTTGAGCGTCGCCGCCTTCTCCATACCGCGGGTGCGGTAGCCGGGGTCTCCCTTGTAGGGGCCGTGCGTGCTGCCCGGACCGGCGCACATGGCCTGGACGTTCCAGGTGCCGCTGCCCGACGTGCACCAGCCCACAGCCGTGTGGATGTCGGTGTGCGAGACGTACGCCGTGCAGCCGGACGGACCGCCGGGGGCGGCCTGGGCCGCCCCCGTGGCGCCGAGTACCACGCCTGCGGCCAGGAGGCCCGACGCCGACGTGGTGGTGACGAACTTCTTGAGTGTGCTGGTCATGCACCCTCCCCGTTTCGAACGGATCTTCTAACCCGCGCGAAGGTAGTCCAGTACGAGGATGGGCCGCGTCATGCCCAGGAATGACTAAGACAGGGCACCTGATGGTGTACAGCAGTCGCCGCTCGCCGCAACTGTGGCAGTCGACAACTGACGAACAGCCATCACCAGAGGTTGTCCCGTACCCGGTGTGGCACTTGGTGCGTTGCCATGGTCATGGGTGGGGTGATCTCAGCGGATGATCCGAAGTGGATCGAGCCGTTCTCCGGGTTGACCGAGGTGCAGTTCGGCAAGCTGGTGGCGTTGGTGCGGCGCCGTGGAGGTGACGTTCAGCGAGGCAGGCCGTGGCGGCTGCCGCTGGCGGACGGGGTCTTGCGGTGGCGACGTACTGGCGGACCAACCTGACGTTGCGGCAGGTGGCGCCGCTGTTAGGGGTTTCGAAGTCCGGGGCCGACCGCATCCTCGATCACCTCGCACCCCTGCTGGCGATCTCGCCGGCGCGTCGGCCGCGCAAGGACACCGTCTACATCGTCGACGGCACCTTGGTGCCGACCCGTGACCGGAGCATCGCCGCCTCGAGCAAGAACTATCGGTACTCGACCAATCTGCAGGTCGTCATCGATGCCAACAGCCGCCTGGTTGTGGCGATCGGCATCCCGCTACCTGGTAGTCGCAACGACTGCCGGGCCTTTGCCGAGTCCGGTGTCGACCGGGCCTGCCGCGGAGCTCCGGTGATCGCAGGTGGTGGCCACCAGGGCACCGGCCTGCTCATCCCGCACCGCGAACGGCGCGGCCAGAAGCGTCTGAGCGCGCAGCAGGAGGCGGAGAACACCGTCCACCGCAGGGCCCGAGCGCGGGTGGAACATGCGCTGTCCCGTTGAAGAACTGGAAGGTCCTGCGGGACTGCCGTCTCAAGGGGAACGGCAAGTCCTACCGGTACTCGGGACGGTCGAGCTTGCGGGCGGCTTCGTGGCGGGTGTGGACGCCGAGTTTGGCCAGGACTGAGCCCACGTGATGTCCGGCGGTCTTGGGCGTGATGTAGAGCCGGGCGGCGATATCTGCGTCCGACAGGCCGTCACCCAGCAGTTTGAGGACGTCCATTTCCCGGTTGGTCAGTCCATAGGGGTTGCTCCGAGTAGCCGCTCGCGGGCCGGAGCGGACGGGGCGCACACGCATGACGGCGCGGGCGCGAGCTGCGGCGGGCCGGGAGCCAAGTCTCTCCAAGTCGGCCAAGCCTTGGCGCAGCGCGGTGTCGTCTGCGGAAAGGCGGGCCATGGCGGCGTTGTAGGGGCAGCCGAGTTCTTCCCACAGCCGTGCGGCAGCGGTGCTGTCTCCGTTCAGCTCCAGCGCGTAAGGTCCGACCGCCGGCACGGGCGGGGGTGTGCCCCCGGCGCGATGGATCCAGCAGGCCAGGGCACCGGTCAGCCAGGGGTGGGCGCGCTCTGTCAGTGCGGCCAATCCCTGTTGTGCCTCGGCCTGCGCGCGCTCGTCGTCTCCGGCCAGCCAGGCCGCCTCGACCCGGGCTTCCCATCCGAGTCCCATGTCGCGCAGGCAGTTGGCGTCGACGAGGCTTGCTGCCTGCTCCAGCGGTGGCCATACCTGAGGCTCGCCGCAGCGAGCCCGGACCAGGCCCAGCACGGTCAGGGCTATGGCCCGGTCGATCGGTGGTGAGAGGGGATGGGACAACACCTCGTGTGTGGCGTCGGTGGCCTGATGCCACGCGCCCTCATTCAGCAGCATCCAACTCTTCATGGCCTTCGTGCAATAGAGGAAGGTCAACAGCTCGTGTTCAAGGCAGTAGGCCTCCGACCGCTGTACTGCGGCCGCAGCTCGAGTGTTGTCCCCCTGCAGCAGGAGGTACCAGCACATGAGCATCGCCATGAAGCCTGCGTCGAGTTGCAGATCCTGCGCCATCGCGCTGGACACCGCTCGTTCGCACTCCTCCCAGCCACTGCCTTCGCAGAGCATGCGTGCCGCTGCAGGGTGGAACTGCGCCTGGACGACCAGCCCCGCATCACCGAGCCCCCCGCCCACGTCCATCGCCCTCTGGGCATAGGCGTAGGCCACCTCTGCCCCTTTGTGGTCGTAGACGGACAGCATCGACAGGTTCAAATACGCCCTGGCCAACTCCGCACTCGGGGACAGCTCTTCGAGCGTGCGCACAGCCTCCAGGCCAGTGTCGAGGGCCTCGGTGCTCCGCCCGGCCGGCCACAGCATGTACGACAGCCAGCGCAGGTCCTCGCCCTCGTTCTGCCTGTCCCCCAGCGCATGACGCAGCTTGACCGCCGTCCGGCGAGAAGCGATCGCCTCCTCAAGGTGACGGGCCAGGAAACAGGTCAGCGAATGGCCCTCCCACAGAGCGGCCTGCCGGTCGGGCGGCAAGCCGCCGGCGTACCGCAGCGCCCGGGTGAACTGAGCCGCTGCCTCCCGGTGCGCGCCCAGTGTGACCGCATGAGCCGCCGCTGCAGGGGCGTACTCAAGCACCGCGGTCTCGTCGCCGGCTGCTTCGGCGTGGTCCGCCAGCAGAGATAGATCAGCCGAAGCTACGGCGCCGGACCGCATTGCTGCGAGCACCTGCCGGTGTACTTGCAGGCGGCGGGGGGCGGGGACGGCATCCAGCACCGCCAGCCGGATCAGCTCGTGGCGGAACTCGATGGTGTGCCCGTCGGTGCGCAGGATGCCGCTGGCGACGGCTTCCTCCAGGGCGTCCTCTGCGTTCGGCAGCATGCCGGCTACAAGCTGCAGTGAGCCCGGTGTCCCAGGACGGCGAGTACATCGGTGATGTTGCGCGCCGGGCCTGAGAGGCCGCCCATGCGGCCGGCGACGGCTTCGCGCACTGTGACGGGGAGGCTGCCGGCTGGGGTGGCCAGGATCTCGGTGACCAGGAACGGGTTGCCGGCGGAGACGCGGTACAGATCCTCCACGTCGATGGCATGTCCGGTGGCCAGACGGGCCACGGCCCCGCGGCTGAGCGGGTTCAGAGTGTGGCGGGACACCCACCGGTACCCGGCCAGGGTGCCCAGCAGCATGGTCAGCGGATGGGTGCGGCCGATCTCGTCGTCGCGGTAGGTGGCCACCACCAGCGCGGGAACGGTCGGCAGGCGTCGGGCCAGGTAGCTCAGCAGGTCCGTGGTGGCCTCATCCGCCCAGTGGACGTCCTCAATGACCAGGAGGCTGGGCCTGCCGCTCAGATCGGCCAGCAGGCACTCGAAAACCTCACCAGGATGGCCCGCGCCGGCCACCGCTCCTCTCAAAGCGGTGCCCACCGCCTCGCCGAGATCGGGGGCCAGGTCCATGAGCGGCCCCAGCGGGCGCGGGGTGGCCAGCGGGTCACAGGCCCCGACCAGGACCCGGACGTAGGGATCGGCCAGCTCGACCAGATGCTCGACGACGGTGGTCTTGCCGATACCGGCCTCGCCGCGCACGAGCGCTACCCGTCCAGGGCCGCTCGTGGCTGCCGTCAGGTG
The DNA here is from genome assembly GCF_000444875.1 of Streptomyces collinus Tu 365. Lineage (NCBI taxonomy): Bacteria > Bacillati > Actinomycetota > Actinomycetes > Kitasatosporales > Streptomycetaceae > Streptomyces > Streptomyces collinus. Next base: position 8,196,674 of record NC_021985.1, on the reverse strand, counting down.
ACCGGCGAGGTCCTGGAGCACGGTCTCTCGCTCCAGCAAGTCCATCACCCGTCATTCTCCCTCCTGGTGCCGAGCAGGTGCAAAAGATCGGAATCCGGTCGGAATGAGGCCAGGCGGCCAGCAGATGTGCGATGTGTGTGGCGTACCAGGCGAAACCGTCGGATGCGGTGGGCAGCACATAGGGTGTGCCGCGTAACTCGTGGGGTGTAGCGGACTGGAATTTGGGGCGTGGACCCGATGTGCCGCCCGTTGCCGCTAGCGCACGCTGTCTGTGTCGAAGAGTTCCAAAGCCCCGAAACCCGTACGAGGTTCAGGCGCAACGGAACTGATTTTGGAGCACTCCGCGTCGGATTGCCGACCACCTCCACTGGCTGTGTGATGCCAGCGCACTCCGACCGCTTCATTGATGGCTGCCATCGACACAGAACCCTCCTGAGGGCAGCCCAAAGCCGACCTTCAGTTACTTTAAGTGATCACCTGGATCGACCATGACCATCATCAACGACTTCCTCCAAGGGCTTGCCAACGACGGCTACCCCTTCACCGCAGACGCGAGTGATTCCGAGTTCTGTATGCAGCACGGCTGGCACACCGGAGAGGACCGCTGCCCTGACTGCTACCGGAGTTTCTTGATTGGGCTCCGTGATGTGAACAAAGCCTTTCATTCTGTGGTGATCGACCCATGAGGCTGAACACAGAAGATCCTCCATGCGCCCACGCCCAACGCACGACATCCACGTGGAGGCGCACCCAAAAGCGGCGACGACGCACTCGTACCCGCTCTGAAGACCGAAGTGCTGAATTCCACCGAAAGGGGAGAACCCATGCGTAGTAATCGATTCCTATTCGCACTCAGTCCAGCGATCCTCGCCTCTCTCGCGCTCTCGCCGGGCGTCACCGCAGAGGCAATGGCCGCCTCATCTCCTGCCGCGGCAGCGACGGTGGCACCCAGCGGGTCCGACAACAACGGCGGCAAGGCGGAAACGCCGGTTGCACCGGGTCCAATCGACCCGCCTCCGGGGTCCAAGCAGTTGGGCTGGGGGGGTGGTTACGGCCAAACGCCGGGCGACTCGACCGGGCCTGGCTACGGTGGCAGGGGCACACTTGAGAAGCCTCCCGACTGGGTGCCGGGGAGCAAGCAGGACCCGACTCCGAAGAACCCGCCGGTGGACTGGCCACCGCCCCAGCCGAAGAACCCGCCGGTGGACTGGCCGCCCCCCAGCCGAAGAACCCGCCGGTGGACTGGCCGCCGCCCCAGCCGAAGAACCCGCCGGTGGACTGGCCGCCGCCCCAGCCGAAGAACCCGCCGGTGGACTACCCGCCGAACACCTACCCGCCGATGTATCCACCGGGGACCCATCCGTGGCCGAAGCCGAATCAGCACCCCAACAACTGGGGCAATAGATGGGGCAGCAACTGGGGCAATAGGTCCGGGAAGCAGGGCGTCAAGGTCTGCACGACGTACTGGAAGTACGGCGTCAAGTACAAGACCTGCTCCTACAGCCGCTGGTAGTCCGCACCGGCTGAGGATGGCCAGGCCGACTGCTCGCGCAATCGAACGATGCGAGGTATGTGAGGGCTTCGCATAATGTGACAGCCCCGACCCGATGCGGGTGCGGGGCTGTCATGCGTACCGGTCAGCGCTGCGCCGGGGTGAGGACGGTCTCCCAGCCCCGCCGGGGGAGGGCGGGCGGCGTGCCCAATGCCTGGTGGTTGCGGGCTGTCGGAACGGTCTCTGGCCGATGCCATCTCAGCCGAGATGCCCTTCCGAGTGGCGGCGGGTGCAGTGCCTGGCCGACTTCCCTACAGGGAGCTTTTCTGTGAATGACTCGCGAGCGCGCCGGTGAAAGGTTGGGCGCAGCGGAGCACGGCCGGGCGAGAAACCGATCCAGCGACGCCTGCATAGTGGTCCGCTGGTGGGCATGGGCGGCGGCGGCAGGCTATGCGGGGGGCAGCATCCCGCTGCGTCCACCAGGCGTCGTGGGCGGGGGTGAATTCGTCCGCTGAGCGGGTCTGTTCGAGAGCGGTCGAGCCGACGAAAAGGGGCGCCGACCCCGGGGTGCGGCACGGCCGGGGACGCAATCCTTTCTGCCCAGACGCAGCGCAGGGCTGTTCCGTATCCCCCCTCTGGCACTCATCATCCGGTCGGCGGCGGTCGTCACCCAATCGGCCGCGATCTCGACCCGGGCGGGATCGAGAACTCCCCCACTCTCCTTCGCCCAGCGGGAACCACCGGTCGTCGGGTGGAGATGCGGTAGTCGTCGGCGGGGAAGCCGTCCACCAGACGCAGCACGGGAATCGGGGCGGTGCGCGTGCGGACCAAAGCCCAAAGGGTGACCGTGCCGGTGTGGCGGTCGACCTGGCGGCGCGCGACCCCGCGAAGGCCCGGGTGCCCGAGGGGGGGTGGAGGCGGTGCGCGGCGACCATCACGACCCGGCCCCCCTGCGGGAGGCGATGACCGGCGCGAGCGCCGCGTTCCTGCTGCGTCCCCCCGGTCCCGACGAGGGGCAGGACGCCGCCCTGGTCGCGGCGGCCGGCGCCACAGGGGTGCGCCGGCTGGTGAAGCTGTCCGCCGTCGGGACGGGCGAGCCCGCGCTCGGCCCCTTCGGCCGATGGCATGTCGACGGCGAACGGGCCGTGCGGGAGAGCGGGGCCGAGTGGGTGGTCCTGCGGCCTTCGACGTTCGCCTCGAACTCGCTGAGCTGGGCCGGGGCGCTCCGGGCGGGCGAACCGGTGCCCAACATGACCGGGGACGGGACCTCGGGCGTGATCGACCCGCGTGACGTGGCCGCCGTGGCGGTGCGGGCCCTGCTCGACGGGCGGTACGCGGGGCGGACGTTCACCCTGACCGGGCCGGAGGCGATCAGCCTTCCGGACCAGGTGGCCGTCCTCGCCTCGGTGCTGGGCCGCCCGCTCACCACCCGGAGCCTCGCACCGGACGAGATCCGTGAATTCCTGCGTACCACCTGGGGCTTCGACGACGCGCAGGCGGAAGCCGTCGTGCTCAGCACCGCGTTCGTCCGGGACGGGGGCAACGCGGCGGTCACCGCGGACGTACCCGAGGTGCTGGGCAGGCCGGCCCGGACGTACCGCGCGTGGGCGCGAGCCCACACGGAGGCGTTCGGCGTGTAAGCCGGATGTCGGCTTGTAGTGCTTCGTTACGTCGGGTGATCGGTGATGGAGAAGTATTACCAAACACCCCCGGCGGGACGAAACGCTCTTTTAGGTGTTCGTGGGCCGCCGCCGGTCAAGACCGTGGCCCCGGTGGCCGGGGCACCGCCGTTGGTCCGGCGTACTACGAGGCACTTCCCGAGCCCGGCTGGAGCGCGCTGACGCTCAGGATGCCCACCGTCCCGGCGCAGCCCGTCGAGGTGTAGGCGACGTAGATCGGGGTCGTCTGGCCCGGCGGGTAGACCTGCAGGTACTGCGCGGCGGTCGGGTGGCACTGCGCCGCAGGGTAGTTGCCGGCATCCGTGATCCGCAGCAACGCGTTGGCGGTGGCCCCCGGTGCCAGGCCGGAAGCCTCACCACCGCCCCGACCCCGCCTGGAACGGAACCTGCCTGATTGGGCCCCCTGTCGCAGTACGACAGTCAGCTCCCAGGGGCGTCGAACTCACATGTCCCGTACGGTCATCAAGGACAGGCCCGGCTCCTGACAGGACGAGCCAGGCTGGCGGCCCCGTGCCCCCTTCGCACGTGACGCGGGGCCGCTCCCCCGCGACGGCAACCCACACCCCACCGCCTCGTCAGCCGCCTCGACACCTCCCTGGCCGCTCCCGAGGAAGCCGCGCATCGGGTGCGTGCGCGCCTGCGCTCCCTCGCCCGCCACGCCGGATCACCAGGGTGGGACGAAGACGACGAGGACGCCGACGGGGACGAGGAAGGTGAGGAGGACGAAGAACTCACCGCGCGGACCGCTGCGGTGCTGCGGACGGCCTACTGTTACACCCACGAACAGGTGCATGACTGAACTTGGAACGGCGAGCCATGCGGGAGCCGCTTCCGTGACCAGAGCCACCGGGCCGAACTTGCGAAAGGGGTAGGTGGTCGCGTGCTCGGTTCTTCTTCAGGCCGGCCCGCGAGGCGGTAGCGGGCCGCGCAGTATCCTCGCCGCCCTGCTGTGCCCGAGTGCGAGACCTCGGAGTCCTACCGCGACTTGGGGCACTCGAATTTGCGGGCGGCTTCGTGGCGAGTGTGGACGCCGAGTTTGGCCAGTACCGCGCCCACGTGATGACCGGCGGTCTTGGGTGTGATGTACAGCCGGGCAGCGATCTCCGCATCCCGTAGGTCTTCGGCCAGCAGCTTGAGCACATCCATCTCCCGGTTGGTCAACCCGTAGGGGTTGGCCCGGGTGGCTGCCCGGGGGCTGGAGCGGACGGGGCGCACTCCGCGGTTGCGCATCATGGCACGGGCGCGCTTCGCGGCCCGCCGGGCGCCAAGGGTCTCCAAGTCAGCCAGTGCTTGGCGTAGTGCGGCCGCGTTTCCAGCCAGGCGGGCCAGTGCGGCGTCGTAGCGACAGCCGAGCTGATCCCATCGCGCGGCGGCGCCTGCCCAGTCGCCGGCCAGCTCCAGCGCGTAGGGTTCGGCCGCCGGCACCTGTGGGGGTGTGCCTCCGGTGCGGCGAATCCAGCAGGCCAGTGCTCCGGAGAGCCAGGGATGGGTGCGGTCTGCCACTGCGGACAGACCGTGGTGGGCCTCGGTCTTCGCGAGCTCGTCGTCTTCGGTCAGCCAGGCCACCTCGACCCGGGCCTCCCACCCAAGGCCTGTACTCAGCAGGAAATTCGCATCGACGAGGCGTGCCGCCTGCTCCAGCGGCGGCCATACCTGCGGCTCGCCTCGTCGGGCCCGGACCAGTCCCAGGACGGTCAAGGCAATGGCCCGGTCGACCGGCGGCGAGAGAGGATGGGACAAGATCCCGTGTGCGGCGTCGGTGGCCTGGTTCCACGAGCCCCGGTGCAGGAGTCTCCAACTGTCCATGGCCTTCGTGCAATACAGGTAGGTCAGCAGTTCGTGTTCCAGACAGTAGGTCTCCGACCGCTGCACAGCGGCAGTGGCCCGGGCGTCGTCGTGCAGTTGTACGGCGTACAAGCACATGAGCATCGCCAGGAAGGAGGCATCCAGCTGTAGATCCTGTGCCATCGCGCTGGACACCGCGTGTTCACACTCCTCCCAGCCACTTCCTCCGCAGAGCGTCCGTGCCGCCGCGGGGAGAAACCTTGCCTGTACGACCAGCCCCGCATCACCGAATTGCTCGCCCACGGCCATCGCCCTGTCGGCGTAGGCAGCGGCCACCTCCGCATCCTCATGGCCGTAGACGGCCAGTGTGGACAAGTTCAGGTACGCTCCGCCCAACTCCGCGCTCGGTCTCAGTTTTTCGAGTGTCCGCACAGCCTCCAGGCCGGTCTGCGCGGCTTCGGTGCTGTGCCCGTTCAAATGCAGCATGCACGACAGCCAGCGCAGGTTCTCCCCCTCGCGCAGCCGGTCACCCAGCGCATGCCGCAGCTTGGCCGCCGTCCGGCGAGAAGCGATGGCCTCGTCCAGCCGGCGGGCCATAGAGCAGGCCTGGGCATGGCCCTCCAGCAAGGATGCCTGTTGTTCGGGCGGCAGGCAGGCGGCGTAGTGCAGGGCCCGGGTGTACTGGGCGGCCGCCTCCCGATACGCACCCAGGGCGGCAGCATGTGCGGCCGCTTGCGGCGCGTACTCCAGCACGGCGGCAGAATCCCCGGCGGCCTCAGCGTGATCGGCCACCAGCGCCAGATCGTCCGCGGCCACGGGGCCGGAGCGCAATGCCGCCAATACCTGCCGGTGTATCTGCAGGCGGTATGCGACCGGAACGGTCTCGAGGACTGCCAGCCGGGCCAGCTCATGGCAGAACTCGATCAGCTGCCCGCCGACGCGCAGGATTCCGCAGGCCGTAGCCTCTTCCAGCGCTCCGTCCGCATCCGGCAGGAGGCCGGCCAACAATGGCAGCGAGGCTCGGTGGCCCAGGACTGCCAGCATGTCGGCGACCTGGCGGGCCGGCTCCGAGAGGCTGGCTAGGCGGCCGGCGACGGCTTCGCGCACGGTGGCCGGGATGTGCTCGGTAGGGGCGGCCAGGATCTCGGTGACGAGGAACGGATTGCCTGCGGATACGCGGTACAGCTCCTCAGCGTCCACGGCCCGGCCGCTGGCTAGGCGGGCCACGGCCAGGCGGCTCAAGCGAGCTAGGGCGTGGCGGGAAACCCACCGGTAGCCGGCCAGAGTACCGAGCAGCGCGGCCAAGGGGTGGGCACGGCCGATCGCGTCGTCTCGGTAAGTGGCCACCACGAGCGCTGGAACGGTCGGCAGGCGCCGGGCCAGGTAGCGCAGCAGATCCAAGGTGGCCTCATCGGCCCAGTGGACGTCCTCGATGACCAGCAGGCTGGGACAGCCTCTCAGATCGTCCAGCAGGGACTGGAACACCTCTCCCGGATGGCCTGCGCCGGCCAACGCCTGCCCAAGGGCGGTTCGCACGGTCTCGGCGCAATCGGGGGCCAGGTCCAGCAGGGGGCCCAGGGGGCGTGGGGTGGTCAGCGGGTCACAGGCGCCGACCAGGGCTCGGACATGGGGATCGGCCAGCTTGATCAGATGCTCGATGACCGTGGTCTTGCCGATGCCGGCCTCGCCGCGCACGAGGGCTACCCGTCCAGGGCCGCTCGTGGCTGCCGTCAGGTGACCGGCGAGGTCCTGGAGCACGGTCTCTCGCTCCAGCAGGTCCATCACCTTCCATGGTTCCCCTGGCGCTGGATCAGCGCAACACATCTAGAGCGGCTCTGAACAGGTCAAACGGTCAAGCGCCTCACGTCATACGCGCCGTGCGGCCCGGCGGGTGTGGGGTGGCTCGCCGAGCCTCAGGCACGAAGCGTGTCACAGGCGTACAGTCCCGCTCCGCGGAAGGCTCTGCCCTCGATGAGCAGGACCGGCTGTCGATGCCGGTCCGGGGCCCTGTTGAAGGTCTCCACCCCGTGTGATCCTGCCGCGCTCGCTGCCTTCATCAACCTCCGCGTCCTCAGCCCCGAACACGCCCATTGGCGGCGCGGCATGGAAGCCGCCACCTTCTACCACCGGCACCACGGCGACCTGCGTGTGCCCTTCGCAAACCACCGCGTTCCCGCCGGCGATGAGCAGGAGGCGGAGACAGAGGAGTGGCCGAGCGCTCTCGCGGCCTTCCCGCTGGGGCGGCCTTGGGTGGCCGATACCAGGCGGTTCCACGCCCTCGGGGACATGGACCCCGACCACATCGCCCAGCTCGACGCTCTGGGCATGGTCTGGTCGCATCACGACACCATCTGGGTAGAAGGACTCGCCGCCGCCCGTGGATGGGCTGCCGCACACGGGCACCTTCCAACGCGCGGTCGAGCATCCGCATCAATGCTTACGGCACCGCGGCTACGCGGCGCCCCGAGCGCGGCGACACAGGCCCGCTTCCTCACGGAGGCGGTCCGCCTCGCCCGCTCCCGCGCCAATCTCAGCCTCGCCTCATGGCCGGCCGACCCGAAGGGGGCGCCCTCGCCGCTGTGCCTTCTGCGGGGACAGGGGGCCTCCCGCCACTCGACCGGTGCTTTTACCCGGCGCCTACGTGCGGAGTCAAGTCCCGAACTTGCGGAACGTGACCAGGCTGGGCGAACAGGGCGTACTTGAAGCACAAGGCCTCACCGGAAAGGAACGAGGCCGACCGGTAAGGCGGAATTCTCCCCAAGGGGCCTCACCGACATCTCGAATCACTGGGCGACAGAGATGCCCTTGAGAAGAAAGAGGAAAATCCATGACCCGTACCAAGCGCACGTACGACGAGACCCGTCCCCGGCGTCGAGGTATTCGCTTTGCGACCGTCTTCGCGTCGGCCGCACTGCTCACCGGAGGCGTCGCCCTCCCCGTGTCCTCCGCGATGGCGGCTCCGATGCCCGCCTCGACCGTGGCCTTCGTGCAGGGCGGCGGCGCCGGCGGTGACGGTGGCGCCGGTGGTGGCGGCCTGATCGGCGGGGGCGGCGGCTCCGGCGGCTCCGGCGGGGGCAGCGTCCTGGGCGTCGGCGGTGCCGGCGGCAACGGCGGCAAGGGCGGCGACGGCATCCTCGCAGGTGGCGGCGGTGGCGGCGGCGGTGGTGGTGGCGACGGCGTCGTCGGCGGTGCCGGCGGCAACGGTGGTGCCGGTGGCTCCGGCATCTTCGCCGGGAGCGGCGGTAGCGGCGGTGGCGGCGGCAGCGGTGTCCTCGTCGGCGGCAACGGCGGCAAGGGGGGCAACGGCGGCTTCGGCATCCTCCAGGGCGGCAACGGCGGCAAGGGCGGCGCGGCCGGACTGGGCGGTCTGTTCGGCGGGACCGGTGGGGCGGGCGGCGCGGGTGGCGGCAGCCTCTTCTGACCGCCAGGGGCCTGCGGTACCCAGGGCCGCGACGCCGCAGCACCACGGGGTGGAGGCCTGGCAGGCCTCCACCCCTCCAACGGAAGAACCTCCACCCCCGGGCAACAGAAGAATCGGAGAACCTCGATGTCCACAATCTCCTGGCGGCGTCCCCTCCTCATGGCGGTGGCCTCCCTGACCCTCGTCTCCGGCACCGCGTGCGCCGCCCAGGCCGCGACGCACACAGGCACCACCGGCACCAGCGGTTACTCGGCCCTCGCCGGCCGGTCCGCGCACTGCGGCAAGGGTGGGGAGGGCGGCGCGGGGGGCAAGGGCGGCGCGCCCGGCCGACCGGGCCAGCCCGGCCAGCCCGGCCAGCCCGGCGGCTGCCTGTCCTTCAAGGACCTGCCCGACAAGGCGGAGCCGGATCTCACCGTGATGGACAAGGTCCGGATCGTGCTGACCGTGACCTCCGGCCACGCGACGAAGGCCGACGTCGCCAAGAAGTACAGAATCCCGGAGAAGGAGGTCGACACCTGGCAGCGGCAGTTCCAGGACGGCGACTGGCTGGGGCTGCTCGACGACGGCTCCGCCCCCGGCTCCTGAGGAGGGCGCCTGCGCCCCGGCCCGAATTTCTGGACCGGGGCGCCCATGATTTTTGCCATCCATATTTTCCCCAGCTCGCGCTTTTCTCGCAATTCTCGGAAACGTCTTCAGAAAGAGAGAAATTCGATGCCCGTACGCCCGTCGAAATTCGGTCTGGGTCTGGCCGTCTCGGTTGCCGTGGTCGCCGGCGGTGCGCTGGCGCCGACCGCCATGGCGGCGCCGATGCCGCAGAGCCAGGCGGCCGTGAGCGATGCCGCCCTGCACCTCCCCGCCGACAACCACGGCAACGGATCCGGCGCGGGCCGCCCCGTCTTCGGCGCCGGAGTGCTCAGCGGCGTCGAGTTCGGCAACGGCAACATCCGGGTCGGCGACAAGATCTGTGCGGGCAACTGCAACGGAACGGTCAACGGAACCAACGGCGGCAGCGGCGGGATCTGTGCCGGGCTGTGCAACGGCAGCGCCAACGGCGGCAACGGCAGCACTGGGGCACCCGGTCGCAACGGCACCGCCGGCGGCAACGGCGGCATCTGTGTCGGGGTGTGCGCCGGCAGCGCCAACGGCGGCACCGGCGGCACCGGCGGCGACGCCGCGGGCGGCGGGGACGGCGGCACCGGCGGGCGCGGCGGCAACGGCGGCACCTGTCTCGGGGTCGGCTGCGAGACGAGCGGCCAGGGCGGCCGCGGTGGCAACGGCGGCAACGGGTGACCGGCCGGGCCGAGTTGCAGCGGCGGCGGTGCGCTTCACCGGCATGGATCCCGCCGACCGTGCCCCAGGCCCTGTCCGAACTCGCCGAGCTTGCTGCCACCGACCGGCTCACCGTCGAGATCTGGAGATCTGGCGCACCTACTCCACGGATTCAGGCAGGACGATGTCGGTGACCGGCGTGGTGTCGGGGTGGCCCTTCGCGGCCGCCCTCGCCTGGACGGACGGCGGGCCCGCTGCTGTCAGCGGGCCCCACGACCTCGTCGGTTTCGGTCAGACGGGTGCCGGCCGGGATCGGTCGCCTGTGGGTTCGAGGCGGACGACGATGCCCTTCGACGTGGGCTGGTTGCTCACGTCGGCGACGCTGTCGAGCGGCACCAGGACGTTCGTCTCCGGGTAGTAGGCGGCGGCCGAACCCTTGGCCGCGGGGTAGGACACGACCTCGAAGTTCTCGGCCCGGCGCTCGGTACCGTCCTCCCAGACGCTCACCAGGTCCACGCGATCGCCCTGGGCGAGGCCGAGTTCGGACAGGTCGGCCGGGTTGACGAGGATCACGTGGCGGCTGCCGTGGATGCCGCGGTAGCGGTCGTTGTTGGTGTACGGGACGGTGTTCCACTGGTCGTGCGAGCGCAAGGTCTGCAGCAGCAGGTGACCCTCGGGGGCCCGGGGGACCACCCGCTCGTTGCAGGTGAACCGGGCCTTGCCGGTCTCGGTCCTGAACACGCCCTCGTTGACCGGGTTGGGTAGCTGGAAGCCTCCCGGACGGGTCACCCGGGCGTTGAAGTCGTGAAAGCCCGGCACGATCCGAGAGATGCTGTCGCGGATGGTGTGGTAGTCGCCCTCGAACTTGGCCCAGGGGATGTTCCCCTCGCCGTCGAGGCTCAGCCGGGCGAGCCGGCACAGGATGGCGACCTCGCTCAGCAGCACGCGCGAGGCCGGTTCGAGTCGTCCCTGGGAGGTGTGCACCTCGCTCATGGAGTTCTCGACGGTGACGAACTGCTCGCCGTCGGCCTGGACATCACGCTCGGTGCGCCCAAGCGTCGGCAGGATCAAGGCGGTGTCGCCGCAGACGGTGTGCGAGCGGTTGAGCTTGGTGGAGATGTGGGCGGTCAGCCGGCACGATCGCATCGCCTTCTCGGTGACCTCGCTGTCGGGCGCTGCGCGTACGAAGTTCCCGGCCAGGGCGAGGAAGACCTTGACGCGGCCCTCCAGCATCGCCTTGCTGGAGTTCACCGAGTCCAAGCCGTGCGGGCGCGGCGGATCGAAGCCGAACTCGTCCTGAAGGGCGTCCAGGAAGGTGTCCGGCATCTGCTCCCAGATGCCCATGGTGCGGTCGCCCTGGACGTTGCTGTGGCCGCGCACCGGGCAGGCGCCCGTGCCGGCGCGCCCCAGATTGCCGCGCAGCAGCAGGAAGTTGACGATCTCCCGGATGGTGGGTACGCCGTGCTTGTGCTGGGTGATGCCCATCGCCCAGCACACGATGACGCGTTCGCTCCGCAGGACCTCGTCGCGGACCTTCTCGATCTCCTCGCGGGTCAGTCCCGTCGCCGTACGCACGTCGTCCCAGTCGACGGTGCGGGCGTGCCGGGCGAACTCCTCGAAGCCGGAGGTATGGGCGTTGATGAAGTCGTGGTCCAGGACGGTGCCGGGACGCGCGTCCTCCGCCTCCAGCAACAACCGGTTCAGTGCCTGGAACAGGGCAAGGTCCCCGCCCGGCTTGATGTGCAGGAAGCGGTCGGCGATCTGGGTGCCCCGCCCCACGACCCCACGCGGCTTCTGCGGGTTCTTGAAGCGTCGCAGGCCCGCCTCCGGCAACGGGTTCACCGCCACGATGCGGCCGCCGTTGCGTTTGGCCTCCTCCAGGGCCGAAAGCTGCCGCGGGTGGTTGCTGCCCGGGTTCTGCCCCACCAGGAAGATCAGGTCCGCGTGGTGGAGGTCGTCGAGACTCACGGTGCCCTTGCCGACGCCCAGCGTCTCGTTCAGGGCGAAGCCGCTGGACTCGTGGCACATGTTGCTGCAGTCGGGCAGGTTATTGGTGCCGTAGGCGCGGGCGAAGAGCTGGAAGACGAAGGCGGCCTCGTTGCTGGCCCGGCCGGAGGTGTAGAAGACCGCCTCGTCGGGCGAGTCCAGCCCCTTCAGTTCCTGCGCGAGCACGCCCAGGGCGTCGTTCCAGCCAATGGGCTCGTAGTGGTCCGACCCGGGCCGTTTGATCATCGGCTCGGTGAGCCGGCCCTGCTGGTTGAGCCACATGTCGGAGCGTGCGGCCAGATCGGACACGCTGTGCTCGCGGAAGAAGTCGGCGGTGATCCGGCGCGTCGTGGCGTCGTCGTTGATGTGCTTCGCGCCGTTCTCGCAGTACTCATTGCGATGGCGCCGGCCCGGAGCGGGGTCCGCCCACGCGCAGCCGGGGCAGTCGACCCCGCCCACCTGGTTCATGGTGAGCAGGTCGACCCCGGTCTTGCGCGGGGAGGTCTGCTCCAGGGAGTACTCCAGCGCGTGCACGACGGCGGGAACCCCGGCCGCCCACTTCTTCGGCGGTGTCACGGAGAGGGAGGTCTCCGGCTCCTCACCGGGCGGGTTCTGCATCGCTTGGCCTTTCTCTTGCCGTGTGCGGTACGCGGGTCAGCCGACGGGCCACTGGGCGACACGGCTCCTGGGCGGTTCCGGGGTGTCGTGCTGAACCCGGCCGTTGCGGATGGTGCCGCGCCAGGCACCGCCCTCCTGACCGAGCCCTTCGATGAAGTGCTTGAAGCTCACCAGTTCCCCGCGCACCAGCCGCACGGTGAGCCCCACGACCCTGGACGAGCGGGTGAGGACCTTCGCTGCCCCCCGCGGTTGGAGGAGCATCCGGACCGTGATCGCGGTGCCACCGGACTCCGTCGGCCTGAACTCGACCTCGCCCTGGTGGGTGGGGTGCTGCTCCAGGCCACGCCAGGCCAGGTAGGCGTCAGGGTCCTGTTCCACGATCTCGACGGCGAAACGGTGACGCAGGGGGCCGTAGCCGATGGTCCACGCGGTGACGGTAGGCCTGATCTGCTCGACGTCGCGGACCATGGTCGAGAAGCGCGGGAACGTCTTGAACTGCGTCCACTGGTTGTAGGCCGTGCGGACCGGCACCGCGACCTCGACCGTCTCCTCGACGTGCCGCTCGCGCAGCGGACGGCGGCGTGTGACGCCGTCGCCGCCGGAGCGCTTGCCTGGGGTGTTCGGCACGGACTGCCCACCGTCGTCTTCGCGCGTCATCATGGTCCTTCTTCCGGTGAGGGAGCCGGGCGTCCGAAGACCCGGCCCCCCTTTATGAGGCAGGGCATCGCTTCCGGTTCCCCGATCCAGGGTTTCGAGTCACCCGACCGCGTGGGCATCCCGGGCGGCCCCGAGCGCGAGAAGGGGCTGGGCCTGGCTCGCGGGAGGGGTGCCGAGCCGGGGGCGCGATACGGGCGTTGGTCACGGGCTTCTCCAGGTGGCCGCGGCAGGCGCCCTGACGCTGTCCCGAGGTCCTAAGCCGCACGCGACGCGGCGGTGCGGGAAGCCGTGCGCGGCACCGGCATCCACACGGCGAGCGAACGCCTCTGGCTCAGGGACAGGACGTCGCCATCGCGACGCCGCACGATCACCCCGCCCGCGCCCGGCCGACGTTCCGCAGCAGGCTGTGTGTCAGTGGGCTGCGTGTGGCTGGAAGCAGGCGATCACGTCTTTGCCACGGGGACACCGGTGGGCCTGCCAGGTGTCGGCGAGTGCGTCGACCAGTTGCAGGCCGCGGCCCCCGGTTGCGCCGGCATCGGAGGGGCGCTGTTCGGGCAGCCGTGGCGAGGCATCGTGCACCGTCACATGCAGGCACTCCTCGTCCCAGGTGAGGATCAGCTGCGCCGCGCTGCGGGCGTGCATGTGCGCGTTGGTCACCAACTCGGAAACGGCCAGAACCACCGAGTCCACCAGGTCAGGGGCGGTAGCCGCCCAGCCGAGCGTCGTCAGGTGCGCGCGTGTCCAGTCCCTCGCTCCCTTCGCCCCACTGCTCACCGGGAGCGAGCGCGCCCATCCCACAGCCCTCAACGACGACTCCTCCGCCACTGTCTCCTCCTCCAATCGCTGCACTTATCCCCGTCTGCCCCCGATAGCCGATGCGAAGTCCCTGGTCCGTCCTTGGTGACACGTTCCCGTGTCGCCGGGGCACAGGCCGGGCCCCCGCCGGGACGAGCACCGTCGCGACGCAGCAGCCGTTGGCCGGGCGGTTCCGGTGGGAGAGGGTGAACCGGCGCGGCTTCTGCGGCAGCCGGAATGCTGCTGTCCGTTCCCGGGGGCAAAGCCAGGTGATCATCGGGTACGGCGGCGCACCGTTGGAGCCGACAGGGCCTGCCAGGTCACGCTCCGGCTTGAGCAACGCTGCGCCCCGCTCCTTGAGGAATGGGGCGGGGCGCAGCCGGAGGGGTTGGGAGATCAGCGGTTCGCGCAGATCGCGTACACCGAGATCCCGACGTCGCTGTACCGCATCTGCCGGCCGAGGGCGGTCCAGCCGCGTCCGTCGTCGGTCGGGAACGAGCCGACGAGGATGGCGTCCTGGCCCTGCGCCTCCGCTCCCCCGCCGATGGCGACCTTCCCCTGTGGGCAGAACACCGTCCGCCGCTGGAAGTTCGGCACGGTCGCGTTCGGCAGCTTCACCACCTGGTACCCGTCCACCACCGCGGCCGCCTCGACGGGCGCCTGGCCGTCCGACGCCTGCGCCGCCCACCCGACGCCCGACACCAGGGCCACCGCCAGCGCGCCCGCCCCGAGAGTCCTCAAGCCTCGCATCGTGCTCCTCCACGTCCGGTGAGGACCCGACGACCGGGCCTCATCGCGACTGCAACCTTGCCGGGCCAAACTCCTCAGAACGTTGCATACAAGGCCAAACGCCCGAATGTGAGGAACGGGGAGCATCCGCGCCCGATACGCGACCGACAGCCGCCCCCTGGCGCCCCACTTCTGCATCCGTCCGCGGGGGCCACTCCGGTCGAAGCGCGCAGGCGCCCGGGCCGCGCCGAGTCGCCGGCGAGGGCGCCTGCGCGCTTCGACCGGAGCGGCCCTGCTCGTGGGCGGTGCTGCGGCTGGTGTCGGCGGTGCGGGTGGAGGTGGCCGACAGGTCGTCCCGGCTGTCCTGCCCGAAGGGCGTCTTAGGTGGAGGCCGAGTGCGGGCGGCGTCTCGTGCGGCTGGACGCCATGGTCGACGAGTGGGGCGTAGCGCCCGGTCCGGGGAATCGGGAAAACCGTCTGGTGCGCGTGCGCGCCGCGCTAGGGTCCCTGTCCTGATTTCAGGATGTTCAGGACGTCATGGCTGGACTGGGGGGTTTGGCGATGCTTGACGAGGTGATGACGGCTGCCGCCGCGGCGGGGGGCACCGCGGTGGTGGAGGCCGCCGGTTCGGACCTGTGGGCGTGGTTCCGGACGCGGTGCGCCCGGCTGGTCGGCCGCGGTGACCCGGGCCGGGAGGGCGAGGCGCTGGAGCGGCTGGACCGCACCGCCGTCGCACTGGCGGCGGGCGCGGACGAGGGGGAACGGGAGTGGCAGCGCGAGGTGCAAGCACGCCTGTGGCGCGGGGAGTTCGCCGCGCTGCTGGAGAGTGTGGCGGCGGCGGAGCGGGACGAGCTGGTGGCCGGGCTCGACGCGCTGCGGGCGCGGACGGGGGGCCAGGAGAGCGGCGGGGCGGTGTCCGGGAACACCTTTCGCGGGCCGGTCGCCTTCCAGACGGGCGCGCACAGCACCCAGGACATCCACTTCGGGACGGCGGGATGAGCGGGCCCGGTGCCGGGCCGGACGGGGTGAGCGGCAACGCCTTCCACGGGCCGGTCGCTCTGCAGACGGGTGCCGGCAGCACGCAGAACGTCCATCACCATCACGGCCTTGAGGTCCCGTCCCGGCTGGACGCCTCGGCCGACGAGCTGGCCCGCGCCGTGTGGATGCAGTGGCAGGAGGAGGCCGGGCTGCGGCGGCTGCTGGAGCCGCCGCCGCTGCCGCCGCGCTGGCGGGTGACCCGCCGGGACCTGTCGGGCCCGGTCGGCGCGGCGACCGCCAAGGGCCGGTGGTCCCGGTTCGAACCGCTGCCCGGCCTGGCGGCGGTGACCCAGGAGCGGCTGCGGGCCGGTGGCGGACTGGACGAACTGCACGCCGTCTACGGCGGGTTGGCCTCGGGTCGGCTGCTTCTGCTGGGTGCGCCGGCGGTGGGCAAGACGGCCACCGCGGTGCTGCTGTTGCTGGCCGCGCTGCGCCACCGCGCCCGGCCGGACCTCAGTGCGAGGGAGCGGGCGCGTGTGCCGGTGCCGGTGCTGCTGACGCTCGACGGCTGGGACCCGGCCCGGGAGAAGGCGACGGAGTGGGCGGCGCAACGGCTGGCCCGGGAGTACACGCTGTTCGCCGGGCGGGGCGGCCGCGGGCGGGCCCGGGAGCTTTTGGAGTCGGGACGGGTGGCACTGTTCCTGGACGGGCTCGACGAGGTCGACGGCAACAAGCTGCGGGGCGCGATGGTGACCGCGCTGGCGCAGGCTCCGTGCCGGCTGGTGCTGGTCTCCCGGGCGCTGGAGGCCGTACGGACCGCGAAGAAGAACGCCCGGCTGGGCAGCGCCGTGGCGCTGGAGATCCAGCCCGTCGCGCCGGCCGAGGCCGCCACGTACCTGCTCGACCAGCTGCCCGACCCGGCGCCCGCCGCGTGGCGGGCGCTCACCGACCGGCTGCTGCACGCCCCGGACAGCGCGGTGGCCCACGCCCTCGCCAAGCCGCTGGCGATCACCCTGGTACGGGACATCTACGCCGACGACGGTCCGGTGGACGAACTCCTCGACAGCGCCCGCTTCGACACCTCCACCGAGGTCGAGAACCATCTGCTGGACCACGCCGTCACCGCCGCCTACACTCCGCGGCCCGGCACCCCGGCCCCCCGCTGGTCCGCCGAGACGGCGGAGCGGACCCTGCGGTTCGTCGCGCGGCGCCTCGCCGGCGAAGGGGAACGGGACCTGCGGTGGTGGCACATCACAGGGTGGGCCGAGGTCCGGCCCAGACGGCTCGCCATGTGGGCGCTGGTCAGCGTGGTGTGCGGGGTGCCCACCTTCGTCGTGATGTGGCTGGCCTCCCCCACCCTGTCCACCGTGCTGCTCGCGGTCCCGGGCGCGGTCCTGGGCGGTTGGGTGGCCGGCGACCGCTTCGCGGAACTCAGTGATCCGCAGCCGTTGCAGAGTGCCGGCTGGCGGGACATCTTCACTCCGGGAGCCATCGTCTCGGGCGTGGTGGAGTGGCTGGTCCTCGGCACCGCGACGACACTGAGCGCGCCCCTGCTGCCGGGCGACAGCCCGCCGCCCGCGTGGCTCTGCTTCCTCACCACCCTGCCGCTCGGGTACACCGGGGTCCTGGTGACCGGTCGCGGCCACCAGATCGTGGCGGGCGTGCCGTTGCTGTCCGCCGGAGCGGGCTCCTGGTACGACGACGTACGGGAGTACTACAACCGCCCACCGCTGCAGGACACCCGTTCGGTCGGGCCCAGGGATGTGTGGCGGCACCACCTCGGACTGCGCCTCGTCCTCGGCCTGTTGACCGGGGTCGCGGTGGGGTTGCTGGCCGGGCCCCTGGTGGCCTGGTACTTGGGCTCCCCCCTGGGCGCGCTGGCCGCGTTCTCGGGTGCGCTGCTGACGGCCGTCATGGCCGGCCCGGTCTGCAACACGGCCGTCGCCACCGCCGCCACCGCCCTTCAGCTCTCCGCCCGCGAGGGCACCCCGGTGTGCCTGATGGCGTTTCTGGAGGACGCCCGCCGCCGCAACCTGCTCCGGGCGACCGGCCCGGTGTACCAGTTCCGGCACGCCCGCCTCCAGGAACGCCTGGCGCGGCCCCGCTGATCGGCTGGGTGCCAGGCGAAGGCGTCGACGGCATCCGCGGTCCGGGTCCGGCAGCTGACCAGGCGTCTCCCGGCGATCCGTCGCTGTCGGTGGCTGCTGCGATGCTGGCGGGATGACCCCTTGGAATCTGCTCACCCTCCACGACGCTCTGCGCGCGAGCTGGGCCGCCGACACGTGTTCCCCGGACGACCTCGCCCGCGCCGGATGGCAGCCGGACAACCCGGCCTGGGGGCACTGCGACATCACCGCCTTGGTCGTGAACGACATCTTCGGCGGCGACCTCATGGTCGGGGAGGTCCACTGCGGCAGCGATCAGCAGGGATTCCACTGGTGGAACCGGCTGCCCAGCGGTGCGGAACTCGACCTGACGCGCGAGCAGTTCCGCACGGGCCAGACCGTGACCGCAGCGCGGGTCGTCGAGCGGCCGCCGGGCCCTCTGCCTCGGCGCGGAAAGGAGTACCTCCTGCTGCGTGAGCGTGTCACCAGGCACCTCGGGCACCTCCCGGCGCCGGCGGCCTGACCGGCGAAAGCCGTGGTTCAGCTGCAGTTACCCGATGGCGGCTGCCGGGGCGAGCGCGGACACACGGCACTGCGCAGCACCGGCACGGTGACGCGGGCCGAGCCACCCGGTCGTGTGCCGTCGCGAGTCAGCAGGCAGCCGCCGCGGTGGATACGGCCGCGTGGACGGCCCGTGCCAGACGGGCCCCCCACAGGGAGCGGGGGCCGGCGAAAGCGTGGACGTCCTCGCCTCTGCGGGGCGTACGTGTGGCCACGCAGACCGCGTCGGTGGGTGTACCGGAGCAGTCGTAGCCGGCCCCGACCAGCGCCTGCACCTTGGCCTCGGTGGCCGTGGCGACGGCATTGACCAGCGCCGCGTCGGACAGCGCCACGGGAAGGGCGACGACGATGTTGACCGTGCCCGCCCGTAGCGGCGCCGCGGTGCCCTCGGCCGGGGATGCGGCCCATCCCCGTACGCCGAGGCCCGCCGTCGCCACCGCGTCGACTCCGCCGTCATGCGCGCTGCCGTGGGCCCGCACGTCGGCTGCCGTCATCAGGCCCACCCCCTCGCCCCGCGCGCCGGCTTCGTGGGCCAGCACGGCCAGGTGCCGGGCCGGGTCGGTACGCCGGTAACCGTGGGAGACCTGCGCGTTGAGGATCCAGGAACGTTCCCCGATGCCTCCGCCGAGGACAGCGCTGCTGATCATCCGCCAGCCGGGTCCCGGCCGCCACAAGAGAGCGTGCAGCCTCTCACCGTCCTCGACTCGGGACAGCTGCTGCACCCGCAGCAGTCGGGTGGCATCGCGGGACGACGGGATGACGGCACTCACCTGGCAGGTACTCCTCAGGACGAAATGAATCCGCTGATCGTACGGGCAGATCGTCATGGCGGGGACGGCGGCCGCAGGCGGTGGCGAGCATGCGCGCCCTGGCCGCTTCTGCAGGCTGACGCCCTCCTGCCGCACGCGAAATGAACGATGCATGTGCGCTATTCGTACGTCTCATTCGTTAGGATGGGGCTGGAGGTGCTTCATGTCCGAATTGTTCGACGCGGTGGATGCCCTGGTGGCGTCCCGGTCGTCGCTGCCGTCGCCGGCGGAGCGCCGGCGGCTGCGCCAGGCGCACGCCCTCACTCTGGACGAAGTGGCCGCCGCCCTGGGCGTGCGACGCGCGACCGTCGGCGACTGGGAATCGGGCAAGACCGAGCCGCGGCCGCCGCAGCGGGATGCGTACGCGCGCCTGCTCGAGCAGCTCGCACAGCTCTATCCCGCCACTGAAGACGTTGGTGCGCCGCAGGAGGACACGGCGGCGCCGAAGGCAGCCTCCGGCACGGCGCCGATGGCGCCGCCTGCGGCCTCGGGTGCGGTGCCCGCAGCCGCAGTCTCTGCCACATCAGGTACCACCGCGCCCGCTGTCCCCGCCGCCGCTCCCGCCTCGGCGGCGGCCCCGCGTCCGGCAGCCGCCTCCCGGCCTGCGCCGGCCTCCCGGCGTCCGGCCGCCGAGAAGGCCGCTCCGGCGGAGACGCCGCCGCCCGGTGGGGCGTACGCGCACGGCCCGCTGCTCGTCCTCGATGCCGACGCCGAGCGACATGTGACCGGCTACGGCGTCGGCGGCCTGATCCTGGATGTGCCCGCCAAGTCCCTTCCCGCGCTGGTGGAGTGGACGCTGGCCGAGGCGCGGCTCGGGGCGGAGCGGCTGCACGGCTCGGGCAAGGACGCCGACCCGCTGCTGGTGCTCACCGAGGCGGCGTGCGAGCGCTACGGCCTGCCCGCCCAGCTGTCGCACGAGGAGCGGCTGGCCGGGCGGCTCCCGGAGGGGCACAAGGTCGTCAAGCAGCTCCAGCGCGCGGACTGGCAGCTCACCAAGCGGGGGCTGGGGCCGTGGGCGCGGATCTACCGCCCCGTTCAGGGGGGCCGTCGGCGTTGCGTGCAGTTGTGCATTCCTTCGTGGCGCGCCCTCGACGACCGCGCGTGGGGCCATGCCGCCCGGTTGGAGCCGGCGGAGCTGGCCCGGGTGCTGGGTGTGTACGCGCAGCGGGTGATGACGCCGGTGGGGTCCACCGCGGTGACGGGGCTGCAGCTGATGACCGCGCTGAACCCGCCGACCCGTGCCGGCCGGCCGGACGAGGAAGGCAGGCGGCACCGCGAGCACCGGCCGGGGTCGCTGGGTACCGAGCCGGTGGACCCGGCGCCGTGCGAGGCGACCGACGGGCACCCCGTCCTGGCGCACCTGCCCCGCTTTCACGTGCGCGGCCCCGGCGAGAAGCTGTTCGAGGAGGCCTACGACTGGGCGCGGGATCTCACCGATGAGGAGTGCATGCGGCGCCACCTGGTCGGCATCGACGTGAACCTGGCGTTCGGTGCGGCCGCCAACGGCGCCGTCGTCGGCCTCGCGTCGCCGCCCGTGCACGTCACCGATCCGACTTTCGACGCCACGGTGCCCGGCTCCTGGCTGGTCGATCTCTCCCACGTCGACCTGAACCGGGTGAAGGTCGGCAAGCGGTGGCGGGACCTCGACGGTGACCTGCTGCCCAGCCCGTTCACGCCGACCGGCCGGCGTCCCGAGGGCCCGGCCTGGTACACCACGCCCACCGTGGCCTACGCCGTCGAGCTCGGCTACGAGGTGGCCCCGCTGGAGGCGTGGGTGCGGCCCGAGAGCGGCCGGTTCCTGGACGGCTGGTACAAGCGGCTGCGCGACGCCTACGTCGCCACCATGGCGGACCTGGGCGTCACCGAGAAGCTCTCCCCGGCCGCGTTCCTCAAGGCGATGGACGGCCACCGCGGCCGTGATCCGGAGCTGGCGCTCGTTCTCGGCGCCGTCAAGATGACCGTCAAGGGCGGCATCGGCAAGCTGCAGGAGAAGGCACGCGGCGGCGGCTGGAAACCGGGGCAGGCCTGGCCGGCTCTGGCCCGGCCGACGTGGCGCCCCGACATCCGGGCCACCGTGATCTCCCGGGCCCGGATCAACATGCACCGCAAGATGCTGCACCTGGCGGCGGCCACCGGCCGGTACCCGGTCGCGGTGCTCTCGGACTGCGCCGTGTACGCCGCCGACGGGCCCAGCCCGCTGGACGTCCTGCCCTACGACTCGGGCGGCAAGACCGTGCCCGGCTCCTTCCGGCTCGGCGTCTCCCCGGGGATGGTCAAGCACGAGGGCACCCAGAGCGTGCTGTGGGGAGCCAACGTGCTCGAGGAGCTCGCCGGTGACGGTCACGTCGCCAACCTCGCCCGCTACATCAAGACCGGCGAGGTCACCGCCAAGGACACCGGGGAATAGGGCGGTTACGGCGATGGTCACGATCGGCGAAGGACTCGACAAAGCCGTCCGGGGGGCGTTCACGCGTCCCGTCCCGAAGAGCGCCGGAGCGCAGATGCGTTACCTGGTCAAGCAGCACCAGCGCAGCACCCGGCGCGTGGCCGAGCTGCTCGGCGTCAGTCAGCGCACCGTCGAACGGTATGTGAAGAACCAGATCAGGAAGCCCCGGCCGGAGCTCGCCGGCCGCCTCGAGCGTGAGGTGCTCGTGCGCTGGCAGCCGCAGGTCAGGGCCAAGGCGAAGCAGGCCGCGGCCACCACCGGCGGCATCATGATCGACGTCCGGGCCCGGTTCGGCTACACCGCCGCCCCCGGCAGCACCGACGACGCCCGCGTGCGCCACCTCACCCTCGCCCTGCCACCCGGCCATGCCGCCC
Source organism: Streptomyces collinus Tu 365 (assembly GCF_000444875.1). Lineage (NCBI taxonomy): Bacteria > Bacillati > Actinomycetota > Actinomycetes > Kitasatosporales > Streptomycetaceae > Streptomyces > Streptomyces collinus. The sequence goes on along the minus strand of NC_021985.1, from coordinate 8,174,970 downwards.
GTCTCTTCCAGGCCCAGGAAGCCGGTCTCACCGACGACCAGCTCCGCCAGGTCGCCGCCGAGGCCCTCGGCGAGGTCTACTTCCGCGACAACGGCCGCCGCGCCCACGGCCTCGAAGTCGAACTCACCGACCTGATCGACCTCGAGTTCGAGCTGTGACCGGCCCAGGGGCCGGACAGGACGGCGGGAAAGGGCCTTGGAGGGGATGTTCGTGGCTGCAGGGGCGCTGCGGGGAGCCGTGTCATCGGGTGGGCCGAACGGCGGCCACTGTCCCCTCGGCTGAGGCTCCCGGCCGGTCGGCTACGGCAGGGGCGGCAGGCTCGCAACGCCCGGGGCCGGGAGCGTCGATCCCAGCGCGGCGGCCTGCCGCGTCGTGATCCGCTGGATCACGGCGATCGCCAGGGCGGCCGCGGCCAGTTCCAGCCCCTCGGCCACCAAAAGCATGGCGAGCGAAGCCCGCTGCCCCGGCCCGCCGCTCACGGCGGCGACCAGCGCGTGCCCGATCCATGTCGCCCACCAGACGTTCACCAGCACCCGGTCGCGCGGTTGGGCCGCGCCGGGACCGCTCGCACGGAGGACGTCGAGGACCAGCCCCCGCGGCACCCACATGTTGATCACCGGGACCAGCCAGGAGAACACGGCCCACGGGGCCGACCCCGCAAGGGGGTTCGGGGACAGCGATCCTGCGACGCGCCGGGAGCGGGTGAACCAGACCAGGAACAGCGCCGCCGCCACGATCATCAGGTTCACGTACACCTGGGAGACCCGCCCCGACGTGCTCTCGGACGTGTCCAGCGGATGGGCCGCGTGCGCGCGCACGGTCACGGCCCGGGCGACGTCCGCCACGGCCGCCGCGGCCACGGCGGCCTGGGCGAAGCGGGCGGGCAGCCAGGGGGCCTTGACGGTGGGTCCGGACACGGGTGGATACCTGCCTGTCGTGGGGGCGCACAGGAACGTGGCCAGAGGTGATCGTCGGAGAAGCGGATCATAGGGCAGGTCGGGGCCGGTGCGGCCCGCTCGGTGCGGGCGCACGGCCGGGCCTGGCCCCCTGTCCTTCCCGCAAGGTCTCCCCCGTCACGCTCGGGACAGCGCATTTGCCTCCGCGGGGGCGCTTGCGGCGTCCGTCCCGGCGGGTCGGCCGGTCGGCCGCAGGGGGCATCCGGTGCCGACGCGCGTGGCCAGTTCGGCTCGCAGGGCGGTCAGTTCGGCGATCCGGGTGTCGACGACGCGGAGTTTCTCCTCGAAGAGCGTCGACAGTGCTTCCGCGGTGTCCGGCGCCTCGCGCAGCGCCTCGCCGTTGCGCGCGATCTCCGCCAGGGAGAATCCGAGTGCCTGCGCGGTGCGGACGTACTGGAGCCAGACCACCGTCTCCGGCGGGAAGTCGCGGTACCCGTTGGGCAGACGCCGGCCGGTGACGAGACCGACCTTCTCGTAGAACCGGATCGTGTCCCTGGTCATGCCTGCCTGCGCGGCAAGCTCACCGATGCGCATGCCCCTCCGTCGGATCTCGGGCTTGACCTTGGAGCGTGCTCCACTGTTTAGCGTGAGGCGCCGTCGTCAAGAGACCAAGCAGGAGCCTCGCCGTGAGCCGTCTTCGCCCCCCTTCCCGCCCAACCTACCTCCGCGTCGTCCGCGCGAGCGCCTGGTACGACCTGGTCGTCACCGCCGGGTTCGCGACTCCGTGGACCTACGTCCTGGTGCACGACACGCTGTCCTCGTGCGGCACGGCGCTCGGGCTCGGCGCCCTGCCCGAACTCGACCCGTGGCAGGTCCTGTTCGCCAACCTGATGGGCTCGGTGGTGGTCGTCTGGGCCGTTCTGCGGATCGTCAGACCGCTGCCGCAGCACGGACTGTTCGACGGCATCGCCCGGGCCCTGTTCGCGACGTGGCAGGCGTACGCACTCGCCCACGGGGTGTCGCGGCTGCTGTGGCTCTTCCTCGGCGTGGAGGTCGCGTTCGGCGTCCTCCAGCTCGCGCCGTGGAGCTTGCGAGCGATGAGGCGAGCGATGCGGCAGCCCCGGGACGGACACGCCCAGTCACCGCAGGCCGGGGCGATCAAGGCTCTCTTCGCCGGCCGATGGGTGAAGTTCCGTACGAAGGAGATGGAGAAGGCGAAGGCCGGCGCCTGGAGCCCGGAAGGTCCTGCGCCCGCCCCGTCCCTGAACACCAGGACGCAGCGGAAGCTCGTGGCGGCCCTGCGCGACGTCGTCGCCCGTGAGGTGCGCTTCAAGACCGCGGACGGCCCGGACGGCACCGAGCACGTCACCGCCACCGCCCCCTTCCGCACGCTGGTCACCAAGCTGTTCGGCGAGATGCGACCGCTGGTGAAGGACCTGCCGCCGGGCATGGAACTGCCGACGGCCAAGGACCTGAAGGACGCCCCCGACACCGACGTGAAGGCCGACTTCACGCTCAGGGGCGGCGAGTTGGACAGGGTGCGCGTCGACCTCGCCGGGCTGGCCGAGGACACCAAGGTCAAAAAGCTGGGCCTGACCCTGCGGATGGGACACGGCACCCGGCCCACCGTCCCGGCCGGTGCCACCGAACTGGACCTGAACGAACTCATGCAGGGCATGGTCCCCGGCCCGGCGGCCGGCGACGCCCTGGACCTCCCCCAGGATCAGCTCTGACCGCTTGAGCGGTGCCGTGCGCGCGAGGCGGGCGAGCCCGCGGCGGCGTCCCCGACGCCGACCACGGACTCGCCCGCTTCCTGCTCTCCGTCATGCCGCCGGCGACTGCATGTCGCCGGGGTCCGCGGCGGACGACCGGCGGCGGGTCAGGCGCAGGTCGGTCAGGGCGACGGTGACGGCCGAGGCGACCACGACGGCGTTGAGACACAGGGCGAGGCGCGGGCCGATGCCGGCCAGGGTGCCCGCCAGTGCCGTGCCGGCCGAACCGGCGGCCATCTTCAGCCCGGCCATCGTCACGAACACCTGCGCTCGGGCGTTGGGCGGGGAGTACACCGAGCGCACGGCCAGGGACGCGGTGAACAGGATGGCGCTCGTCGCTCCCGCCAGGGCGAAGGTCACCAGGGCGAGGACGTAACCGGGGGCCAGTGCGCACAGGCCGACCGCCACGGCGTTCGCGGCGATCAGCCGCAGCACCCAGCGCTCCGGTTCCCCGGTGAGGGGGAACGCGCCGGTCAGCAGCGCTCCGCAGAGGTTGCCGACGCCGTAGGCGGCGCCGAGGGCGGCGCCCGCGCCCGCCGAACCCTGGAGGTTGCGGCCGAGGACCACCGCGATCACCATCACGCCGCCGGTGCTGACCGACGTGATCATCGTGGCGATCATGACGCGGCGCAGCGGCCCCTTCCGGACGATCACGGTGAGGGCGTCCCGTACGGGCATCGAGCGCTGCCTCGCGGCGGCGGTGCGGCGTTCCTTCGGCAGCGCGAGCATCAGCAGGCCGGCCAGCACGCCGGCCGCGCCCAGCACGACGACCGCGGTCAGGGCCCCGGTCAGGGCGGTGATCGCGGCGACCGCGGCCGGACCGAGGATGTTGCTGCTTCCGTAGGTCGCCGAGTCCCACCCCTCGGCCCGGCGCTGGGCGCGGGTGTCCTCGCCGACGATCAGCGCGAGCCGGCTGCTGAGGCCCCCTGTCATCAGCGGATCGCACAGACCGCCGACGATGACGAGGAGACCCACGAGGACGACGGGCAGACGGCCCAGCGTCAGACCGGTCGCGGCGAGCATCAGCCCGAAGACGGTGAACGCGGCCGCCAGCCGGAACCTGGGGTCGCGGGCCTCCTCCAGCCAGCGCGCCATCCACGGCCCGGCGACGTTGGGCAGTGTGAGCAGGGCCGCCAGGACGCCGCCGAGCGCGGCCCCGCCGTGCCCCGGCCGGGCCAGCGTCAGCGCGACGAGCGCGACGGGAGCGCCACCGCTCGCCGAGCGTATGAGCGTCGCCGAGGTGAGGTACACCGCGAGCGAGAGCCCTCGCCGCTGCCGTGACTGCGCCTGCGCGTCCTGCGGTTGCGGCGCCGGGTCGTCGGCCCGGGCGGGTGCCCGCGGGGTGCCGGCCGGCTGCTGGTCCTTCGGCGCGTCGGCCACGTCCGGCGTGCGCAGGGGGGCGCGGGTCGTGTCGCCGTCGGCGTACTCGCGGCGCTCGCCTCCGGCGTGCGCGGATGCGGCGGACGTCGTGTCGTCCTCGGCGCGCTCGCGGCGCTCGCCTCCGGCGTGCGCGGATGCGGCGGACGTCGCGTCGCCCTCGGCGTGCTTACGGCGGTCGGGCGTGTCGTCTTCGTTCGGGGGGGTCCGGCCGTGGTGTTCGGACGCGCGGTCGCTGTTCGTGCCCGCGGGGGTCCGCCGGCCGCCGTCGGGCCTCACGCGACCGGGGCCGGGGTGCGGGTCCGCTCGGCCAGCAGCGGGAAACCGAAGAGGGTTTCCATGTCGGCCTTGACCGCCGTGCACGTCGCCTCGGCCTCGGCGGGTGTGGGGGCGAGGGCGCGCAGCATGCCGAACGAGTCGAAGTTGGTGCGCATGGGCGGTACCTCGTCGCCGGCGCGCACCCGGGCGTAGCCGGAGTGGAGGCGGGCGAGGAAGGGGGTGAACCAGGTGTCGGGGAGCTGGGCGGGCACGGTGGACTTCCTCGGTGCGGCGAGGAAGGAGTGCGAGGCCGAGCCCTTCAGGGGCAGGGGGCCGTCGGGCAGGGGGGCGCCGAGGAACAGGTCGACCAGGAGGGCGAAGACGTCCACGCCGGCGACGCTGCTGATGGTGTCGGGCAGGGAGCCGCCCGTCAGCCGGGGGTTGACCTCGATGAGCCGGAAGCCGGACGGGGTGTGCATCACCTCGACGTGGAAGATGCCGAGGTCGAGTCCGAGTGCGCGGCACACCTGGACGGCGTAGCGGCCGAGTGCGGCCTCGTCGGTGGCCGGCAGTCCGGAGGGGACGGTGCATCCCAGTTCCAGCACCGGGTTCTCCCGGCTCACCTTGCGGCTCGCGCACACGAGGGGGACCATGCGTCCGGCGGAGGCGGCGACCTCCACGGAGTACAGGTCCCCCGCGACCAGTTCCTCGACCAGATACCGCTCGTCGAGCTGGTGGGCCATGCCTTCGGTGAGTCCGTCGCGGTCGGCCGCCGCGGCGGCGAAGTGGGCCCGCACGGCTAAGGGGTCGCGGGCGATGGAGGTCACGGCCTTCCCGATGCCGAGGACCGGTTTCACGATCACCGGGTAGCCGATCGCCGCGGCGGCCTCCAGTGCTTCGGCGGCGTCGGTGACGACCCGGAAGCCGACGCTGGGCACCCCGCGTGCGTGCAGGATGCGGCGGCACTCGCCCTTGTCCCGGGCCGCGAGGGTGCCGGCCGGTGAGGTGCCGCGGGCGCCGATGCGGGCGGCGAGGTCGGCGGCGGCCTGTGCGCCGTAGCTCAGGGTGGAGAGCACCGCGTCGACGTCGGCGGGGTCCGCGCCGGAGGCGAGCAGTGCCGCGTACACCGTGTCGCCGTCCAGCGGGTCGGTGAACGCCGCGGTGTGGTCGGCGAGTTGGATGGCCTGTCCGCGCTGGGCCGGGGTGGCGGTGAAGTCGTAGAGGGGGCAGTGCAGGTAGGTCACGGTGTGACCGCATCGCTTCGCGTGGGCGAGTGCCTGGACGCCCAGACCTGTGGTCTCCACGAAGAGGAGGTGAGACATTGCGGCCCTTTCTCGTCGCGCGCGGCGGCGGGAAATCGATGGCGAACGGACGCGGGATGGCGTCGGCCATGAGAGGTGTTCCCCCGGAGCGGGATTCATGTGCGGCCGGTCGGGGCATGGTGGGGGTCCGCCGGCTGCCGTGTGCGGGCCCGGTCGGGGGCCGGTGCGCGTGACGTGGGCCGATGCGTGAACGCGCGGGGGAATTGGGGGGCGCACACTCCTCCGTGAGTGTGACCTGAGTCACACTTGCCTGGGTGATGTGTGATTCACGTGGTGCTGGTGACCCCGGGGGCAGTGAAAGTCCGGGGCTGTTCACAGGGCGCACGCGACACACCGCCCGAAGGCCCCATGGCGTTTCGGCGCTCCACGCACCATCGGGTCGAGGCCGGCCGGCCTCGACCGCAGGTTCGAGCGGGGGACCCCTGTGAGCCACAGCGCGCAAACCGAGACGACGGCCGGCTTAGCCAGGCCGCTGCTGTTACCGCTGGGAAGGCGGGCCGGCGACATCCGTACCGTCGTCTTCCACCCCCTGGGTGGCGGCCTCCTTCCCTATCTGGGGCTCGTCGCCCACCTCTCCCGCCATGGCCCCGTGTACGGCATCCGGGCGCTCGGCCTGGAGGAGGGCGAGGAACCGGACGCCCATATACCGGCCATGGCCGACCGTTACGCCGAGGCGGTGGCCGCGCTTGCCACCCCTGCCGACCTGTTCGTCGGCTGGTCCCTCGGCGGGCTGCTCGCCTTCGAGACGGCGCAGCGGCTGACCGGCGGGCACGCGCCCGACCTGGTGCTCGTCGACAGCAGTCCGGCACCCGTCGGCGACGGGCCCGAGGTCTACGACGCCGTGCGCCGCCAGGTGCTGAGCGAGGCCGCGGACCACATGGACGCGGGCGCTCTCGCCCGCACGGAGCGCACTGTCGACGCCCACCTCAAGGCCCGCACCCGCCACCGCGCGGACGGCCGGCATCCCGGCCGCACCCTGCTGATCACCTGTACCGGCAGTGACGATCCGCGGCAGGCCGCGCGCTGGTCGCCGCATCTCGCGGACGTCTGCGTCCGCTCCCTGGACACCGACCACTTCGGCGTCCTGCGCGCCCCGCACCTGAAGCAACTCCGTCTGCACATCCAGGAGTTCATCGCCGCTCGCGGCAACGGCGGTGCCCGGCGCACCGCGCCCGGCACGCAAGGGTGCAGAGCCGTGCCGGCTCCCCTGCGCTGACCGCTCCCCTGCGCTGACCGGCGCCGCTTTCCGACTGGCGTACCAAGCGACGCCCCTGTGCGCCCGGCCTCGCCGGCCGGCAGCCACCCGCGTCCCCTCCCCCCTCCCCCCTTTTTTCTTTTCCTCCCGTTACGGCGGTGTGCGTCACCGCCCTGCGCCCGGGACGGCGCACACCACTGTCCGTGGCGACGGCGCACACCGCTGCCCGCCGGCGGTCGTGCCCGGGTTCCGTTCACCTGCTCAGCACCCGTATCCGTATCCGTGTCCCGCTCCGCAAAGGAATGGCATGCAGCACGCACACCCCGCATCGCCCCACCTCACCGGCGTCGTGAAGAAGATCCTCGCGGCGGCCTCCGAACCCCCCGTCGACCCGGGCGGCCTGACGGACGACGAACCGCTCAACGGCGAACGTCTCCACATCAACTCCCTCACCCTCATCGGCCTCCTGGTCCAGGTCGAGGAGGAGACCGGCGTCGTCCTGTCCGACGAGCTGTTCGTGGGCCGGTCCTTCGCCACCGTCGCCGACGTCACCGCGATCGTCGAGCAGAGCAGCGAGGCCGCCGCATGAGCGAGGTCCCCCGCCGCTGGCGCAGCGTCCTTCCCCACCTCAAGCAGCCACTGCCGGCCGACCGCACCCAGCACTCCGGCACCGACGGAGGCATCGTGCAGGCGAACCTGCCGATGGAACTCGTCCGCCAGAGCGTGCGGCCGCGCGAGTACTGGGACATCCCCGAGGAGGTCGCCGACGCCTACCGGCGTTTTCGCCCCACCCCGCTGTGGCGGGCCCGCGCCTTCGAGAAGGCGGTGGGCGCCCGGGTGCCGGTCTGGGTGAAGTACGAGGGCGGCAACATCTCCGGCAGCCACAAGCTCAACACCGCGCTCGCCCAGGCCTACTACTACCACCGGGCGGGCGTCGAAGAGCTGGTCACCGGCACCGGCGCCGGCCAGTGGGGCACCGCGCTGGCCGCCGCCTGCGCCCGCTTCGGCATGCGCTGCACCGTCTTCATGGTCGGCACCAGCCTGGAACGCAAGCCCTACCGGGGCGTGTTGATGCGGATGCTCGGCGCGCGCGTCATCTCCAGCCCCAGCACCCTCACCGAGGTCGCCCGCTCCGGCCGGTCGGCGGGCAACAGCCTCTCGCTCGCGATCGGCGAGGCCGTCGAGTACGCCGCCCGCACCAACGGGGCGGCGTTCTGCATCGGCAGCGGTGAGACGTACAGCATCCTGCACCAGTCCGTGATCGGCCTGGAGGCCATCGACCAGCTCGCCGAGGAGGGGGGCGAGGTCGACGCCGTGGTCGGCTGCGTCGGAGCGGGCTCCAACTTCGGCGGCATCGCCCTGCCCTTTTACGCCGCGGCCGCCGCCGAGGGCACCGAAGCACCGGCACTGATCGCGGCGGAGTCCAGCACGACCCCCAAGCTCACCCGCGGCGTGTACGCCTACGACCGCACGGACGCCACCGGAACGTCCCCGCTGGAGGCCATGTACACCGTCGGCAGCGACTACGGCATTCCCGACTCCCATTCCGCGGGCCTGCGTTACCACGGTGCCGCCAAACTCGTCTCCGCGATGCGGCACGCGGGACAGGTCCGTGCGACCGCCGTCGACCAGGTCGCCGCCCTCGCCGCGGGCCGTGCCTTCACCACGTCGGAGATGACGCTGCCCGCCCCCGAGTCCGGACACGCCCTGGCCGCCGCCGCCTTGGCGGCGGGCGACGGCGGCGGGGACGGTGACGCCCCCCGCGCCCGCACCGGAGTCCTGGTCTGCGTGAGCGGCCACGGCTACCTGGACCTCGGCGCCTACCAGCAGTTCCTCGAGGGCGAGTTGGCCGACCGCGCGCCCGACCCGGCGGCGATCGCCGATGCCGTCGCGGGCCTGGCCCGTATCGACGCGGCCGCGGACGCCGAGACGGCGCCCGGCCGGATCACGGTCGCGGCGGCCGGACGGCCGACGGGCGCACCCGCCGGTCTCGAGGAGGTGCGGTGAGCGCCCCCGCCGTCCCGCGGACCGCCCCGCCGGCGGACCTGTGCGCCGACCTCCTGGACTGCCTCCAGGTCAACCTGGCCTGGCTGGCCCGCGCCGAGTACGGGGTCTCGCCGCTCGTCCTCGGCGCGCGCCTGGAGTTCGCGCCGCGCGACGCCGGCCCCGGCCGCCTGCCGACCGTCGATCCGGCCACCGGCACCCACCTGGAACGCAGTGCCGCTGCGCTCGGGCTGTCGCTCACCAAGGCGCGCACCCTCCCTCCCTGCGCCGCCGCCCTGCCGGCCGGCCCCGGCACCCTGTACGTGGTCGCCGACGCCTACCACCTGCCCTGGGTGCCGTACCACGGCCACGCCCACATGGACCACAGCTTCCTGCTCGACAGGGACGCCGCCGGGCGGGCCGTGGTGCGCGACGGCTACCACAACGACACCCCCTACGGTCCGGCCCGGCCCGGCATCTGGACCCTCACCGAGAAGGAACTCGCCCAGGCGCTGTGCGACGGCGCGCGCGTCCACCGCACGTCCCGCGCCGGGGCGCCGCAGGAGGCCACCGCGGTCGTGGCGGCCACGGCGGCGGCCGTCGAGTCGTACGTGCGCGCCTACCGCGAGCACCCCGACCGGCAAGAGGCCCTCGCCCGACTCACCCTGGAGACCTGGCTGCTGGCCCGGGCCCGGCGGCTGCACGCCGCACACCGGGCCGCCGCCGGCGACGTGGCACCGGCCGTCGCACAGCACCTGACGGCCTGGGGCAAACTGGCCGAGCACACCTTCCTGGCCCACCGCCGCGTCCAGCGCGGCCGGCCGGAACCCGCCGGCCCGCTGGAGAGGCTCGCCGAACTCCTGCACGCCGACTCCCAGGTGTTCACCGCGCCGTACCCGGTGCGCGAGGCCGCCCCGGCCACCGGCGACGTCGCCAGGGCGGCCACCGGCCTGCCGGACACGGACGCGGTGCGCAGGGCCGTCGCCGAAGAAGCCGCCGCCGTGCTGCGCGTGCCCGCCGCCGAGCTGCTGGCGGGCCGCCCGCTGACCGGGATACCGGGCTTCGGCTCCTTCCGGATGGTCGACATCGTCGAGCGGATCGAGCAACGGCTGGGCATCGAGTTCGACGCCGACGATCTCGTCCCCGAACACCTCCACGACCTCGACGGCCTGTGCCGCATCACCGCCCGCGCCCACCGGGAGACGCCGTGAAGCTGCTGCACGATCTGATCGACACCGCGGCGCGCCGCGCGCCGCACGCGCCCGCCGTCACCACCTCGCACGACGGCCTGACCCACGGTGAACTCGCCGTCGCCAGCCGGGCGGCCGCCCACTGGCTGCGCGGCCTCGGGGCCCGCCGCGGGGAACGCGTCGTGGTGGTGGCCCCCTCCACCGTCGAGGTCGCCGTCCTCGTCTATGCCGCCTCCCGGATCGGCGCCCCCTTCGCTCTGCTGCACGAACAGACCCGCGGGCGGGCCCTGGCTCACGTCCTGGACGACGCCGAACCCGTCCTCCTGCTCGCCGACGACGAGGACGCCCGGCGCCTGGCCGCCGAGCGGGGCATCACCGCCGCCCGCCTCTCGGACGTCCCGCGCGGCCCGGAGTCGACGCCCGGCCGGTCCGGGCCGGCCGCCGGCGAGCGGGGCGGCGACGCTCCGCTCCCGGTCGACCCGGTCTGCCTGATCTACACCTCCGGCACCACGGCAGCCCCGAAAGCCGTGGTCAGCACCCACCAGCAGGCGCTGTTCGCCGTCCACGCCATCCAGGGCGAACTGCGCTACCGCCCCGACGACGTGGTCTACAGCCCCCTTCCCCTCTCCTTCGACTACGGCCTCTACCAGGTGTTCCTCGGCGCCCTGAGCGGGGCCGCGGTACGGCTCGGGCTGCCCGCCGAGGTCGGGGCCACCCTGCTGCGCAACATCGAGGCCGCGCGCGCCACCGTCCTGGCCTCCGTGCCCGCCGTCGCCGAGACCCTGGCCAAGCTGGTGCGCCGCTCGCCCGGCCACGGCCTGCGGCTGCGGCTGCTCACCAACACCGGCGCCGCGATGCCCCCGCAGCCCCTCGCCGTGCTGCGGGCCGCCGTCCCGGGGCTGCGGGTGCAGCTCATGTTCGGGCTCACCGAGTGCAAACGCGCCGCCATCAACCCGCCGGACGCGGACCTGGAGCACCCCGGCAGCTGCGGCCGGGCCCTGCCCGGGACCGAGATCTACGCGGCCGGCCCGGACGGGGAGCGGCTGCCCGCGGGCGAGACGGGCGAACTGGTGGTGCGCGGGCCGCACGTCATGGCCGGCTACTGGCGCCGCCCCGAGCTGACCGCCCAGCGGTTCCCGCGCCGCGAGGGGCTCTTCCCCGAGCTGCGCACCGGCGATCACGGATGGCTCGACGAACACGGTTTCGTCCACTTCGCCGGCCGCCGCGACGACATCTACAAGGAGCGCGGATTCAGGGTCAGCGCCACCGAGGTGGAGGCCGCCGCCCGGCGCGTGGACGGCGTCGAACAGGCCGCCGTCCTGCCGCCGGCCGACGGCGCGCCCGCGGTCCTGGTGGTGGTCGGCGACCGCGGCCCCGCGGACGTCCTGGACGCCATGCGCGAGGAGATCGAGGAGTTCAAGGTGCCCGGCCGCTGCGTGCCGCTGCCCGCCCTGCCCCTGACCCGCAACGGCAAGGTCGACCGCAAGACCCTCGCCCAGGAGGTGGCCAGCCTTGTCTGACCCGACCACCGCCGTCCTGGCGGACACCGCCCGGCCCGGCGCCGTGGCCGCCCCCGGCCTCCTGACCGCGGCGGTCGGCGCCGCGCTGGAGGCGGGCGCCGAGACCCCGTGCTACGTGTACGACCTCGCGCGCGTCCGGGAGAACGCCGCCCGGCTGCGCGGGGCCCTGCCCGAGCCGGGCGACCTCTACTACTCCCTCAAGGCCAACTCCCACCCCGGCGTCCTGCGCACCCTCAGGCAGGCCGGGACCCTGCCCGAAGTGTGCTCCCCCGGCGAACTCGACGCCGCGCTCGACGCCGGCTGGGACGCCGGGCAGGTCCTGTACACCGGGCCCGGCAAACGCGACCAGGACATCGAGCGGGCGCTGGAGAAGGGGGTCCGCGAGTTCTGCGCCGACTCCCCCACCGGCCTCGACCAGCTGGACCGGCTCGCCGGCCGGGCGGGGGTGCGGACACGGACGCTGCTGCGCGTCAACGACGACCGTCCCGCCGCCGGGCAGGGCCTGGCCATGACCGGGGTCGCCTCCCAGTTCGGCGCCGACACACGGTGGATCGCCGAGGAACCGGAGCGCTTCGGGGACCGGCCCCACGCCGAGGTCACCGGCCTGCACCTCTACATGGGCACCAACCTCACCCACGTACCCGACCTGCTGGCGCAGTTCCGGCAGTCCCTCACCACGGCCGGCCGGCTGCGCGCCGTCCTGGCCCCGCACACCGCGCGGCTGGACACCACCCTCGACCTGGGCGGCGGCTTCGGCGCCCCCTTCGCCAAGGAGGGTGAGGCCACCGACCTGACCGGCCTGCGCGAAGGGCTCGCCGAACTCCTCGACGCCGGCGCACCCGGCTGGCGTGACGGCACCCCCCGCCCGGCATACGAGTCCGGCCGTCACCTGGTGGGCGACGCCGGCACGCTGCTCACCCGGGTCCTCGACGTGAAACGGTCGCACGGCCGGGACGTCGCCGTCCTGGAGTCCGGCATCAACCACCTCGGCGGCATGGCCGGCCTGCGCCGCCTGCCACCGCTCAACCCGACCCTGGTCACCGGCGCGGCAGGACGCGGCGAACCGCGGCCCACCCTGGTCACCGGCCCCCTGTGCACCCCGCTGGACACCTGGGCGCGCCAGGCGCCGCTGCCCGCGCTGCGCCCCGGCGACCTGCTCGCCGTCCCCAATGTCGGCGCCTACGGGCTGTCCGCCAGCCTGCTCGCCTTCCTGGGCCATCCCGCCCCGCTCGAAGTCGCCGTCGACGGCGACGCCGCACCGCACCTGACCCGTCTCACCCTCACCCGGAAGGGCTGAACCGCCATGGACGCCATGTTCCAGAACGTGCTCCGCGACCACCTGCCCCGCCTGCTGCAGCAGCCGCTCACCGACGACACCCGGCTGCGCGATGCGGGACTGGACTCCATGAAGTCGGTCGACCTGCTGTTCGCCATCGAGGACGAGCTGGGCGTCTCGCTGCCCGACGACGACCTCAACGAGGAGACCTTCGCGACCGCCGGCTCGCTGTGGCGGGCCGTGGACGCCGCGCGCACCGCCGAGGCGGTCGCGTGAGCACCGCCCCCACCGCGCCCGCCCCGGTCACCGGCGCGGCCGGCCGGGGCCGGGCCCCCCTCGTCCTCGCGCCCCTGGTCGAGGAGGCGGCCGAGGTCACCGCGGCCCACGCGCGGCGCACCGACACCGAAGCCGTGTTCCCCCTCGAGGCGCTCGACTCACTGCGCCGCACCCGGCTGCTCGGCCTGCTCGTGCCGAGCGCCGACGGCGGACTCGGCGGCCGGCTGGGCGACATGCTCACCGCCACCCGGCGCCTGGGCCGCGAGGACATGTCGCTCGCCATGGTCTTCGCGATGCACTGCCAGCAGGTGGCCGCCCTGGCCCAGCACGCGAACGGCACGCTGCGCGGGGAACTCCTGCCCCGGATCGGGGCGGGCGAGGTGTATCTGGCGTCGGTCACCACCGAAGCCGGCAAGGGCGGTGCGCTCCTCAGCGCCACCGCGCCCCTCCAACAGCGCGAGGGCGACCTGCTCCTCGACCGCTTCGCGCCGATCGTCACCGGCGGTGCCCACGCGGACGGCTTCCTCGTCACCATGCGCAGCCCCCACTCCGACAGCGAGCACGACGTCTCGCTGGTGTACGCCGACCGCAGCCAGCTCGAGGTGGCCTGTGCCGGCGGCTGGGACCCGCACGGCATGCGGGCCAGCCACAGCGGCGCGCTCCACCTGCGCGGCAGCGTTCCCGGCCACCAGGTCGTCGGGGAGCACGGCCGTTTCCGTGACATCGTCACGCACACCTTCGGCCCGCTCGCCCACCTCGGCTGGAGCGCCGCCTGGCTGGGCACGGCCGAGGGCGCACTGGCCCGCACCGTCGCCATGCTGCGCTCCGGCCGCACCCGCGGCGGCGCCCTGCTCGACTCCGAGCTGCTGCTCACCCGGCTCGCCCGGGTACGCCACCGTCTGGAGGCCGTCGCCGCGCTGCTGGCCCGCACCCTGGACGCGGTCCTGCACGAGGACGTCTCCCGGCCCCGCGTGCAGCTCCTGGTCAACGGTCTGAAGGTGACCGCCTCCGAGCAGTGCCACGCGGCGGTGCAGGAACTGGTGGACGCGGTCGGGCTGCGCCACGGCTACCTGCGGGACTCACCCCTCGCGCTGGAGCGCGCCCTGCGGGATCTGCGCTCGGCGAGCCTGAACTTCAGCAACGACCGGCTGCTGCTGGCCGACGGCAGGCTCACCCTCCTGGATCCGGAGGTGCGTCTTGCCTGACCTCGCAGAGCTCCTGGAGCGCGGCGGTCCCGGGCCGGTAGCGGATTCCGGGCCGGCCGGCGGATCCGGCCGGCGGTTGTGGGCACGGCTGGGTGCGGCGGGCGCTCTGCGCGACATCTACCGGGAGGGGCTGCCCGAGCGCGGGGTGATCCCCGACCGGCTCGGCGATCTGATCGTGCGCGCCGAGGCGCAGGAGGACGCCGGAGCCCTGCTGTCGGTCTGCGTCCAGGCCGCTACCGTGCTGCCGCTGCTGGCGGAGGCGGGCCGGCGCGGGCCGGCCGCGGCGGACGTCGCCCGGCGGATGCTCGAGGGCCGGTGTGTGGTGGCCCTGGCCGCCACCGACAGCGGCCCCGGCTCGGACCTCACCGCGCTGACGACACACGTCGAGGAGACAGACGCCGGCACCGTGCTGCGCGGCAGCAAACGCTGGATCACCAACGCGGTCCACGCCGACCTGCTGCTCGTCCTGGCCCGCCGTCGTCCCGGCCCCCACTTCACGCATTTCACCTGGTACCTCGTGCCCGCCGACGACCCGCGGGTACGCGTCGAGGCGGCGGAGGGCCCCTACTTCACCGGGTCCGGCACCGGGCACATCCACCTCGACGGCGTCCCGGTACTCGCCGGCGAGCCGGTCGGCGGCGCGGGGCGCGGACTGGCCCTGTTCGCCCGGCACATCGCGGTGGAACGCCTCGCCGGCGGTCTGTGGGCGGCCGCGGTCTGCCGCCGGGCGCTCGCCGACACCCGGGACCGGCTGGCGCGGCGCGGCTTGTGGGAACAGCCCGCGATCCGCCAGCGGCTCGCCGGCGCCCTGGTCCGCACCCGGCAACTGCAGGCGCTGGTGCAGGTGTCGGGGGCCGCTGTGGCCGCCGAGCACGACCACACCGGTGCGGCGCTGGTGAAGGCGGCGGCCGGGGAGACGGCCGACCACGTCCTCGGCGTGTGCGCGCACCTGTGCGGTGCGGACGGCTTCGCCGCCGCGGGCATGCAGCACCGGCGCGCGCAGGCCGCGCTGTTCGGGATCGCCGGCGGCAGCACCGAGACCGTCCTGGGCTCCGTCGCCGACCAGGCGCAGGCGCTGCTGGCCCGGCCCGGCGGGGCGGCGTGGTGAGCGCCGCCCCGGCCCCGGCGCGCCCGGGCCCGCCCGGCCGGCCGGCCGGTGACGTCACCGTCGAGGCGGCGCCCGGTGTGTGGGTGGCCTGGGCGCGTACGGCCGCGGTGAGCGAGCACCCCGCCGACCTGGCGGACGTGCGCGGCCGGCCCCGGTGGCGGCGGCGCCAGTCCCTCGCCGCCCGGGGACTGCTGCGTGCTCTGCTCGCCGAGGTGTGTCCCGGGACCGAGGGCGTCGCGCTGAGCGCCGACGTCCGCGGCCGGCCCGCGCTGCAGGGGCTGCCCGCTCTGGGCGTCAGCCTCTCCCACGACGGCCCGTCCGGCACCTCCGGCGACTTGGGCGGTGACCTGGTGGCCGCGGCCGTGGCCCCCGGCCGGCGTGTGGGCGTGGACGTGCAGTTGCCGCCCGGCCCGGATGTGCCGGCCGGCCTGGTCCGCCGGTGTCTGCGCGAACGCGCCGGCGAGCTGTCCTCGCTGCCGGCCGGGCGCCGCGCCCTGGAGTTCGCCTGGGTGTGGACGGTGCAGGAGGCCTGTGTGAAGGCCGACGGCACCGGTATCGCCGGCCGCCCGTGGTCCCTCGACATCCCGGTGCGGCCCGGCACCGGCACCCTGGGCGATCTCACCTGGATCGCCCTGCGTCACCTCAGCGTCCATCCCGTGAGTTGCGCCTTTGGAGATCTCCGTGCCCGCTGAAGCGCTGAGCTGCTACACCACCAACCTCAAGGAACACCTCCGTCTCACCGACCCCGCTGCCGAGCGGCGGCTGGCGGCCGGCTTCACCCTCTCGGTCCGCCGCGACGGTCTCGACGACACCCTGGCCTTCAGCCACCACGAGCGGGTGGCGCCCGACTTCGGCTACCGCGGCGCACGCCGCTGGGAGGACGCCGTGTCGGCGTTGCGGGGCGAGTTCGCCCGCCGGGGCGATGTCCTCGTCGTGGCCAACTGCCGCAATCTGCCGTGGAGTCCGTCCCATCTCGTGCGCGACGTGCCGCACTGGCTTCGCCTCGCCGCCCGCGACGGCGGGCGCTGGCTGGTCGTCGACGACTTCGACGCCCTGCTGCCCGAAGGCCACCAGTCACCGCACCGCGGCTGGGCCGACGAGGGTGAACTGCGCGTTCTGCTGGCCCCGTTGCCCGGCCTGGACACCGTGCTGCACCAGCGCGACGTGTACGCCCTGGGCGGCGGCCCCGCCTGGGTGCCGGACCCGGGCAGCCACCGCTGGCTGGAGCACGGCGCCGGCCGCTTCGACCCGTGCCCCGGCCGGTGGGTGCGCGGCACCGCCGCCTCGCTGGCCCTCCTGCGCGACCTGCTGGCGTGCGAGCCGCGGGCACTGGTCCGCTACGCCGAGGATCTGTGGGCCGCGGCGCGCCATCACCAGTACCTGCACCGTGCCGAGCCGGCGACCGCCGCCGCGTGGGGTGAGCTGTCCCGTTCCCTGCGCTACGCCGCCCAGTCGGCGGCACGCGGCAGGCCCCGCGCCTCGCTGGTGCGTACGGCCTTCGACCGCATCCTCACCGCGCTCGGCCCCCCTGAGGCGGCCGCCCGACCCGCCGCCGTGAGCGCGGGAGCGGCCTGGTGAGCGCCCGTAGCGGGGACCGCCCCGCGACCCTGTACGGGTGGTTCGCCGCATCGGCCGCACGCCACCCCGACCGTCTCGCCCTTCAGGCCGCCGGGCAGGCCCTGACCTATCGCGAACTCGACGACTACAGCGCCCGTGTCGCGGCCGGCGTCCTGCACGCCTGCGGCGGATGGCCGCGCCGGGTCGGTCTGCTGGCCGGCCGGCGGCCCGCCGCGTACGCCGGCTACCTGGCCGTCCAACGGCTCGGTGCCACGGTCGTCCCGCTCAACACCGCCTGGCCCCGGGCCCGCAACGCCTCCGTCGCCCACCGTGCCGGACTCGACCTGGTGCTGGCCGACGAAAGCGGGCAGGCGGGCGAGCTGCCCGTGCCGGTGCTCGACCTGGCCGACGCGGCCGGCAGCGGCGACGCCGGCGGCACCGCTGTCCGCCGCGGTGAACCGGGAGCGCCCGCCTACATCCTGTTCACCTCCGGCAGCACCGGCGCCCCCAAGGGTGTGCCGATCCTCCAGGAGAACGTGGCCCCCTACCTCGCCCACGTCATCGACCGCTACGAGGTCGGGCCCGGCTCCCGGCTCTCCCAGACCTTCGATCTCACCTTCGACGTCTCGGTGTTCGACATGTTCACCGCGTGGGGCGGCGGTGCGACCCTCGTCGTCCCCGGCCGGGACGAGATCCTGACCCCCGTACGGTTCGTCAACACCCATCGGCTGACCCACTGGTGCTCCGTTCCGTCGGTGATCTCCTTCGCCCGCCGGATGCGGGCGCTGCGCCAGGGCGCCATGCCGACCCTGCGCCACAGCCTCTTCGCCGGGGAGCCGCTCACCCTCCAGCAGGCCCGCACGTGGCAGGCGGCGGCGCCGTCGTCGCGGCTGGAGAACTTCTACGGCCCGACCGAGCTGACCATCACCTGCTCGGAGTTCGGCCTCGGCACCGACCCGGGGGGCTGGCCCGCGACCGCCAACGGAACGGTGCCGATCGGCCACGTCTACGCGCACCTGGAGCATCGCGTCCTCGACACCGCGGGGCGGCCGGCCCAGGAGGGGGAACTGTGCGTGCGCGGGCCCCAGCGCTTCCCGGGCTATCTGGACCCCGCCGACAACACCGGACGCTTCTGGGACCTCGACGGCGACCACCCCACCGACCCCGCCACGGCGCCGGCCGGGCGAGCCGGGCCGGCGGGCGTGGTCCCGGCCCGCATGTGGTACCGCACCGGCGACCGGGTCCGCCCGGCCGGCCGGGACGGACTGCTGCACCTGGGCCGCCTCGACCACCAGGTGAAGGTCGACGGCTACCGCGTCGAACTCGGCGAGATCGAGTCCGCGCTGCGCGAGGGGCCCGGTGTGCACGACGCCGTGGTCCTCGCACTGCCCACCGCGCACCACGGCACCGAACTGCACGCCGTGTGCACCGGCGACGATCCCCGCCCCGAGGCCCTGCTCGCCGCACTGCGGGAGCGGCTGCCCGCCTACATGGTCCCCGCCTTCCTCCACGTCCGTGCCGAACTGCCCCTGAACGGCAACGGCAAGACGGACCGGGCGGCCCTCGCCGCCCTGCTGCACGACGCCCCCGCAGCCACACCGGTCAAGGAGCTCCGCTCATGAGACACCGCCCCGATGCGCCCGTGGTCCTCGTCGGAGCCCGCCCCGCCGAGGGCCACACCACCCTGACCCGCCTGGGCATCCCCTTCGTCTGGATCGTCGACCCCGGCGAGCCGCTGCCGCAGGCCGGAGCGGGCGTCCTCGCCGTCCACCGCGCCCCCTACCGCGCCGACCCGACCTCCCTGCTGGAGGTACCGCTGCCGCGCGACACCGCCGCCGTCCTGTCCTTCACGGAGTTCGGCCTGTTCCCGGCCGCCCTGCTCTGCGAGGCGCTGGGGCTGGCGTCGGTGTCCGTGGGCGCCGTGCTGCGCACCCGGGACAAGCTGCTCATGCGCCGGATGCTGCAGGCCGACTGCCCCGGCCCCGCCTTCGGCATCGTCGGCGAGGACGAACCGGACGCGGACGACTTCCCCCTCATCGCCAAACCGGTCCGGGGCGCCGGCAGCCGGGGCCTGCACTACATCGCCCGGCCGGCCGACTACCCGGCCCTGCGCGACGACCTGCGCGGCCTGCTCTGGGAACGCTTCGTCAGCGGCCCCGAATACAGCGTGGAGGCCGTGTCCGGCGAGGACGGCCACCGCATCCTCGGCGTCACCGCCAAGCGCACCAGCGGACGTCCGCGCTTCATCGAGACCGGTCACCAGAGCCCGGCCCCCCTCGACGCGGTCGTCCACGCCCGGATCGAAGAACGCGTACGGCGCTGCCTCGACGCCCTCGGTGTCGACCGGGGCGCCAGCCACACCGAGGTCAAGGTCGAGGACGGCCGGGTGCACGTGATCGAGACGCACACCCGGCCCGGCGGCGACCGCATCCCGCTGCTGACCCAACTGGTCACCGGGCTCGACCAGTACGAGCTGGCCGTCCGCTCGGTCCTGCCCGGCCCGGCCCCCGCCGAGCCGCGGCCCCGCTTCGCCCACGCGGCCGTCCACTACTTCCCCTGGGAGGACGCCGTCCTCGCCGGCCACGCCGACGCCGGCCGCTGCCGTGCCCTCGACGGCGTCGTGGAACTCCAGGTGCACGCGCGCCCCGGCGACCACCTGCCGCTGTGGCAGCACAGCCATCAGCGTCCCGGACACGTCGTCGTCGGAGCCGGCAGCCGCGACGAACTCCACGCGCGCATGCGGACGGTGGAGGAAGCGCTGAGCCCCGTCCTGCGGCGCACGGGCGATCCCGTGCCCGCCGCGCCGCCACTGCTCCCCACGTCCTGAAGGAGTCACCCCATGGGCCTTCCCGCCCCCACGGCCACGACCCTGCCGCCGGCCCGCGGCAGCGCTCCCCAGCACGCACCGCGCGCCGACCGCGACACCTTCTGCGCCGCCATGACCCATCTCCCCAGCGGCGTCAGCATCATCACGACGCAGAGTCCGCAGGGCCCGCTGGGCTGCACCGTCAACTCCGTCATCTCGCTGTCCGCCCAGCCGCCCACGCTGCTGGTGTCGCTCGCGAACACCAGCCGCACCCTGCTCAACGCCCTGCGCACCGGCGGCTTCGCCGTCAACGTCGTCTCCTGGCAGCAGCGGGAGCTGTACGGCCGGTTCGCCCAGGGAGACCCCGTCCGGCGTTTCGACGGCGTCCCGCACTCCCTCCGTGACGGCCAGCCCGTCCTGACCCACGCGTCCGCCGTGTTCACCTGCGCCGTCGAACGATCCATCGAGGTGGGCGACCACACACTCCTGGTGGGCAGCCCCATCGACGCCTCCCACGACGGCGACGCCCGTCCCCTGGTCCTGCACCGCCACCGTGCGCACCAGCTGGACGCGTCCGCTTGACGCAATCGAGGCGCCGGTGCGAGCGGGGCCTACGACGTCCGGCCGTGACCGGCATCACCGGGGCGCGGCCGGTCGCGTGGCTGGAGCGCGCCGGCCGGGCCCCGCTTCGTCAAGGCCGGCAGGACGGGCGGACGTCGAGCAGCTCGGTGCGCAGTACGGGGGTGCCGTCGACGGGCGCCGGGTCCTGCGCAGTGGGTTCGACACCACCGGCGGCGATCTTGTCGAGCGTCTTCAGGCCGGCGGCGCCGACCGTGCCGAACACCGTGTAGTTCGGTCGCAGCGTGGAGTCGCCGTAGACGACGAAGAACTGCGAACCGTTCGTGTCCGGACCGGCGTTGGCCATCGCCAGCAAGCCGCGCCCGTAGACGCGACGGGCGCCGGTCGGATCGCTCGGGGCCGGCGGCAGGTCCACCGGCAGCTCGTCCTTGTACTTGTATCCCGGGCCGCCTTCGCCGGTGCCGGTCGGGTCGCCGCACTGCAGGACCTTCAGCGTCGGGTACGCCGTCAGCCGGTGGCACACCGTACGGTCGTAGAAGCGGTGCCGCGCCAGGTGCAGGAAACTCTGGACCGTGCACGGTGCCTGCGCCCGGTCCAGGCGCAGCGGGAGCGGGCCCTGGCTGGTGCGGACAGCCACGTCGACCGTGCCGCGACCGGGGGTGTGCCGTGGATCGTGCGGCAGGGGGACCGGCCGCGCCGCCGGTTCGTCCGGGGTCTGGGTGTACTGGCAGGGACCGTGCGTGGTGCGCGGCGGGGCGTCGGCGGCGGAGGCGGTGGTGCCGGCCCCGGACACGGCCAACGCTGCCGTCGCCAGTGCGGTCATGAGCGCTCGGTTCATCCTGCACACCCTCCAGAAGATCGTCAGATTTCGGAGCGGTCGCAGTCTAGGGTGCGGCCCGGCGGGCGAGAACCCGCACGCCGGCCATATCAAGCCATCGCGGCGTCGGCATGCGCCGGACGCGAGCGCGCCTCGCGGCGCGCTGGTCGGCTCCGTACCAGGACGGCGGGCCGGGGCGCATGTGCCGCCCCGGCCCGTCGTCGCTCGGCCGCTCGCGTCAGTGGCCGGTCGGTGGGAGGAGGGAGAAGATCCTGCTGCCGTTCCTGGCGATCAGCACGTCCTGGTAGAGCAGGAGTTGGGGCGTGTCCGACCGGCCGCCGGGTTGTGGTTCGCCGGTGTCGAGGTGGGTGTGCCAGACCTGCTTGCCGGTGCGCAGGTCGAGTCCGGACAGGTCGCCGGCCGGGCTGAAGAAGTACACGGTGGCCTGCCTCGTGGACACCACGGGGGTCGCGAGGGACGCCATGGTGTCCTTGCCGGGCATCGTGACGCCCACCGGGCCGGTCCACACGGTCTTCCCGCTGGTCAGCGAGTAGGCGGAGGCCTGGCCCTTCCAGGACACGGAGATCAGCCGGTCACCGGCGACGGCCCAGCTTGCGATGTGTCCCTTGGCCTGGTCGGGCAGTGACGTGCGCGCCCCGGATCCGCTGACGCTGGACAGCTGGAAGTCGTGGGCCGTCGTGCTGGTGGTCGAGGCCAGGACCATCCGGTCGTCCGAGGTCCCGAGCAGCTCCTGCCGGCCGCGCAGGGTGGTGACCTTGTGGGCCTGGCCGGTGGCGGGGTCGAGACGCAGGAGGTCGGTGTCGTGCACGTCCTCGCTGTCCTGGGTGCACAACAGGTAGGGCACACCGCTCAGTACGGCCCGCTGGCACACCTCGCCCTTGGCCCAGGTGTGGCGCCACTTCGTCTCGCCGGTCCGCGGGTCGAGGGCCGACATCGTGCGCAGGGACGGGGTGTTGGCCCAGAGCGCGCCGTCGATGAGCATGGCGGCCTGGCCGGTGCGGTCGTCCTGCGGCATCTTCACCGACCACAGCCGCCGGCCGGTGGCGGCATCGACGGCCATCACGTCGGTGCCGCCGGCGTAGTCCCCGTTGGGCTCGTGCTCGGCCGTGTGGTTGCGGTAGGCGTAGACGACGCCGTCGCGCACGGCGAAGGGGGGGTCCATGCCGTCGCCTCCGCCGTTGACCTTGACGCTCCACAGCCGCTCGCCGGTGTTGGCGTCCATCTTCACCACGTCGTACCTGGACCCGCTGCAGTACAGCGCGGAACCGTCCGCCAGGCAGCCCCGCTCGCCGGCTCCCGCCGCTCCGCTCTGCCACGGGTGCCAGCCCTGCGGCGACACGGCCGGCCGCGCCGGGCGGCCCTGTTCGCCCCCACCGCTCCCCCACGGTCCGAGCATCGCCCCCGCGGCGATCGCGGCGACGGCCACCGCGGCCCCCGCTACCTGTGAGAAGCGACGCCGGCCGCGCCGCCGTACCACCTGCTGCGCCAGGTCCGCCGGCGCCAGTACCGCGTCCAGGGCGACCGCGTGCAGCGTCTCGCGGACCTTGTCCTCCACCCGCTGTGTCGTCATCCCTGGATCTCCTTCGCCGTGTAACTGAGCGGTCGCAGCTGTTCCGCGGGCCCGTCGGGTTCCAGCTCCGGTACGAGCGCGCGGAGCTTGGCGAGCGAGCGGTGCGCCGTGCTGCGCACCGTGCCCACCGGGATGCCCAGGAGCGCCGCGACCTCGGCCTCGGGCAGGTCCTCGAAGTAGCGCAGGACGACCACGGCGCGCTGGCGCTTGGACAGGCGGCCGAGCGCCGCCCACAACGCGATCCGCAGCTCCGGCTCCGCTCCTGTGCCCGCCTGTCCGGCGCCCGCCTGTCCGCCGGACTCGGGCAGCACTCCCACCGTGGTCTCGGCGTGGTGTCTGCGCAGCCGCCAGCGGCTGACCTGCTGGCGGTACAGGATCTGGCGGACGTACGCCTCGGGCTGTTCGATGCGCGTCCAGCGCCCGTAGGCCTTCATCAGCGCGATCTGCAGCAGATCCTCCGCTGCGTGCCGGTCCCCGCCGGTGAGCAGCACCGCGAGTCGCAGCAGCGCGGTGGAGCGCATCGCTACGAACTCCCGGAATTCATCGTGGCTCGAGGCCTCCATCGACCCTCCCCTTCTTCACGCCCCCCACGACGCGGTGAGCCACGCGTGGCTATCCCTCCCCCGGCGAGATTGTGCGTTCCTACCAAACCGGGCCGCCCACCCGCCTCCGCGTGCCCCGCACGAAGCAGGCCGGTGCCCCGCGGAGACTGTCTCCGCGGGGCGCCGGCCTGCTGTCAGTGATCAGCCCTGGGTCCCGCCCTGCGTGTTGCCATTACCGGCGCCCTGGGTCCCGCCCTGGGTGTTGCCGTTACCGGCACCCTGGGTTCCGCCCTGCGTGTTGCCGTTGCCCGCACCCTGGGTGCCACCCTGGGTGTTGCCGTTGCCCGCACCCTGGGTCCCGCCCTGGGTGTTGCCGTTGCCCGCACCCTGCGTGCCACCCTGCGTGTTGCCATTACCGGCGCCCTGGGTCCCGCCCTGGGTGTTGCCGTTGCCCGCGCCCTGCGTGCCGCCCTGGGTGTTGCCGCCCTTGGGCATGGCGGCGTTCTTCGCCGGGCCGTTCTTGCTGGCGTTGCTGCTGTTGGTGTTCTTGCTGTTGCTGTTCTTGCCGTGGTGCTGCTGCTGATGCTGCTGGTGGTGGCTGCCGGCGTGGGAGGCGCTGTGGTGGTTCGTCATGGGCGCGGCCTCCGCACTGGCGACACCGAGGGTTCCGGCGGCTATAGCGGCGATGCAGGAGATGCCGGCGATACGGGCGGCCAGGTGACGACGGGCGTTCAGCATGAGAGATCCTCTGAATTCTTGATCCGGGGGGGGGACGAGGGCCGGTCGGCCTTTCGTGTATTCATTTCAGCCCGCCAGAGCACTCCCGTACGTCCCCCGACCGGCCCACCGACCGGCTGACCCGCACCTCCACCACCGGACGACACCGGACGACGGGCCCCGCTCTCGGACGCGCCGCTTCACGCGTCAGGCGAGGACGTTGACGGCTCGGGCGATGACGAGTCCGAGGATGAGCAGGGAGACGACGGACTGGACCGCCATGACGATCTTGGCCCACGGGGACAGTGGCATGACGTCGGTGGGGCTGAAGGCGGTGGCGTTGGTGAAGCCGAGGTAGAGGTAGTCGATGTAGCGGGGGCGCCAGTGGGTGGCGTTCAGCTCGGGGCTGAGGTGCTGGGGAAAGGCGAGAGCGGGGGTGGGCGGCGCGTGGTGGGCCCGGGCGGCGGGCCCGCCGCTGTCGAGTTCGAAGTACAGCAGGGAGAACGCCAGGACGGTGGAGGCCCACACGCTGCCGCCGGCCTGCAGGAGGGCGTCGGCGGAGTTGGTCTCGTCGCCGCCGTGCACGAGGTCGTCGGTCAGCCGGAGGGTCGACCAGATGGCGCCGCACGCCAGCACGCCGACCAGGGCGATCGACACCCCGCGCAGGGCGTTCGAGCGGCGGCTGATGCGGCCGGGGTCGCCGGCGATCAGTGCCACCAGGAGCAGCCCTTCGACGACGGGGAGCGCCCAGCGGGGCCCCAGGCGCAGGTCGTCGGGCAGCAGCAGGGTCAGCACCGCGGCGGCGATGACGGCTGCGGCCATCGGCCAGCGGGCCTCGCCGTAGGGCACCTGCCGGGGCTCGTGCCGACTCTCGTCGCGGGGGTCCATCGCCTCATTGTGTGAAGGGGCTGCCGTGTCGGCGCCGTGTGACACGCGGAGCGGTGGACCCGCATCGTCGTTGCTGGATGTGCGGTGCTTGCACGCCATATGAACGGCGGAGGCTCCCGCCCCGCGGTCAGGGCAGAAAATCTGTCGCGGCCGTAGTAGACATTGACCGTCCGAGGAGTTAGCGTTTCTGTCGTACTCAGGAAGTCGAAGTGGGCACGGCAGACATGAACTGCCTGCGAGATGTCAGCAGTACTACCGAGTAGCCGAGGACAAGGAGCAAGACGCCATCAGGATCGCCCGGGCGCCGGAGACAGTCCGCCCGGGTACCGCAAGGCCCCGGATTGGAAGGTGGTCCCCGGTCACGCAGTCACGATCCCCGCAGTCCCGCCCTCCCGGGCGGAACACGCGGACAGAGAAAGCCGGCACGGTTGGCCGGTAGATGGTGTTGAAAGCTCGGGGCCCGGTGCGCCAGTACGGCACACCGGGCCCCCCGACGTGCCCCCAGGAAGAAGAGGTCTATGCCCCCTCGCAGTACCCGCCTCGTCGACAGTCTCGATGACGACGACTATCCCGCCTACACCATGGGCCGGGCCGCCGAGATGCTCGGCACCACCCCCGCCTTCCTCCGCGCCCTGGGCGAACACCGTCTGATCACCCCCTTGCGCTCCGAGGGCGGCCACCGCCGCTACTCCCGCTATCAGTTGCGCGTGGCCGCCCGCGCCCGCGAACTCGTCGACCAGGGCACCCCCATAGAGGCCGCCTGCCGCATCGTCATCCTCGAGGACCAGCTCGAAGAAGCCCAGCGCATCAACGAGGAACTGCGGACCCAGGGCGGCCAGCCGCCGCCGTAGGCGGCAGACAGGGCGCCGCGGGGTCTGGGGCACCTCGACCTCGGCGGCCGCCACCTGGGGCCGGACCGTGTCAGCGTGGGTGGGGTGTGTTCACGCGGACCGCCATCAGGGCCACGTCGTCGCTGCCGTCGGGCAGGAGGCGGTCGAGGAGTTTGGTGCAGGTCTCCTCGGGGTCCGGGCCGATCTCGCCGACCAGTGCGGCGAGGGTGTGCAGGGAGTGTTCGAGGTCTTCGTGGCGGCGTTCGACCAGTCCGTCGGTGACGAGGACGAGGAGGGATCCGGGTTCGACGGTGACCCGGTGGGCGGGCGGGTGGGGCAGGCCGAGGCCGAGGAGGGGGCCGTGTTCGCGGACGTAGCGGGTGGTGCCGTCGGGGTCGCGGATCAGGGGCGGCAGGTGTCCGGCGTTCGCGATGTGCAGGGTGTCGGAGTCCGCCTCGATCAGGATGACGCAGAGGGTGACGCTGGCGCCCGGTCTCACCGAGGCCAGCAGGTGGTCGAGGTGGGCCAGGATGGCCCGCGGCGGGTGCCCTTCGGTGGCGTAGGCGCGCAGTGCGTGGCGGACCTGGCCCATCACCATGGCCGCGTCCAGTGAGTGGCCGGCGACGTCGCCGACGGCCACGACGAGTCCGGCGGGGGTGGTGACGGCCTCGTAGAAGTCGCCGCCTATCTCGGTGCGTTCGCTGGCGGGCAGGTAGCGCACGGCGAGGTCGGCGCGGGCCGTCTCGGGCAGGGTTTCGGGCAGGAAGCTGCGCTGGAGGGTGAGGGCGAGGGCGTGTTCCTCGCTGTAGCTGCGCAGCGCTTCCAGGGCCAGGGCGCTGGCCTGGGTGAGCTGGGTGAGCAGGCGGCCGTCGTCGGCGGTGGTGACGGCGTCCGCGGAGGTGACGACGACGACGGGTTGGCGGTCGGCCTTGGCGCGGCCGACGACGACCCGGCGCTGTGCGGGGTCCGTGAGGCGGGGTGGCGCGCAGGGCAGGTCGGGGCCGGCCGGGTGGGCGGGGCGCGCGCCGGCGGCGGGCCGGGCCGGGGCGTTGTGGACCTGGGGGCGGCCGGGGCTCTGGGGGGTGTGCGGGTCTGCCCAGGTGTGGGCGACCAGGGGGGTGCCCTGGGGTGTGGTCAGGAACACCGCGACGTCGCTGCGGAAGATGGCTCCCGCGGCCTCGGCGGTCACGCGGATCAGCGTGCGGGCGTCGGGGGCACTGTACAGGGCGAGGGTGAAGCGGTTGAGCAGGTGGAGGCGTTCGGTGAGGAGTTCGGCGCGGCGGCGGGCCCGGCCGTAGCGGAGGGTGGCGGTGACCGTGGCGAGGAGTTCGGCGGGGGCGACGGGTTCGACGAGGTAGACGTCGGCTCCGCGGTAGAGGCCGTGGGCGCGGTCGTCGACGGTGATGGCGGACGCGGAGATGTTGATGACGGGGATGGCCGCGGTGGTGGGGGTGTTCTTGATGTGTTCGCACACCTCGAAGCCGCTCATGTCGGGCAGGCGGACGTCGACGATGGCGAGTTCGGGCAGGGGGCCGGGGCCGGCGAGGATCTCGAGCGCGCGGGTGCCGTCCTCGGCCTCGGTGACCTGGTGTCCGGCGCGGCGCAGGATGGTGGCCAGGACGTAGCGGTTGGTGGGGGTGTCGTCCACCACGAGGATGTGGGCGGGGCTGGGGTCGCTGTCGGTGCGCTGGGTCATCGGGGTTCCTCGGCCCTGGGGTGCGGCGGGGTGGGCGGGGGCGTGGGGGCTGCCGGGGGTGGCGGGGTGGGGTGTGGGGTGAGGACGGCGGCGAGGTCGGGGGCGGTGAGACGGGTCTTGCTGAGCACGGCCCGTACGCCCGGCAGGCGGGCGTGGTCCACCTGCCCGGCTTCCAGGGCGGTCAGGACGACGACGGGGATGTGCTCGGTGCGCGGGTCGGCGGCCAGCGTGCGGTGGACGGTGTAGCCGTCGGTGGTGGGCATGGTGAGGTCGAGCAGGACGAGGTCGGGTTGTTCGTGTGCGACGGTGGCGGCGGCCCGGGTGCTGTCCGAGAGGGTGGTGACGGAGGCGGCGAGTCCGTCCAGCAGGGGCGGAAGGGTGGCGAGGAAGGCCGCGTCGTCGTCGATGACGACCACGTGTGCGGTCGGTCCCGGTCCGGTGGCGGGGCGGGGCGCGGGGCCGGTGGGTGTGCCGCCGGCCTGGGCGTGGGGGCCGGCGGGGGGTGGTCCGGCGGGCGCCTCGGGGGCCTGGGGGTCGGTGGGAGGGGGGCCGGCCTGTGTGTCGGGGGCGGGGACCTCGGGTGCGGGGGTGTTCTGGGGTGCGGGGGTGGTGAGGCGGGCGGGGATGTCGAGGGTGACGGTCGTGCCGTGGCCGGTCTCGCTGTGCAGGGTCAGGGTGCCGCCGAGGAGTTCGGTGAGGCGGCGGGCGTAGGGCAGTCCGAGTCCGGTGCCGGCCCGGCCGCGCTGGTGGGGGCCCTGGACCTGGTAGAACTCCTCGAAGACGCGGTCCAGTTCGTTCGCGGGGATGCCGATGCCACTGTCGCGGACGCGGAAGACGAAGCGCGGGTCGTCGCCGGTCTGGTCCTGCTCGGTGACGTCGAGGCTCACGTGGCCGTCGGCGGTGAACTTCAGGGCGTTGGACAGGACGTTGCGCAGGATCCGGGTCAGCATGACCTCGTCGGTGACGAGGGGCTGCTGCTGGACGTGGTCGGGGATGGCGAGTTCGACCCGGGGGTGGGCGGTGCCGCGCAGGGTTCCGCGGAGCTGGTGCAGCAGCGGGCGCAGGTCGACGTCGGTGGGGTGGGGTTCCAGGTGGCCGGACTCGGCCTTGGCGACGTCGAGGAGTTCGTCGACGAGTGCCAGCAGGGTGCTGCCGGAGGCCTGGACGAGCGCCACCTGCTGGCGCTGCTCGTCGCTCAGCGGGTCGGCCGAGGCGTCCAGCAGCAGCCGGGCCAGGGCGATGATGGAGTTGACCGGTGAGCGCAGTTCGTGGCTGACGTTGGCCCAGAAGCGGTTCTTGTACTCGTTGGCGAGTTCGAGCTGGCGGGACTTGTCCTCGAGTTCGGCGTAGAGGGCGACCACTCCGGTGTTGGTGGCCTGCAGTTCGCCCGCGAGTTCGGAGTACAGGGCCATGACGCCCGCGTTGGTCTCCTCCAGTTCCGCGTTCAGGCGCTGGAGTTCGTCCTGCTGGCGCTGGGACTCCTCCAGGGCGGCCAGGAGCTGGCCGTTCTGGGTGCGCAGTGCCTCGATCAGGTCGGCCGCGGTGCTGCCGTCGGCGAGGGTGGCGCGGACGTCGGCGGCCAGGTCGCCGAGGGAGGCCGGCGGGGTCTCGGTGCGCTGAGCGAGGACGAGTTCGTGATGGCCGTCCTCGTGCGGGCCGGTCAGACGGGAGTCGTCGAGCAGACGGCCGGCGGCGGTGAGCAGGGGGGTGGGGGGCCGGCTGTCGCCGGGCCAGCGGATGCGCACCGTCACCATGACCGTGTCCGTCTCCTCCAGGCGCAGGTGTGCGCTGAGTCCGGGTGCGCCGAGCAGGTGTTCGCCGGCCTCGCTGACGACGGTGGTCAGCCGGACCAGGGGGCTGCCGGTCAGGCCCGCGGCCCGGCACACCGTCTGGGTGCAGCGGCGCAGTGTGATCACGTCGCCCGGCTTGCGCAGGGCGATCGTGAGGACGTCGTGCGCGGATCGTGCCGGGGTCATGAGGGCCGGTGCAGGGCCACGACGATCCCGGCGTCGTCCCGGCGGACCGCGGTCTGGTTCAGCAGCTGCCCGGCGACCAGGGAGGCGTCCTGGGTGAACAGGCCGGGGAAGTCGTGCGGTTTCCACCGGTCGCTGAGGCCGTCGGAGTGCATGATCAGGGCGGTGCCGGGCGGGAACGGCATCGTGTGGGTGCGTGCGCGGGGCAGATGGGCGCCGGCGATGCCGGGGGTGGACAGCAGTCCGTTGCGACGGTCGCCGTGCGCGAGCAGGGCGGTGATGTTGCCGACGCCGCTGAGGTGGACGCGCTGGTCGGCTAGGTCGATCAGGGCGATCGCGGCCGCCGCTCCGCGGCTTTTGCGCAGTGCTTCGTGCACGTCGCGCAGGACGGCTTCGGGGTTGATGTGCCGGCTCGCGCGGAAGGCGGCTCTGGCCTGGTCCGCGGCCCGGGCGGCGAGGGGGCCGTGCCCGAGGCCGTCGCACATCAGCAGCAGCAGCGCCGGCGAGGGGCAGTCGAGGGCGCGGACGGCCCAGGTGTCGCCGCACAGCTGCTCGCCGGTGATGGGGCGGGTCAGGCCGCCGGTGGCGACGGGCTCGGGTTCGGGTGGGGGGCCGTCCGTCCAGAACCGCGCGCAGACCACGGTGCCGCGGCCGGGCAGGGAGTGGATGCCGCTGACGTCGGCGAGCCGCTCGATGGCGCCCATCCCGATGCCGAGGCTGCCGTAGGCGGAGGTGCCGTCGCGCAGCGCGCGCTGCACGTCGTCGATGCCGGGGCCGTTGTCGAGCGAGAGGCACTCGACGCCGGCGCGGCCGCGGGTGCGCACCACGCGCAGGGCGAGGGAGCCGTCGTGGGCGTGCTTGAGGAGGTTGGTGGCCATCTCCGTCACGCACAGCTCGACGCGGGAGACGCGTTCGTCGGGCAGGCCGACGGCGCGGGCCAGCTGTCCGGCCTGGCGGCGTGCGGCGGCGGCCAGGGCGATGTCCGCGCGCAGCCAGTGGACATCGCCGGCCTCGGCGACGAGGCCTGTGTTCACCGGCCCCACTTCACAATGCGCACCGTGGTGCCTTTCTCGCTGGATGCGATGTCGAACTCGTCGACGAGGCGTTTGGCGCCGCTGAGGCCGAGGCCGAGGCCGTTGCCGGACGTCCAGCCGTCCTGCATCGCCATCTCGATGTCCGGTATGCCGGGTCCCTGGTCGCGGAACTCGACGTAGACGCCGGGGCGGCCGCCCTCGGTGACGAGGGCGGCGCGGACCACGCCTCCGCCGCCGTAGATGAGCATGTTGCGGCCCAGTTCGCTGGCCGCCGTGACCAGTTTGGTCTGGTGGACCAGGGAGAGTCCGCCGCGCTGGGCGAGGGTGCGGACCGCCTGGCGTGCGTTGACGACGTCGCTGCTGTGGTGGACCGTGACGCTCTCGGCGGTGTCGGCGAACGGGCCGTAGTCCTTCATGCGCGGCCTGCGTTGAGGCGCCGTAGCAGTTTCAGCCCGCGTTCGAGGTTGAGGGCGGTGCGGACGCCGTTGAGGGACAGTCCCAGTTCGACGAGGGTCATGGCGACCGCGGGCCGCATGCCGACGACGATCGTCTCGGCGCCGAGCATGCGCGAGATGGAGGCGTTGGTGGCGAGCATGCGCCCGACGAAGGAGTCGACGATCTCCAGCGCCGAGATGTCGATGACGACGCCCTTGGCGCCGGTGTCGACGATGCGGTGGGACAGGTCCTCCTGGAGGTCGAGCACCGTCTGGTCCTCCAGGTCGAACTGGATGGAGACCAGGAGGATCTCGCCGATCTTGAGGACGGGGACGCGGTCGGTCACAGCAGACCCCGCACGTCGTCCTCGGTGTCCCGGGCGATCTCCTTGAGCGCCTGGCGCAGCGCGTCGGCGAGGGAGGAGTTGGTGGGGATGTCACCGAACTCGATGCCGAGGGCCACGATGGTCTGGGCGATCTGCGGGCGGATGCCGGAGATGATGCACTGGGCGCCCATCATGCGGGCGGCGACCACGGTCTTCAGCAGGTGCTGGGCGACCTGGGTGTCGACGGTGGGCACACCGGTGATGTCGATGATGGCGTGCGTGGAGTCGCTCTCGACGAGGGTCTGCAGCAGCTTCTCCATGACGACCTGGGTGCGGGCCGAGTCGAGGGTGCCCACCAGGGGGACGCCGACGACGCCGTCCCACAGCTTGACGACGGGCGTGGACAGCTCCAGCAGCTGCTCGGCCTGGGAGGAGATGATCTCCTCGCGGGTGCGGATGTAGGCCTCGGTGGTGAGCAGGCCGAGTTCGTCCAGCAGCCGGGCGAACTGGAGGTAGGTGCGGGCGCCGTGTTCGTCGGTGGCCAGGGCGGGCTCCAGCACCTCCTTGAGGGCGAAGACGCTGCGGGCCGTCTCGGTGGGGGTGAAGCCCTGCCGGGCCCGGCTGCGGGAGAGTTCGATGAGCAGGCTGCGGGTCTCGCCGAACTGCTCGGCCCGGCTGTTCAGGCCGCCTTCGGTGAGGGCCTTGAGGACGGCGTCGTACAGCTCGCCCAGTTCCCGTCCGAGCTCGGCGATGCTGAGCCTGCCCTGCAGGTCGTCGCCGACGACCCTGGTCCACTGGGTCAGGAACGTGTCCCGCTGGGTGGCCAGTGTCTCGATCAGAGGATGGGAATTGCTGCTGTCAGTGGCCACGTGGTCCTCGTCAAACAGGTGAGTGAATATGCCACGGAGACCATACGCCAGTCGTACTACCCAACGGTCACTTCCTGCACCAGAGCACCACTTCCCCCATTGATGCGACACATGCCTGCCGGTTTCGGGCGGCGGCCCCGGCTCCGGCCCCGGGGTGAGCGCCCGGCCGCCGGGGCACCGGCACACACGAAAACCGGGAGGCATCCCTTGCGGGGTGCCTCCCGGTCGAAGCGGGCGGCGAGGAAAGCGAAGGAACTCGTTTCTTTACAGGAAGTGGAGAAGGAAGCCCCTTCATGGCCTCGCCGTGCGGCTCACGCTAGCAGTCAGGCGGGGATCACGTCGCGCAGGTTTCCGCAGGTGATGACCCGCGAGTCCGGGTGCAGCCCCTCGGGCCGCTCCAGGCCGATGTACGTCACGGGCCCCTCCGGGACCGTCTCGCCGTCCCACAGGTCCACGCTCGTGGTGTCCCCGGCCATCAGGCCGGCCAGGTAGCCCACGGTGAGCTGCTCGCGTTCCACGAGGGCGCGCACCACCTTCGACACGGACACCTGGTTCTCCTCGACCCTATTGGCCGAGGAGATGCCCCTCAGGTACAGGTGCAGCCACTTCGCGCGCCACCGGCCCTTCTCGGTGCGCTGGAATACCAGCGGCAGCGCCACCCGGCCCGTCCCGCGCAGCTCCGACTTCATCCGCACCGTGCGCGGCTCGAACGGCCGGCCCTTCTGTGCGCCGTCGCGCAGCATGTAGCCGAAGAACGACTCCTCGACCTCCTCGAAGCCCTCGCCGGCGTAGATGTTGACCTGCGGGACGATGAAGGTGCCGCGCACGCGGTCCAGGGACAGGTCGATGAACTCCGAGGCGCCCTCGGGTGCTTCGGTGATATCCCCGGAATGCCGGCCGCCGACGGCGGTCAGGGAGGTGTAGGAGAGCCAGGAGTCGGTGCTGTAGTCGGCGTGCAGGAGCAGCGCCGACAGGTCGTAGTCGGTGCGCTCCTCACTCTCCTTCCAGTACACGAAGAAGCGCAGGCGTTCGCCGTCGACCGCGCAGACCGAACCGCGCGGCAGGACGCCGAGTCCGGGCGCGGTGGCCCGGCCGCTGAGCGGAAGCGCGACGTCGAGGACGTCGGGGTCGAGCAGCAGCCGGTCCGGCGTGGGGAGGCGGCGGCGTATCTCGGTGTCGAGGGCGGTGATCAGGCGGTCGCGGTCGGCGGCCGGCAGCGGCGCGCGGGCGTCGGGGCTGACCCAGGCGCGGCCCCGAAGGTTGACGAAGATGCGGGGCTCGCCGCTCTCGCGTGCCCGGTTGTG
Organism: Streptomyces collinus Tu 365; assembly: GCF_000444875.1. Lineage (NCBI taxonomy): Bacteria > Bacillati > Actinomycetota > Actinomycetes > Kitasatosporales > Streptomycetaceae > Streptomyces > Streptomyces collinus. The sequence goes on along the minus strand of NC_021985.1, from coordinate 8,141,629 downwards.
CAGGTGCTCGCGCACCGAGAGCAGGACCCGGCCGGAGACGTCGGGAGCACTGCGCACGGCGGCGGCGACCACCGCGTCGCGCTCCTCCTGGCCGGCGGCGCTGCGCAGCAGGAGGTCCAGGGCGCGGAACAGCTTGCCGGGGGCGGAGGTCAGCAGCTTCGCCGCGCCGCGGATGTCCGCCTCGTCGAGCAGCTTCTCCAGCCGGCTGTCGAAGGAGGGGGCCCGCTGTTCGCCGCGCGCGACCGCGAAGACGTCGGCGGCGTGCGGCCAGCGCGGGTACTCGTGCGGGTGCAGGCGCTCGCCGAGCCGCTTGAACGGCTCGCGGTGGGTGTGCACGTCGGCGAGCTTGGCGGGGTTCGCCGCGACGACGGCGTCGAGCCCCGCGAGCAGCGCGCGGCGCACCGGCCGGCCCAGCGCCGTGAACCGGGTCGGCTCCTTGAGTGTCACGTCGCCGCCCGACAGTGCGCAGGCCAGCCGCAGCACGTCGGTGACGGTGTCGAGGAGGAGGCCGGCGCCGGCGCCGAGCCGGGCCTCGTTGACGACCGCCCGGTTCTCCCGGACCGGGATCGCCTGCGGCTGGGGGCCCGTCGCGCACCGCCCGGCGAGCGTCCTGAGGTCGCGCAGGTCGTCCTCGCCCAGCGGGGTCGTGCTGCCGGCCAGGGCCAGGTACAGGTCGGTGAGTTCGTCGTCCAGGTCGCGGCCCAGGTGCAGGACGGTGATCCGGTCGCCCGCGGAGGCGACCAGTTCGTCCTGTGCCGCGCGCATGTCCTCGTAGGTGTGCTGGTAGCGGCCGTAGGCGGGGAGGCTGAGCAGGTCCAGCACCCCGCGGCCCAGCCGGGTGAGCACGTTCTCGCGGGCCTGTTCGTCGCCGAGCGCCTGCGCCAGGCAGCGCATCCAGAACTCTTCGGTGTCCGGCACGTTCGCCGGGAAGTCGATGAAGTACACGTTGTGCCGGACGTGGTCGCCCACCATCTCGCGCACGGTGGCCAGCGTCTGCCGGGCGGTGTCCACGACCGCGGCCTCGGACAGCCCCGACAGCCGCTCCAGCAGTTCCGCCGAAAGCTTGAAGCCCACGGACGTCAGCGCCGCGTCGAACTGCCGCGCGGCGACGGCCCCTTCCCCGGTCGGGCTCTGGGGAGAGGGGAGGCGGTGGGTGTGCCGGATGACCAGCGATGCGAGACGGTGCGCCATCCGGGGATGATCGCAGAGGTGTGCGGAGCGGCGCACAGGGGTTTCTCACCCGCGCCGACGCGGTGCCCGGGCACGGCCGGGGCCGGTGCCCGGGGTCCGTGCCGGGGCAAGGGGCTACTTCTGCCGGTAGTTCTGCATGGTCTCCCTCCGAAGGCCCGTGATCCACTCTCCGGTGACCGGGGGGCGCCGACCACTCCCCCTCTTTTTCGGCATGCCCCTCCCCCGCTCGTGTGCAGGACCACCCCCCGCTCAGGCCACCGGCGTCTCGGCCGGTGATCGAAGGAACAGGAGTCCGATTCCGTGACGTCCCATCGTCGGCCCAAACAACCGAGCCGCACGCGCGTGAGCGTGCTGACCACCGCGGCCGCCGCCGCCGTCGCGCTGAGCGCGAACGCCGCCCACGCGGCCCCGGGCGAGAAGCTCGGCAAGAACGACAAGAACGAGGTGAAGGCGAAGGTCGACCATCTCTACGAACAGGCCGAGCAGGCCACCGAGAAGTACAACGGGGCCCACGAGAAGCAGCAGAAGCTGCAGAAGCAGATCTCCACGATCCAGGACGGCGTCGCCCGCGGCCGGCAGGAGCTGAACAAGCTGCGCGAGGGCCTGGGTTCACTGGCCTCCGCCCAGTACCGCTCCGGGGGCATCGACCCCTCGGTGCAGCTCCTGCTCTCCTCCGCCCCGGACGACTTCCTCGACAAGGCCTCCACGCTCGACCAGTTGAGCGGCCGGCAGGTCCAGGCACTGAAGAAGATCCAGGACAAGCAGCGCGAACTCGCCCAGCAGCGCACCGAAGCCGCCGAGAAGCTCAAGGACCTGGCCTCCACCCGCGCCGAGCTGGGCGACAGGAAGAAGGAGGTGCAGGGCAAGCTCGCCGAGGCGCAGAAGCTGCTGAACACCCTGACCGCCCGGGAGAAGGCGGCCCTCGACGCCGAGCAGCGGCGCGCCGGCCGCTCCTCCGCCGAGCGGGCGGACATCGGTCACCACGCCCCCGCGACCGGCCGGGCCGCCGCCGCGTTCGCGGCCGCCCGGAGCCAGCTCGGCAAGCCCTACGTCCGCGGCGCCACCGGCCCGTCCTCGTACGACTGCTCAGGGCTCACCTCCTGGGCCTACGCCCAGGCCGACGTCTTCATACCGCGCACCTCCGAGGCGCAGTCGGGCATCGGGACCCGGCTCACCCGCAGCCGGCTCCAGGTGGGCGACCTGGTCTTCTTCTTCAACGACCTGCACCACGTGGGCCTGTACGCGGGCAACGGGCAGATCCTGCACGCCCCCCGTACCGGCACGGTCGTCCGCTACGAGTCGATGGACACCATCGGCGGGCCGTTCATGTTCGGCGTCCGCGTCTGACGGGCCGCCTCCCGGAGCGGGCTGGGGGTGCAGGGGACGACCACCCACTACAAAATGACGAATATGGAACGAATGCCCGAAGATGAGACGGCATGCCCGGATTCCGGTCGGCGTCCGTCCGGCTGTCCGGACCGCGGGGCGGACCGCGGGCCGGACAGCGGGGCGGACCGCGGGCAGGGCCCCGAGCGGAGCGGCACCGACGCGATCGGCTGTCCTTTCGACTTCAGCGAGGACCTCGCGTTCGATCCCGCGCTCGCCGACCTCATGGAGCAGGGCCCGGTGACCCGCGTCCGCCTCCCCCACGGCGACAGCGAGGCCTGGCTGGTCACCAGTTACAACGGGGTGCAGCAGGTGACGACCGATCCCCGCCTGAGCCGGGCGGCCATCGTCGGCCGGGACTACCCGAGACTGACGCCGGAGCCGATCGTCTCACCCGAATCGATCAACGTCATCGACCCGCCCGAAAGCCAGCGTCTGCGCAGAGCGGTGACGCAGGCGTTCACCAAGCCCCGGGTACGGCGCATGCGGCCGGCCATCGAGCAGGTGACCGGCGCGCTCCTGGACGAGATGGCCGCCCACGGCCCGCCCGCCGACCTGGTGACGCACCTGTCCCTGAAGCTGCCGCACCACACCATCTGCGAACTGCTGGACGTGGACCGGGCCGACCGCGCCCTCCTGCTGGAGTACACCCACCGGATGCTGACCACCGCGCCCGGCCAGAAGCAGGAGTCGGCCGACGCCAAGCGCCATCTGCGCGCCTACTTCGGCCGTCTGGTGCGCCAGCGGCGCGACCGGCCGGGCGAGGACCTCATCAGCACCCTGGCCGCCGCTTCGGACGAGCCGCTCAGCGACGACGAACTGGCCGTACTGGCGATGACGCTGCTGCTCAGCGGCAACGACACGGCCACCTGCCAGATCAGCAACATCAGCTACACCCTGCTCACCCAGCCGCACTGGTGGGACCTCCTCGTCGCACACCCCGAGCGGCTGCCCGAGGTGCTCGACGAACTGCTGCGCATCATCCCCTTCCGCAAGGGCGTCGGCATCCCGCGCCTGGCGCTGGCCGACGTCGAGATCGACGGGACCCTGGTGCGCGCCGGCGACTTCGTCCACGTGTCCTACCTGACCGCCAACCGCGATCCCGAGGTCTTCGCGCGACCGCACGCGTTCGATCCCGACCGCCCCTCCCGCCCCCACATGACGTTCGGCTGGGGCGGACACCACTGCGTCGCCGCCCCGCTCGCCATGGAGGAACTCCAGGTGGCCCTCGGCGCCCTGCTCACCCGCTTCCCCGGGTTGCGCCTGGCCGTGCCCAGCAGCGAGCTGCGCTGGGACACGGAGACCATCCGGCGCTTCCCCCTGGAGCTGCCGGTGACGTGGTAGCCGTCGGTCCACGGTTCCGGGCCCCAGGCGCCCGGAACCGGGGTGCCGCTACCGGCGTGCTCGGCGGATGCGTACGGGGCCGTGCACCTCGTCCTCGGTGACGGGCCGCCCGGCCTGGGTCACCTCGACCTCGCCGGCCGCCACCAGCCGCCAGGCCGCCCGGCGGGCCGGTTCCATCAGGTCCCGCCAGCCCTCGCCGTCCCCCTCGTAGGCCTCGCGCGCGGCGTCGGACGGACAGATCGAAGCGGTCGCGGCACGGCGCTCCAGCAGGTCCACGATGACCCGCTCCAGTCGCCGGGCGAGCTGCCGGTCCGTCTCCGTCACGTCCTCCAGTGTGGCCCCGCGGCCGCGGGGCGGGGCAGGACGAAACGGGACGGGACGGCGGCGGACCGTCGGCCCGTTCGGGCCGGTCCCCGGCGTACCTCGCGTGCCGAAGGCAGATTCGTGTTGCGGAGAGGGCAGGATTCGAACCTGCGTGGGCCCCCGAGGGGGCCCGACCGTGAGGCGAGCTCGCTGGTCCCCGATCAACCACTCCGGGCACCTCTCCCCGTGTCCGGCCCCGGGGTCTTGCCCCCTTGCGCCGTTCACGAGAACAACTGTCGCAGGATGCGCTGACAGCACGCTGACGCGCCCGTCCGGTCCCTCACGGCATGGTGGTGCACGAACTGGGCCAGCTCCCCGACGGCGCACGCCGGCCCGCCGGGGCCGGCCTGGGCGAGGACTCCGTCCTTCGGCCGATCAAGAGCGCCGGCCGCGGCGCCGAGAAGGATCAAGCGGAGTCGCTCCCATCCCCGTCTTCCGGTCTGCCGGTGTGCCGGTGTTCCGGTGCGTCCTCCGTGTGCCCCAGGCCGCCCCGACCACGGCGGTCGCGTAGCCCGGCCGCCGGGCCCGGAGGAGATCCCGTATGCGCGTCCTGCTGCCCCTGAGCGCCGTCACCACCGGCGCGCTGCTGCTCGCCACGCTCGCCGGCGCGGCTCCCGCCGCGGCGGACCACGGCTTCGGCGGCTCGCCGCTGGTGAAGGTCTCCCCCGGTGACCCGTACGCCAGGTGCACCATCGGCGCGCGGTCCCCCGACAGCGTCGTCTACCCGGGCACCGAGGTCGAGCCGTACCTGTCCGTCGACCCGCGGGATGCCAGGCGGGTGGTCACCGTGTTCCAGCAGGACCGCTGGAGTGACGGCGGCGCCCGCGGCCTGGCGGCCGCCTGGAGCACGAACGGCCGCACCTTCCACCGCAGCACACTGCCGTTCAGCCGGTGCGCCCCCGGCGGCGCCAACTTCGAACGGGCCTCCGACCCCTGGGTGAGCACCGGAGCGGACGGCACCGTCTACGCCAGTGGGGAGGGCATCGACTTCACGAGGAGCACCCGCAACGCCCTCCTGGCCGCCACCTCCCGCGACGGCGGCCGCACCTGGCGAAACCTCACCACCACGCACGTCGACGAGCAGCCGTTCTTCAACGACAAGCCCTCGATCACCGCCGACCCGGTCCGCAAGGGCACCGCCTACCAGGTCTGGGACCGCCTCGACAACGACCCGCCCGGCCCCAGCTCGCTCGACGGCCCGGGATACCTCTCCCTCACCCGCGACGGCGGCCGCACCTGGAGCAGGGCCCTGCGGTTCGTCCGCACCGACGCCGTGCCCAACACCCAGACCATCGGGCACGTCATCGTCGTCGACCGGCGCACCGGCACCCTGCACGACTTCTACGACTCGCTCACCTACTCCGACGACCTGAACACCGTCGTCGAAGCCCACTACGCCATGGTCACCTCCCGCGACGCCGGACGGACCTGGAGCGCCCCGGTCACCGTGGCCCGGGACACCTCCGTCCCCGAGGTCGACCCCAACGACCCCGCCAAGCTGCTGCGCGCCGGGTCCACCCTGCCCAGCCCGGCCGTCGACGCCCGCACCGGTGCGCTGTACATGGCCTACGAGGGCTCGGACTTCTCCGGCGGCAGGTTCGACTCCGTGCAGCTGGTGCGCTCCACCGACGGCGGACGCACCTGGCGGGCACCCGAGGCGGTCAGCCCGAAGGGGGTGCCGGCTTTCTCCCCGTCGATCGCGGTCGACGAACGGGGCACGGTCGCGCTCACCTACTACGACCTGCGTTTCCTCAAGCCGGGCGACACCACCACCCTGCCCACCGCCTACCAGCTCGCCACCTGGCCGCACGGGGACCCCAGGCACCGCACGGAGCGGCGCATCTCACCCGTCTTCGACTGGCTGCGTGCGCCGTTCGCCGGCGGCTACTTCCTCGGCGACTACCAGGGCCTGGCGGCGGCTGGCAAGGGAGTGCGGGCGGTGCTCACCCAGACGCACTCCGGCGCCCCGCACAACCGCACGGACGTGTACAGCGGAAGTTTCCGCACCTGGTGACCGGAGCGGGGGTGCCGCGACAGTTCGGGTGATCTCGCTGCCCGGTCGGCCGTGCGGAACGGACATCCCGGCATGGTGTGATCGCCGCCACGGGATACAAGGCGAAAACCCCCACTTGAGAGGCCAACCTCCCCCATGCGCCCTCGCTTCTCACTCGTCGCCTGTGCCGCGGCGACCGCCTTCACCGCGACCCTGTCCGTCGCCCTGACCGCACCCGCCGCCTCGGCCGGCACGCATGCGGGCGGCGGCAAGCACGAGCCCTGGGTGGTGCGCTCCGCCGAGCAGTACACGGACGCCAAGGCGTTCCGTTCGCTGTGCAAGTCCAAGCAGGGCAAGCCCGAGCGCGTCACGTTCCCGCTCTTCAAGCACAGCAAGGGCTTCACCGCCGTGCAGGACTTCAAGAGCCTGCGTGCGGACGGCTCGGTGTTCTGGAGCGGCCATGACCCGAAGAACGCGCAGCACACCATCTCGGTGACCGTCCTGGGGGCCTGCGCCAAGAAGAAGGGGCCGGTGAACCTCTCCGGCGTCGTCACCGACGGCTTCCGCGACTACTCGTACCAGCCGGTGCCCAAGTGCCCGGACAAGTACCTGCTGCAGGAGATCAACACCCTCAAGCTGCCGCCCAGCGGGCGCGGTGTCGACACCGTCACCATCCCCGCGAAGCCGTACGGTTCGAGGGCCGCCGCTGCCGCTGTGCGGGCCACGCCCAACGACCCGGCCGCCATCGACGTCGTCGTCGCCTACACCCCGGCCACCGTCGCCACCGTCGGCAGCGCCGAGTCGGTCCGCTCCAGCATCACCTACGGCGTCAACCAGCTCAACCGGGCGCTCGCCTTCAGCGGCGTGCCGGCCAGCGTGCACGTCGTCCACACGTACCAGACGGCGGCCACCAACGTCCCCCGCGAGAACGTGAACACGCTGCTGTCCATGATCAGCAACCCCGCGAACCTGACCCTCGGCTCCACCGCCTCCGCCCAGCGCCAGCGCTACGGCGCCGACCTGGTGGCGCTGGTGGCCGCCGTCCCGTTCGAGGACAGCTCCGGGGCGGCGGACCTGCCCGACCCGGCGCCGGCCTCGACGACCTCCAACGCCGCGTTCTCGGTCACCAGCCTCGGGTCCATCACCGCGTGGGAGAACCTCGCGCACGAGATCGGCCACAACTTCGGCCTCAAGCACGACCGCCGGACGGTCACGAGTCAGGGCGGGACCACCCCCGCGGGCACGTTCAACTACGGCTTCGTCACCGCCGGCGGGCAGCACCGCACGCTCATGGCCTACTCCAGCGCCTGCCCGGTCGCGTGCAACGTGGTCAACGCCTACTCCAACACCGAGCGCACCTGGAACGGCGAGGCCCTGGGCAATGCCAACAACAACAACGCCGCCTTCGCCCGCCAGACCGTCGACACCGTGGCCGCCTACCGCGCCTCCCTGGTGACCAACCGCCACTCCCTGACCCTGTCCCACGACCCCGAGGGCGGCGGCACGGTCCGGGTCAGCGAGTACGGCCCGTACGACCCCGGTACGCAGGTCACCGTCACCGCCGTGGCCAACCCCGGCTACCGGTTCGACGCCTGGGCGGTCGACGGCATCGAGCTGGAGGGGAACAACCCGAGCTACCAGCTCACCATGAACGCGAACCGGACCATCAACGCGCTGTTCGCCCGGGTTCCGTAGCCGTAGCCGCAAGGCGCCAGGAGCGCGCGAAGGGCCGCACCGGAGCCGTCCGGTCCGGCCCTTCGCCGTTCGCGGTTCGCGGTTGCTCGGGTGCCGCGCCGCGTCGGCCGTGGTTGCTCGGGTGCCGTGCCGCGTCGGCCGTGGTTACTCGGGTGCCGCGCCGCGTCGGCCGTGCCGCGCCGTGTCAGCCGCGTTCGATCGTGACCGTCACCCTGCTGCCGGGGGCGGCCAGCACCCGGGCCCGCCCGTCCGGCCCGCGCACGACGCTCGCGCCGCCCGTGGCCGTGACCCGCCAGCTGCCCGGCGGCACGGACAGCACGGTCACCCGCGAGCCCCGCGAGGCCGCGCGGTACGCCAGGTGGTACACGCCCCGCCCGGGGTCGTACGACGCGGAGACGGCCCGGCCCGCGACATCCTCCGCGTACGGCTCGACGGCCAGCTCCTTGTTGGGCCGGAAGGCGCCGGCGTCGTCGACCGCGCAGTAACCGCCCCCGTAACACCAGACGTAGCCCGCCCAGCCGGAGGCGTAGCGGCCCAGCGAGGCCATGGCGTCACGGTAGAACCGGTTCATGTGCGGCAGGCTGCTGTCGGGCGGCCCCCACTCGCCCACGACGACCGGCACCCGGTACCGCTCGGGGTAGGCGGTGACGGCCCGCTCGTACGCCCCGATCCAGCCGGCGCCGGGGTCGTAGTCGGCGCCCGCCTCCATGGCGGAGTCGTAGAAGTGCGGCGCGTACACCACGCGCGGGTCCTGAACGCGGCCCAGGCCGGTCGGTACGCCCTCGCCGACGATCGGGGTGGGCTCGACGAACACCCAGGCGTCCCGGTCGGCCGAACGCACCGCGCGGACAAGGCGGTTGTACATCGGGGTCAGCTGATCGCGTTCGATCCGGCGGGCCGCCGTCGCCAGGTCCTCCCCCGAACGCGCCTCGCCCATCGGCTCGTTGATCAGGTCGTAGCCCAGGACGGCCGGATGGCGGGCGAAGCGGGCGGCGAGGGTGCGCCACATCCGCGCCTGGGCGTCGCGCAGGTCCCGGTCCTCGTAGAGGTGGGTGAAGGCGCGCTGCACGGCGGGCTCGAAGTACTCGGCGAACCAGTCGTCCGGGTGCGCGGTGAACGGCAGCCCGTCCGTCCTGGTCGCCCACGCGGGGATGCCGCGGTGGCCGAAGGCCGGGCCGAAGACGTCCTGGTGGGCGTCGATCACGACCTGCACGCCGTAGCGGTCGGCCCAGTCCAGGATGCGCCCGATCTTTCGCAAGTAGCTTTCGCTGTAGCGTCCCGGCCGCGGTTCCAGGTCGTCCCAGAAGACCAGCAGCCGGGCGAAGTCGAAGCCCTGGGCCCGCAGGTCGCGCAGATGGCGCTCGGTGATGCCGGTCAGCGCCTGCTCGCCCCGGTGGGTCTTGTCCTCGATGTTCCAGCCGCGCAGGGTGAGGACGCGGCCCTGCCGGTCGGTGAGCCGGGGTATGTCCGGCCCGCTGCTCCCGGCCCCCGGTAAGGCGGAGGCGGTGACGACGGTGGCGGTGGGCGCGACGGCGGCGGCGGTGAGGGTGTTCGTGGCGGTGGCGGTCGTGGCGCAGATGAGCAGCGCGGCGGTGACCGCGCCGGCCCTCAGTGATGCTCGCAGCACGGTGAACCTCCGGTTTGGCGGTGTCCGTTCGTGCCGCGCATCCCACCAGCCGCCGCACCACTGTTCAAGGGCCCTGCCTGCCCGGGGGCCGGCCCGGGGTCCGGCCCGTCCGGCACGCGTCCGGCACGGGTCCGGCATGGGTCCGGTTCGGGGTCCGGTTCGGGGTCCGGCTCGGGTGATGTTTCCGCGGCCGGGTGGGCGGGTGCCCGCGGTGGGTGCGGCTTGCCTGGGCAGGAGGCCGCTTGTCAGGGCCGGCCCTCGAGCGCCGGGGTCTGGGGCGCGGCGAGGTCCTCGTACAGCCGTCGGCGCTGGCCGGGGCTGAGGGTGGTGGTGGCCGCGGCGAGGAGGTCGGCTTCCTGGGCCGGTGCCGCCTCGACGGTCCCGCGCATGATCGCCGCGCGTACGGCCGGGGGCAGTGCGGGCAGCATCCGGCGCAGGTCGCCGAGTGCTTCCTCGGGGCTGCGGGAGGCGCGGAAGGCGGTGAAGACGGCTCCGAGCTCGGCGTCGGCGGCGTACTGCCACAGGGCCGGCATGGCGACCGTCTCCTCCAGGTGGAGGTGGGCGAGGTAGGCGCTGATGACCTCGTTCAGGGCGAGGTAGAGCGCGTGCTGGGCTTCCGGCAGGGCCTCGGCGGGGGTGGTGGGCAGGGCGCGTGCCTGCTCGTCGAGGGTGGTGAAGGCGGCGTCGAGGCGGATGTGCTCGGCGTCCAGCGCGTCGGCCGCCTCGGGGGCCCGTTCACGCAGGAGCCGGTGGATGAAGGTGTCCTCGTGGTCGGCGTGCTCGCGCAGTTCGCGCGTCATGGCCAGGCAGCGCTCCGCCTGTTCGGCGGCGGCCGCGCCGTGGGTGATGTCCGCGGCGCCGAGTTCGGTGGCGAGGGTGAACAGCCGCGCGCGCTGTCCCATGTGGACGTTCCGGTAGAGGTCGATCTTGGGCATGGTCTGTCCTTCGGGGTGGCCGATCCGGTACTATGACAACACATTGTCTTGCTAGCAATATGTTGTCAAGAGAGGTCGGGTGCGATGCCGGACGAGACAGCACGACTGGTCGCCGACGTCTTCGAGGCGGCCGGCGCCCTGCGCCGCCTCGGCGAGCGGACCGCCGCCGCGGAGGGCCTCACCCAGGCCCGGTGGCAGGTCCTCAGCGTCGTCTCCGACGACCCGCTCACCGTCCCGCAGGCCGCGCGCCGCCTCGGCGTCAGCCGCCAGAACGTCCAGCGCGTCGCCAACGACCTGACCTCCCTCGAACTCGCCGCCTACGAGCCCAACCCGGACCACCGCGGCTCCCCCCTGCTGACGCTCACCCCGCGCGGCAGGCAGGCGCTCGACCGCGTCACCGCCAGGGCCGAAGCCCTGCACCGCACCCTCTTCGCGGCCATCCCCGACGAGGAGATCCGCGCCACCAGGGCATCGCTGCGCCGCCTGCTGAGCGAACTCGACCGCCAGGAGGGGGAGGTGGGCAGGCGCTAGAGCGGCCCCCCGCCCGAGCCCGCAGGCGACCCGCAGGGCCGCCCCCTCCCCCGCCGGAGGGCGCCACCACTTCTCACCTCCCGGGACGCCCGGGTGCGAGCCGGGCCGTATGTCGCGACCGCGGCGGCCGCGGCAGCCGCGCCCGGACTCGTCTTGGTGACGGGTCGTCACTTCGCAATGCGCCAACACCCTGCCGGGCCCGGGCGGCGGGTCACCAGCCCGGCCGTCTTCGCAACGACGTCCCGTCAGCCCTACGGTCTGACGGACCTGGTGCAGCGGGATGCAAGGGGCGTCGGGGCGCGGGGGTTGGGCCCTGCCGCGGGGTCGGGGGTGCGGGGGCTGGACCGTGTCGTGCGGTCGGGGCGGCGCTGTGCGGGCCGTGCTGTGCGGGCCGGACGGCGCGGGCCCTGCCCCGGGGGATCGGTGGTGCTCATCGCGTACCCGGAGGCATCACCGTGTTGCGGAGAGGGCAGGATTCGAACCTGCGTGGGCCCCCGAGGGGGCCCGACCGTGAGGCGAGCTCATTGGTCCCCGATCAACCACTCCGGGCACCTCTCCCCGTGTCCGGCCCCGGGGTCCTTGCCCCCCTGCGCCGTTCACGAGAACAACTGTCGCAGGATGCGCTGACAGCACGCTGACACGACGGCCCCTCAGGGGTGGGTGCTATTCGCCTTGCCGTGCCGGCACCGGTCGCCGATTCTGGGCCGGTGCCAGGACAGCGGAAGAGGAAGCGGCGGCAGGAGGCCGCGAGACGGCAGCTCGCGGCTCGTGACGCGGTGGGCGCGGGGCGGTGGGACGTGGTCTTCGAGACCCGGGACGAGGCGGAGTGGCAGGCGTATATGCGCCGTCTGCGGGCCGGGGAGATGCGGGATGCCCTACCGGGCGATGAATCGGTGCTCCGGATCGACGTGCTGTGCGGCCGTCTGGTGCAGCCGACCACTTATCGGCTGAGTGCGTTCGTGGCGGACCCTGCGGGCGGCCGCGATGCCGGGGACAGCGAGTGATCATCAGCGGGTCCGCGGTCTCCTGCACGATCGGCGCTGCGGAGATCGGTGTTGCGGAGAGGGCAGGATTCGAACCTGCGTGGGCCCCCGAGGGGGCCCGACCTTGAGGCGAGCTCGCTGGTCCCCGATCAACCACTCCGGGCACCTCTCCCCGTGTCCGGCCCCGGGGTCCTTGCCCCCCTGCGCCGTTCACGAGAACAACTGTCGCAGGATGCGCTGACAGCACGCTGACACGACGGCCCTTCTGCGGTCACTGATCTCGCGGTCGTGCTGAACGGGAGGCTGTGGCGGTCGTGGACCAGGCCCCAGGCCTGACCTCCTCGAGCGCCACGGCCCTGACAGGCTGCGGCCACGGCGGAGAGTTCGTCGTCGAACCGGCGGATGTGCGTGGATGTGGAGGCCCGCCTCCACGGGTCAGAAGCGGGCCGCTGGCGGCAGTTCTGCCCAGCTGCAACGAAGGAAACAGCAGGGCGTTAGCCCCGTCCGCGGTTAACCAGGCCGCGACACCGCCAGACGTCGGCGTGGAGGGGGTTGCCCTCGGGTGTGTCGGGGTGCGCTCCGTGCCCCGCCGTTCGGCCGGCAGCCCAGCGGGAGGGCGCCGGTTCCCACGACGGCTGCCTCTGCGGTCGCGCAGGCGTGTCCGGCAAAGACACGCCTGCGCCGCTACGGCGACAACGTCGGCTGGGCGGAAGACAGGCCCGGTTACTCAATTCTGGATCTTGAGTGGGGGCCGAGCCGGATCTCGGTGGTGCACCCCAGATCCTGGTGATACTTGGTGGATCCTTGCCGGTACCAAAAGCGGCATCCGGTGAGGTTCTCATGTACGCGGCCGGTGACCCGGACACGAGCCGAGTAGTAGAAGTCCGACTCCGTCTTCGATTTCACCTCGATCGGCTGCCCGGCATAGTCGTGGAGCTTCGCCAGGTCGGGCATACCGTGTTTCCCGCCTGTGGAAATGATCAGTGCATGCCCCTCGGTGTCCTTTGCGCTGACCGCACGGTATTCGACGACCTTCAACCCTTTCGGCACGTGGGTGATCTTCGCGTCGAGCAGCATCAGCGGCTTCTTGCTGGTGTTGGACACCGGTGGGAGGGCCACCCAGTACTCGCTGCCGATCTGAGCATGATCATTGAAGACGAACATGCCCGACTGCAGGTTGCCGTCCAGGGCATGGCCTTCGGCATCGACACCGACATGCCGGATGCCCGGGGCGAAGAGGACCCACAGGGCGGTGAGTGTGGCCACCGCGGCAGCGACCGCCAGCGGCAGCCGCTTCCTACTTGGAGTAGAGGACGCCCTCATGGTGACTGCCATACCTGCCGTTCTTACCCCATATGTAGTGCTTACCAGACTTGTTCAAGGCCACGATGCGCTGTGTGTGATTGGAGTCGTAACCGGTCTTGTCACCGAGTGACACACCGAAGACGCTGACCGCACCGCCGAACTTGACACTGCTGCCATGGGTCAGCCCGGCCCCGTTGCCAGGCTCTATGTACGACCGGTAACTCTTGGGAGAGCGGTTGTAGTTGGAGGTGCCGTCCTTGGAGGAGACGTCCTTGCCGACCTTGCCTACCGCGCCGCCGGAAGGGACGTTGTATCGGGCTGCTTCGATCGTGTAATGGGTCTCGCGAACGATGCCGTTGCAGATGTACTGGTGCTTCCACTTGGTGTACTTGATCGGCACCTTGTACTGGTGGGCGTAGTGCGGTCCCTTGCTGTAGAAGCCCACCGATACACCGGTGCTGCCCGACAGTTCCTTCGACCCGCTGATGGTCCAGTGGCTTCCGGCCTTGTAGGCGATCTCGAAGCTGCTGCTCATGGAGTCCGAGTATTCGAAGGTGGCCTTGGTGTCCCAGCCGGCGTGCGCCTCGCCGACCACCGTGTATTTGGTGCTGTCGCTGACGTGGAACTTCCACCAGTCACAGGTGAGGTGGTCGATTTCGGGCTTGACCACGTCGTCGCTGACGTCCTTGCCGTCCACGAGGTAGGGGTTGTAGTCGGCGGCCAGGGTGCTGTGATCGCTCTGCCACAGCGGAGTGTCCGCGTCAACGAGCTGCGGGTCGGCCTCGACGCGGGCGGCGTAGGTTTGTGCGTCGGTGGCGGCGGCGAAGCTGTCCGGCGTGGACTCGGTGACGGTGTCGGGCACGAGCTTGACGGTGTGGTCGTCGTCCGCTGCGGCGGCGACCGCGCCCTGGGACGCGGAGCCGGTCACGGCGGTGAGCGCGTCCAGACCGAGCATGGACACGCCGGCGCTCGTGGAGCCGGAGGCGACGGCCTGGATGTTCAGGACTCCGCCATTGTCGTCCCTGGCCTTCTGCACCTCGGCCGGCAGCGTCTCGGGCAGGGTCAGCGACCAGGTGCCGTCACTGGCGGTGGTGGTGGTACCCAGGGCGGCCTCGTTCACCTGGCCAGTAGCGTCCTGGCCGACGTCGCTGGCGAGGATGGTGACCGGCAGGCCCGGCGCGGGCTGACCGTTGCCCAGGGTGAACTTGCCGGTGACCACCCTGGAGGGGGCCGGTGCCGGGTCGTCGCTGGAGTCGGATGCCGCCTCGACGCCGGAGTCGTCAGCCGGGCTGCCGAAGTACGGAGCGACGTTGGGGTCAGGGTCCGCCAGGCACGGCCCGGCGTCCGCCATGACCTCGCCGACGATGCCCGAGCGGACGTCGTCGTCCGCGGTGGTCAGCGGGCCGGTGGTGTAGGAGCGGACCTGGCCGGTGGTGTCGGGGTCGCTGGTGACCGACTGCGTGCTCAGGGCGTTCGGGCCGGGTGCCCACGCCTGGGCCGCGTCGATGCCGGTGGCGACGGTGGTGGGTGTTTCCAGCCGGATGCCCGGAGGGGTGCTCCCGATGCCGGGAGGCAGGTTGCTGATGGTGCTCTGCTGGACCTTGCCGTCCGTGAGCCACTGAACAGCCGAGTTGACCATCCAGGCGTCGTCGGCGGCGGCGAGCGAGGTGGTGACGGACGTCTTCAGGTTGTCCATGATCTTGGTGATCGTGCCGTCGCCGGTGGCCGGGTTGGACTGGCTGTAGACGTCCGTGGTGCCGTCGGAGCCGATCACCAGGATGCGGGTGCCGTTGGTCAGGATCCACTTGGCCGAGGACCAGTTGAGGCTGTAGGTCTTGACCGGGGTAAGCAGCGAACCGCCAGTCGCGGTGCCGTCCTTGTAGGTCTTGACCTGGCCGCCGGTGGTGGCCTCGTAGAGGATGCCGTTGCCGCCGCCGGTGAACACCTTGCTCGTCGCGGGCAAGGTGGCCGTGTACTGCGTGTCCAGCAGGTCGGTGTCCGCGCTCTTCGGGCCCCACTCCATGTACTTGTGCAGGACCCGCTTGCCGGCGACGGTGCTGCTGCCGGCGGGTTCGAAGACGTAGGTGGGCACCGAGAAGGTGGTGCAGGTGGCGTCGGCCGCGAAAGCCGCGTGGCCGGAGGTCAGGGTCTGCGGGGCAGTTGCCAGGCCGGCGGCGAGCACGATCGTGCTCAGCACCTGAACGGCCACGGTGGTACCGCGCCGTTGTGCGACTGAAGACATTGGTTCCCCCCAATGTGCAGGCGAGCTGTGGTCATTGCTCGCGTCGCCGCATATCGAACCACGACAGAAACACCAGCTCACCGGCACAATCGGATCATTCAATTCCGATTCCGCTCACAGCATGTCCGCATTTGAAGCCTGTGCGTCCGATATGAGGACACTGCTTGCTGAGCCTCCCCTGAGCTTCAGCCAAGGCGGCTTTACTTGATCCATACACGACAAGAAGGTTCCGTTGACCCTTTAGTTACCAGTCAGTAGCCACTCGCTTCGGCCCATGAGACGCTCATCCGGACACCCTCACGGCCCCTTCGCCACAGCCGGTGGATCGCGGGGCGCAGCGAGGACGGGCAAGGCCGCGTGCCGGTCAGGGGGCGGGTCCGTGGGCCGACGCCCGCCTCGCCCAGGGCGGTGTCACCCGCCGGAAGAGCCCGGCCGGCGAGCCTGTCTCCACGGCCGGGGCGCCCCCGCGTCGGCGGGCCAGGTGCGGGCGGCTCCGGTGTACACGCCCGCGCAGCTGCGCGGCGGCGGCTACGCGGCGCGGTGACAGCGGAGGTGAGCCGCGCCGCCGTGGGCGGGCGGGGCGGCCCAGGTGCTCCTGTACACCGATCTCGCCAATCCCAGAGCAACGCCCTGTACCAACGGACCGGTTACCGCATGGTGACGGACTTCGCGGTGTGGGGGTCCGGGGGCTGAGCCGCTGGGTTCAGCCGGCGGTGTGTGAGGCGAGGTGGGCGAGCAGGGGGGCGGTGCCGTCCTCGGCGGCGAGGGCGTGGGCGAGTTCGGCCGCGCGGCGGTGGTGGGACGGTTCGGACACGCAGGCCGTGATCGCGTCGCCGAGGGCTTCGGCGGTGAGGTCGGGGAACGGGATCGTGCGCGGGGCGACTCCCAGTTTGTACAGGCGGGCCGCCCAGAACGGCTGGTCGGCCATGACGGGGACCGGTACGGCGGGTACGCCGGCCCGTAGTCCGGCCGCGGTGGTGCCCGCCCCGGCGTGGTGGACGACGGCGGCGGTGCGCGGGAACAGCCAGTCGTGCGGGACGTCGCCGACGGCCAGGACGTCGGTGCCGTGGCCGCTCACCCCGGCCCAGCCCGCCTGCACCACCGCGCGCACGCCGGCCCGTTTCACCGCGGCGGACACCAGTTCGCCGAGCCGTTCTCCCTGGCCCACGGCCATGCTGCCGAATCCGAGGAACACCGGGGGCGGGCCGGCCTGGAGGAAGTCGGCCAGTTCGGCCGGCGGGTGCCAGCCGTCCGGTCGCGCGGGCCACCAGTAGCCCGCCACGTGGGCCCAGGACGGCCAGTCCTCGGGGCGCGGCACCACCAGCGGGCTGTAGCCGTGGAAGACGGGGCGGACGTCCGCCGGGGCCGGGGGCCCGGCCGGGAGGCCGAGGCGGGTGCGCAGTGCGGTGACGGCGCCCACGAAGACGCCTTCCGCGCGTTTGAGCACGTCGCGGCCGGCGGCGAGGTTGCCCTCGGCGCCCAGGTCGTCGGTGCTGTGGGCGTTGGGCAGCGGGAACCGTGCGGTGGCGAGGGCCGGGACGAGGTAGGTGCCGATGACGGGGACGCCGAAGGCTTCGCCGGCGGTGCGGCTGAGCGGTGCCGGACCCTGGGCTGTGAGCAGCAGGTCGGCTCCGCCGGCGACGGCCTGGGCCACTCCGTCGGCGAGCCCGTCGGCGTATGCCCGCGTCAGTGCGCGGGTCTCCTCCCGCGATGTGGCCCGGGCCCAGTCCCGGATGAGCTGTTGCGGGTCTCCCGGCATCGGCCGGTGGTGCAGGCCGCAGCCGGCGACGAGTGCCTCGAAGGAGGGGTGGGCCGCGACGGTGACCTGGTGGCCCGCGTCCCGCAGGCGCCGCCCCAGGCCCGTGTAGGGCGCGACGTCTCCCCGGGAGCCGGCGGTGATGATCAGAATCCGCATGGGGCGATTGTCCTCGCCCGCCGGGCACCGTCGCCTCCCCGCCTGTGTCCGCCGGGCTCAGGCCTTACGGGTCTTACGGGTGATGCCCGTGAACAGGTCGTCCTCCGGCAGGTCGGTGTCGACGAGGCTGCGTGCGAGGTGGTAGTCCTCGGTGGGCCAGGCCCGCTGCTCGATCTCCAGCGGGCAGGACCGCTCGGGGCCGTCGGGGTCGACCTGGGTCTCGTGGGCGAGCAGCGCGCGCAGCCGGGTCGGGAACCACGCGGCGCACTCCACCCGTGTGGTGATCTCCCACTTCTCCTCCACCCCCTGGAGTTCCTTGAGCACCTCGCCGTGCGGCGAGTGGAGACCGGCGGCCGTCATGGCGTCGTAGAGGGCCTGGAAGTAGGCCTTGCTGAAGGCGCGGGTGTAGTAGAGCTTCAGCGGCTGCCAGGGCGCGCCGGTGCCCGGGTGGCGGCCGGGGTCGCCGGCCGTGTCGAACGCCTCGACGCAGACCTGGTGGGTCTTGATGTGGTCGGGGTGCGGGTAGCCGCCGTTCTCGTCGTAGGTGACGACGACGTGCGGGCGGAAGGCGCGCATGGCGGCGACCAGCGGGCGGGCGGCGCGGTGGAGCGGCTGCACGGCGAAGCAGTCCTCGGGCAGCGGCTCGCCGTCGCGGGGCAGTCCGGAGTCGGTGAAGCCGAGGAACTCCTGGCGCACGCCCAGGATCTTGCGGGCCCGTTCCATCTCCAGGCGGCGCAGCCGGGGCAGGTCGGCCCGCACCTCGGGGCGGTCCATGGCCGGGTTCAGGACGTCGCCGCGCTCGCCGCCGGTCATGGTGGCGACCAGGACGTCCGCGCCTTCGGCCCGGTAGCGGGCGAGGGTGGCCGCGCCCTTGCTCGACTCGTCGTCCGGGTGGGCGTGCACGGCCATCAGGCGCAGTCCGGTGCGCGGGAGTGAGGTGGGTTTGGTCATGGGAGTTCTCCTGGACGGCTGGTCGGTGGGGGGTGGAGAGGAGGGACAAGGGGGTGGTGGCGGGGCCGTGGGCGGTCCCCTTGCCGGGGGGCGGGGGGTCAGTCCTTGCCGGGGGCGCGGCGGGGGTAGCGGGCCGCGGGCAGGAGGGTGAGCGCGCCGAGGGCCAGGGCCCAGCGGAAGGTGTGGGCGTAGGCGCTCTCGGCGGTGGCGCCGTGTGCCGCGGTGCCGGCGAGGGCGCTGTGCAGGAGGGCGGCGAGCAGGGCGGTGCCCACGGATCCTCCGACGCGGTTGAGGACGGTGCGGGCGCTGGTGGCGGCCGGTGCCCGGCTGCGGTCGACGCAGGTGTAGGTCGCGGCCACGTTGGGGGGGCAGGACGGCCCCGAGTCCGACGCCCCGCACGAACAGGGCTGCCGCGGGCAGGAGTTCGCCGGGTGTGCCGCCGTCCAGGGCGAAGAGGAGGGTGCCGAGGACGGTGAGCGTGATGCCCGCGAGGACGACGGTGCGCGGCCCGTGTCGGTCGGTGAGCCGGCCGGCGAGCGGGGTGATCAGGGCGCTGCCGAGCGCCTGGGGGGCGAGCATCAGGCCGGCCTGGAGCGCGCTCGCTCCCTTGACCTGCATGAAGTACAGCGGCAGCAGCAGCATCGACGAGTACAGGGCGGCGCCGAGCAGGAAGGTGTTGATGGCGGCCAGGGTGAACCCGCGGCCCGCGAAGAGCCTGAGGTCGAGCAGTGGGGTACGGCGGGTGCGCAGCGCGTGCGCGGCGTACCCGGCCAGGAGGACGGCGCCGGCGGTGAGGGTCACGCCCTGGGCGGGGCCGGGGCCGGGGTCCTGCCCGTACTGGGCCAGGCCGTAGACGAGGGCGGCGAGTCCGGTGGGCAGCAGGGCCAGGCCGATGCCGTCGGGGCGTGCGGAGGTGTCGCGTGTGCCGGTGTCGCAGGGGACGATGCGGGCCGCGAGGGCCAGTGCGATGAGTGCGAGGGGGACGTTGACGAGGAACAGCCAGCGCCAGCCCGCCCCTTGCAGGAGGGCGCCGCCGAGGACGGGGCCGAGGATCGGTGCGAGGGAGACCGGCACGGTGATGATGCCGACCAGCCGTCCGATGCGCTGCGGGCCCGCGTGCCGGGCGGCCAGGGACTGGCCGACGGGCTGCATCAGGCCGCCGCCGACGCCCTGCAGCAGCCTGAAGGCGATGAGCGAGGTGCCGGACCAGGCCAGGCCGCTGAGCGCGGAGGCGGTGAGGAACAGGGCGACGGAGGCGAGCCAGACGCGTTTGCCGCCGTACCTCGTCTGCAGCCAGCCCGAGAGCGGGGCGACGAAGGCGACGGCGAGCAGGTATCCGGCGCTGACCCACTGCACGGTGGCCAGGGAGGTGCCCAGGCCGTCGGCCATCGGGCCGAGGCCGACGGTGACGATCGTCGCGTCGAGCTGGGCGAGCACGGCGCCCAGGACCAGCACCGAGCCGAGCCGGACCAGGGCCGCGTCCAGGCGCTCCGGCGATAAGCGGGGTGCGGGGTCGCGGCGGGCGAGCGCGGGGTCCAAGGGGCCTCCTGTGCGGGGGTGTTGTCGTGAACGGACGGCCGGCCGGAGGGACGGACGGCCGAACCGGGAATGAATTTAGGTCGGACCAAATCTTTAGTCAACCCAATATTTATGATGACTCCATCGGGTGGGTAGGATGGGGGCATGACCGAGGTGCGGACGACCCAGGCGGCGGTTCCGGATGAGGGCCGGCGAGGGCGCAAGAAGCGCGAGACCCGTGAACGGCTGGCCCATGTCGCGACGCTGATGTTCATCGAGCGCGGCTTCGAGAACGTGACGATCGCCGAGATCGCCGAGGCCGCCGACGTCTCGAAGATGACGGTCAGCAACTACTTCCCGCTCAAGGAGGACCTCGTCTTCGACGCCCACGAGGGCGTCGTGGACAGCCTCGCCCGGGTGGTGCGCGAACGCGCGGCGGGAGAGTCCGCGCTGCACGCCCTGCACCGCGTCTTCGTCTCCTCCCTCGAGCGGCCGCACGTGGTCAACGGGCGCTGCACACCCGGCTTCGCCCGGCTCGTGCACGACAGCCCGCGGCTGCGGGCCCGCGAGCGGGAGATGGACGAGCAGCGCGAGGCGGCGCTCGCCGCGGCCCTGGCTCACGCGGCACAGGCCGATCCGCAGGATCCCGTGGCGCACCTGAGCGCGGCTCAGCTCGCGGGCGCCCACCGGGTGTTGTGGCGCCGCATGCGGGCCCTGTGCCGTGCCGCGGCCCCGGCGGCGCAGCTGCGCGAGGAGGTCACCGAGCTGGCCGGCACGGCCTTCGGCCTGCTGGAGCCCGTCCTGGGCGACTACTGCCGGCGGGAGGGGTAGTCGGGCGGGATTGCGCCACCAGCACTCGATGCGGACTTCCTCTTCGCGTGGTCAGGACAGGTCCGGGGTGGGGACGGCCTGGCTGAAGTCGCCGACGTGCAGTGCCGCGGTGGGCATCGCCCAGTGCAGAGTGCCGCCGTCGCCGCCCATGTTCCACTGGTCGTTCCCGGTCAGTTGGAGCAGGTGGTGGTAGTCGTTCGGGTCGGCGCCGGCCGGCAGGTGCGGCCCGTTGCCTGTGGTGCCCTGATGCCGACCGAAGGCGAGGTCCACGCGGTCTTCGGGGCCCGGGGGCTCGATCACGCCGGGCGGCCGGTCGGACCATCGGGGGAATACCTCCTCCAGGAACACGAAGCTGCCGCCGCAGGTCTTCTCGTCGAGCTCGGGCCCAAGGTCCACCGTCCCCCACACGGGATCGAAGGCGTGGGGAAGCAGGAGCCCGTAGGTTGCCGCCCATGGGATCGGCTCGAAGACGCTGGCGCGGGCGGGCGGGTCCACCTCGACGGCCTGTGCGGAACGAGCCGGGAGCACACAGCCCAGCGCCCGCTCGGTGCGAAAGCCGTACCTGCCGTACGGGTCCCAGGCGTCGGGGTGGGTCTGTTCGCTCTGGGTGTCGAGGTAGAAGAAGTTGAGCAGGCCGGTCCCCGGCGGGAAGAGGCCGTCGAGCCAGGGGGCCAGCGGATCGGTGTCCAGGACGGCGTGCAGGCTCAGCGGGAAGCCGTCGCAGGCCGGCCAGGGTATGCCGGGCTCGAGCAACGCCCTGCCGCCGAAACGGCTGTTCCCCGCCGCCTCGCCGGGCCCGGCCGGGGTCAGGGCGAACCCTGGCCGGGCGAGCTCGGTGATCCGTGCGGCGACCTCCGCGTCGACTTGCTCGGCGCAGAAATCCCGCAGTGCGGGGAGCATGGCCTGCGGGCCCCTGGGGTCCGGTGAATTCATGCGACGAGTAGAGCACCCCGGACCTCACTGACTGGCCTCACCGGCCAGTCCCTCCCGGTGGGCGCACCGCAATCCCGCCCGCACGCGTCGCATGCCTGGTCCGCTCGGACATCGCGCTGTCGCCCGCCGTTGCATCCGGTGCGCCGGTAGGAGCCGAAGGAGAGGTCGAGGGGCAGGGCCGACGGCGCCTGAGCCTCCTTTGGGCATCACGCGAGGCGGGACATGGTGAACGATCACGGCAGAAGGTGGGGGTTTCTCACCAGCCACGCCCACGTGCTCCTGGCCATCGCGCGGGACCCTGGCATCCGTCTGCGTGACATCGCCGCCCACTGCCACATCGCCGAACGCACCGTGCAGAGCATTGTCGCCGACCTGGAGCACGCTGACTACCTGAGCCGGGAGCGCAGGGGACGCCGCACGCGTTACACGCTCCGCCTGGACGGCATGCTCCATCACCCGGCGGAGGCTCATCTGTCCGTCCGGGAACTGCTCGACATCTTCCCTCCTCATCAGCGCGGCGACGACGAGGAGGACGGACCAGCCCGGACCGGCAGCCTGCGGGGGCTGCTGTGACCACTGGCCTCAGCCGCCCGCGGCATGAGCCGCAGGCGACCCGCACCCGCCGGTGCAAACGCGCGGCGCATCAGGACAAGCAAGCAGACAGCAGGAGCGACCATGGCCGGCACACCGCGCGCACGACTGCACGCCTACCTCAGCTACGACGACGCCGCGGCGGCCCTGGACTGGCTGACGGCCACCGGATTCGAGACCACCGCACGCCGGATCGGACCTGACGGGACCATCGTGCACGCCGAAGTCTGCATGGGCGACGTCGCGCTGATGATCGCAGGTGCCGACCGGGCGTCCACGGTGGCCCCGTTGCACGGTGTCAGCAGCGGCAGCGGCCTGTACCTGTGGATGCCTGACGCCGCCGACGTCGACGGCTGGTACCGGCGCGCCGTCGCTGCCGGGGCACGGGGCGTCGTCATTCCCGAGGACACGCCGTGGGGCGGCCGACGGGCCCGCGTTGTGGACCCGCAGGGCCATGAATGGAGTGCGGGAACCTACCGGCCCGGGCCGGCGCGGTAGTTGGCGACCGCCCCGGCATGCCGGTCTGCGTCGGCCGGGGGACGCCTCCCCCTGGGGCCGTTCCCGGCTTCGAGCCACCTGCGTGGCGGCGGCGACGGCCGGTGGGGTGGGCGCGCAGTGCGCTCATAGGCAGCTGGACATCGCGGGTCCACGGCCCGGGCGACCCCCTACGAAGACGGCCCGCGTCTCCCGCTCACCTTCGCCACGAGTGCGGCTGCGGCCGGGGCGGGGGCCACCGGCAGGCCGGCGAGTCGTCGTCAGCCGCGGGCCGCACGGGCAGGCGAGCGTCCGGCGGGATGCGGCACCGACGGAACCACCCAGGGTGCGGCGGCTTCCCCCGCAGCCGGCCCCCGACCACGCGCCCTACCGTGACGGCGCGCGGAGGGGCCCGGCGGGCCCCGGCGCCGGACGGGTGTGGGTCAAACGCGCGTCGCCGCCGTAGTGGGCCAGCAGCCGCGGATCCATCACCCGGCGCCACAGCGGCGGCACCCACGCCAGAACGATCATGGCGGCGTAGCCGGCGGGCAGTTGCGGGGCCTCGTCGAAGTGACGCAGGGTCTGGTAGCGGCGCAGCGGGTTGGCGTGGTGGTCGGAGTGCCGCTGGAGCTGGAAGAGGAAGAGGTTGCTGACCGTGTTGTCGCTGTTCCAGCTGTGCCGGGGGGTGACCCGCTCATAGCGGCCGTCCGCCCGCCGCTGACGCAGCAGCCCGTAGTGCTCCAGGTAGTTCACCGACTCCAGCAGGCCGATCCCGCATACCGCCTGCAGCAGCAGCCACGGCAGCACCGCCGGGCCGAAAACGGCGCCCAGAACGCCGAAGAGAGCCGCGGACAGTGCCCAGGCGGACAGCACGTCGTTGTGCCGGCTCCAGGTGCGCCGCCCGCGCCGCCGGAGGCGGCGCCGCTCCAGTACCCATGCGGAGCGCGCGCTGCCGAGGACGGTCCGCGGCAGGAACAGCCAGAAGCTCTCCCCCCGGCGGGAGCTGGCGGGGTCCTCGGGTGTGGCCACGCGTACGTGGTGGCCGTGGTTGTGCTCGACGTAGAAGTGCCCGTAACCGCTCTGGGCGAGTGCCAGACGGCTGAGCCCGCGTTCCAGCCGCTCGCGCTTGTGGCCCAGTTCGTGGGCCGTGTTGATGGCCACGCCGGCCACCACACCGGTCGTGGCCGCCAGTCCGATCGCCCCGCCCACGCCGAGTCCGCCGCCCGCCCACTGCCCACACGCCCAGACGAGGGCGGCGAACTGCAGCGGCAGGTACAGGTAGGTGCACCAGCGGTAGTAGCGGTCCTGCTCCAGGCGGCGCATCGCCGCCTCGGGGGGATGGGAGCCGTCCACGCCGGCCACCAGATCGAACAGCGGTACCAGAACGAAGGCGAAGAACGGCCCCCACCACCACAACGCGGCGACACCCGTGAGGTGCACCAGGGCGCCCGCCTGCCACGGCAGGGTGGGAACGGCGAGCGCCAGGGGCCACCACAGACGTTTGGGGTCACGCCAGCGGGCATCGTCGGCATCGCGGCTCATGGCACCGGCTCCTTCGTCGGGATGCGTGCTTCCGCCTCTCCCGCCCGGGTGAAGGCGGAAGCACGCGGTGGGGGGCACTCAGACTGGCATCCCGCCCGAGCGGCTGACAAAGGTGGCGCCGTGTCAATATTCTAACGACCCGTCAGAATTCGGAGTGGGGTCTCACACATGCAGCAAGCCCGCGGGCCAGAGCGTCAAGTCCCGGTCGGCGCGGAGCAGTCGAGGAACTCGGCGCGTTCCGCGCAGCCCCCCGACCCGCCTCGCGTCGCCTGGCGCGCACAGATGCGCCGACGGGTGCTCGACGAGGCGTGGACGCTGGCCGCGCAGCGCGGATGGGACCGGGTGCGGGTGGCCGACCTCGCCCAGCGCGCCGAAGTCTCCCGCCCCTCTCTCTACGCCGAGTTCGGCGACCGCGCGGGCATAGGCCAGGCCCTGGTGCGCCGGGAGGCCGAGCGTTTTCTCACCGGCCTGGCCGACGTGCTGGACCGGCACCGCACCGACGTGGGCCTCGCCCTGCAGGCAGGCGTCGCTCACGCCCTGGACCAGGCCGAGCACAACCCGTTCATCGAAGCGGTGCTCAACGCCGCCAGGGGCGGCACCGACGCCCTGCTGCCCTTCCTGACCAGCCGCCCCGAGCCCGTCTTCTCCGGAGCCTGGACCCTGGTGTGCGCATGGTTGGGCGACGTGCTGCCCCAGGTGGACGACGACCGGCGCACGGAGGCCGCCGACCTACTGGTGCGGCTCAGCATCAGCCACATGCTGCTGCCGCCCCCCGAGCCGGGCACGGCACCGGCCCGCGTGGCCCGAGCGGCCTGTGCCGTGCTGGGGATCGCGCCGCCGCCCGCACCCCCGCCCGGGCACGGACTGACGACGTGATCGCAGACGGGCGACGGGGGAACGGCAGCCCCCTGCACGCACAAGGCCGGCCCGGCGTCGAGCGCTGTCGCGGATGCGGCGCACGGACGTCGCGCCATGTCCGCCTGTTCCGGGGGGTCGTCCTTCCCGCACCACCTGACGCTGCGGCGCCGTCTGGCCGGGGTGTACCGGCTCTACGGCGAGCCCGCCGAGGCCGGGCGCTGGATGTACCTGGAGGAGGACCGCGGCGCCGGCGAGACGACCGCTTTCGAGGCGCGGTACGCCTCTCCCGGGCGGCGGATGAAGGCACTGGCCTGGCGCGGCCCCGAGACGGAAGCGGCCACCGCCTTCGCCCGGGAGCAGCCGGCCTCGGTACGGGCCGCCTGCGCCGTCGAACGGGGACACCCTGTCGCCTGGGACGAGCCCGCCTCCTGCGGGGACACCGTGGGAGAGGAACGCGAGGCGCCCTGGGGGCCGTTGACGGCCGGCGGGGTGCTGGCGGGCGCCGGCTGCCTGGTGGCGGCCCTGGTGTTCCTCGCGATCTGGGTGAACGGGCTTATCGCCCTCTTCGGCTGACCCGGGGCGTGGGCGGGGGCGGAGGCGACCGCCTCTGCGGCTCCCGGCATGAGCCGGGCCGCACGGTTCGCCGTCGGTCGTGGCGCGGGGGGAATACGGCTGCCGCGCCCGGTCTTTGAAACGCGGTGGCAGGTCGGCGTCTTCGGGCGTGCGGCCTGTGCCGGGTCTGGTCAAGGACGAGGGGGATGCGGTGAGCGACGTGATGCGGGCGGTGCGGTTTCACGAGTACGGCGGGATCGAGGTCCTGCGGGTGGAGGAGGTGGAGCGGCCGGTGCCCGGTCCCGGGCAGGTGCTGGTCGAGGTCCGCGCGGCCGGGATCCAGCCGGGCGAGGCGCACATCCGCACGGGCGCGCTGCACGATCGCTGGCCGGCGGTGTTTCCCTCCGGGCAGGGCAGCGATCTCGCCGGTGTCGTCGTGGAGAGCGGCCCGCACGTGCGGGGCTTCGCGGTGGGCGACGAGGTGGTGGGCTTCACCCACCGGCGGGCCAGCCATGCGCAGTTCGTCGTGGTCGACGACGTGCATCTGGTCTTCCGTCCGGCGGGCCTGGACTGGGACGTGGCCGGGGCGCTGTACGTGGCCGGCACGACCGCCTACGCCACCGTGTTCGCGGCGGACCCGGGCCCGGGCGACACCGTCGTCGTCTCCGGGGCGGCGGGCGGGGTGGGGTCGCTCGCCGTGCAGCTCGCCCGGCGGCACGGTGCCACGGTGATCGGGCTGGCGAGCGAACGCAACCACGCCTGGCTGAAGGAGCACGGCGTGCTCCCCGTCGCGTACGGGCCGGGCGTGGCCGGGCGGATCCGTGAGGCCTGCGGCGGCAGGGTCGACGCGTTCATCGACACCTTCGGCGACGGCTACGTGGCCCTGGCGGTGGAGCTGGGCGTGCGGCCCGAACGGATCAACACGATCTCCGACTGGCAGGCGGCGGCCGAGGTCGGCGCCCGGACCTACGGCGAAGGAGCGGCGGCGAGCGCGGTCGTGCTCGGCGAGCTGGCCCGGCTCGCCTCGCGCGGACAGCTGGAGGTGCCGATCGCCCGCACCTACCCGCTGGAACAGGTGCGCGATGCCTTCCGCGAGCTGGAACGACAGCACACCCACGGCAAGATCGTGCTCCGGCCCCAGGAGAAGTCCTTCTGACCGGGCGGGCGTGGGGGCGGGCGTGGGCAGGCCTCGGCTTCCCGGTCCGGTACGCGGGCGGCCGGCGTCCGTTCGTGAAAGCGCGGCCGGATGCTCTACAGGGGGCGGCGCCCGCTGACGGCGCCGCCGGGGTCGTCCGCGAGGGCGATGCGGACGGTGATGCGTTTGCCGAGCGACTCGCGTCGCGCTTCGAAGCCGCGCGCGACGGCCATCACGATCTCCAGGCCGTGCTGGCCGACCCGGCCGGCGTCCGCGGCCCGGGCCACCGGCAGCACCGGACAGGCGTCCCACACCGCGACCTCGACCGTGTCACCGGTGATTGCCAGGTCCAGCAGCACCGGTCCGGGGGCGTACTTGCGGGCGTTGGTCACCAGCTCGCTGACCACCAGCTGGGTGAGGTCCATGGCGCGCTGGGAGACGGGCAGGCCGTGTTCGGCCTGGACCCGGGTGAGGAACGCGGCCGCCAGATGACGGGCCCGGGCGATGTCCGTACCGTCCCCGACCAGGGCCGCACCGGTCTTGAGCACCGGCCTGCCCAGCTCCGCGCCGTCCGCCGGCGCCGGGTCCGGTTGTCTTACGAGCGTCATTCGCCCCCCTCGTCGCAGCATCCCGGCGCGTGTACCCGCGAAGCCGTGGTTCATGTCCGGGGATGTTTGTCAGCGCTGCTCCTCACGGAGCCGGGCCATGACGGCCTCCAGCTCCTGGAAGGCCTTGTCCTCGTCCTGTGGCGAACTGCGCTGAGTCCGCAGGAGGCTGTCCCGGCCGGCCCGCATGCGGGCGTAGAGATCGAAACGACGCAAGGCTTCCTCGATCAGATCGTTCGAGGCAGGACGCTGAGGCGGCACGGGGTGGCCTTTCGGGCATGACGGTCGGATACGCCGACCAGACTTCCCGGCACCCCACACGCCTCCCGGCGTGACGCGAGCACCCTACCCGCCGTCCGCCCCGGCGCGTGACCCGCTGCGGGGCGCCGAGGCGCCGATGGTGTGGGCCGGTGCCGTCTGCCGTGGCCGCCGTCGCCGCAGCGGTGGCGGTGCTGTGGCGGTGCGGTGGCGGGAGGCGCGGGGTGGCCGCTTCACGCCGGATCACGCCGGATCGGGGTGGGGCGGGTGGGTGACGCGCAGGGCGAGGAGGGCGATGTCGTCGCCGGGCGCGTCGCCCGCGACGCGGTCGGCGATCGTCTCCAGGAGTTCCTCCAGCGGCCAGTCCTCGCCCTCGTGCAGGAGGGCGCAGGCGCGCTGGATGCCGGTGTCGATGTCCTGGCCGGGGCGTTCGACGAGCCCGTCGGTGTAGAGCAGGAGGGTGGCGCCGACGGGCAGGTGCAGGCGCCGCTGGGTGCGGTGGCGGCCGTGCAGGCTGGGGTGGAGCAGCAGGTCGTGGTCGTCGAGGTGCTCGCAGGAGGTGCCGGGCCGGGCGAG
The DNA here is from genome assembly GCF_000444875.1 of Streptomyces collinus Tu 365. Taxonomy (NCBI): domain Bacteria; kingdom Bacillati; phylum Actinomycetota; class Actinomycetes; order Kitasatosporales; family Streptomycetaceae; genus Streptomyces; species Streptomyces collinus. The sequence goes on along the minus strand of NC_021985.1, from coordinate 8,113,295 downwards.
CAGGGGGGCGGGGTGGCCGGCGTTGGTCCAGGTCAGGGTCCAGCCGTCGGCGGCAGGGGCGAGATGGGCGTGGACGAGGGTGCCCGACAGGTCCAGGCCCAGTGCGGTGTTGGCGCTCTCCAGGGCCTGTACGGCGGTTGCGGGGCCGCCGTCGGGGTGGTCGTGGTCGGCTTGGCGGAGCATGCTGCGGGCCTGTCCCATCAGGGTCGCGGCGCGCATGTCGTGGCCGGTGATGTCGCCGATCGTCACCGCCAGCGTCGCGGTTTCGCCGCCGGGGCACGGAGCGCGGTCGAGGGGGTAGGCGTCGTACCAGTCGCCGCCGACCATGTCCTGCGCGGCCGCGGGACGGTACAGGGCGGCCGTGGCCAGGCCGTCGACGGCGGGCAGGTCGGTGAGCATGGCCTCCTGCAGCCGGCGGGCCACGTCGATGCGGTCGTCGAGGAACTGGGCCCGCTCCAGTGCCTGCGCGGCGTAGCCGCTGACGGCGTACAGGACGGCGCGTTCGGCCACGTCGGGCCGGTGTTCGGTGTCCCAGGCCAGGGCCAGCGCGCCGAGCGTGCGGTGGGTGCCGGCCAGCGGCAGGCACACCATGGAGGCGAAGCCGAGGCTCTCCCAGCGGGCGGCCGCGTGCCGGCCGTAGGCGGCGCGGACCTCGTCGACGCCGTGCACCTCCACCAGGCGTTTGTCCCGCACGGCGCGGGCCGTGGGCCAGGCGCCGTCGTCCGGGTCGACCTGCGGCGCCTGCGGGTGGGCACGCGCCGGTCCGCGGGCCCGGCCGGGACGGGGCGCGGGTTCGAGGCTGAAGCCGACGTAGACCGGTTTGAGATCGCTGGTGATCAGCTCACCGACCTGGGTGCGGACCTCCTCCACCCCGGCGGTGTCGGCCAGGACCTCCGAGGCCCGCAGCACCAGTTCGGAGCGTGCCAGCAGCGCGGCGGTCTCGGCGCGGGCCTCCTCGGCCTGCCGGGAGACGATCCGCAGCCGCAGTTCCGCCGTGCACGCGGCGGCCAGGTCCTCGAGCGCCTGCACCTCCCGCTCGCTCCACCGGCGGGGCCGGGTGTCGACCGCGCACAGCGCGCCCAGGACGGTGCCGTGGGGGTCGGTCAGCGGCATGCCCGCGTAGCCGGCCGCGCGCAGGTGGGTGACCACCGGCCCGCTGCGCGTGCGCGGGTCGGTGCGGGCGTCGCTCACCACCAGCGGGGCGCCGGAGCCGACCACCAGCGCGCACAGGGAGTCGGCCAGTGCGGCCTGCCGGGACACCGACCACGGCCGGCCGGCCCCGGCCATGCCGGGGAAGACCTGCCGGCCGTCCTCGGCGAGCGCCACCAGCGCCACCGGCACGTCCAGCACGTTCGCGACCAGCCGCGCGAAGCGGTCCATGCCCGCGTCCGCCGACGCCGACAGACCGGTGCGTGCCAGTGCGGCCAGCCTCCTGGTGCGAACCGCGTCCTTTTCGCCCGCCACTGCCTACGAGACCTTCCCTGCCGTCGTGCCGCGGAACACCTGACAGCGTAGACAGATACCCCGAGACCGATCAGGCACCTACCGCACGGCCGGGAGGTGTTCCCCGGACCGCGTTCGGGTCCGGCGAGGCCCGCCGGGCGGTGCCCAGTCGCACGGTTTCCGTACGCCATCGGCACGGTTCGGGGCAGGAGGCAGGGTGGGGTGGGCGTGTCCGGCGCACCCGAGCAGGCGTGCGAGCAGGCGCCCTTGGCTATTCGTAGGTGGACAGGGCCAGGCCGAGGCCGAAGAACGTGGGGGCCCATTCCCCGACGAAGATGCCCCACCGGTCGGCACGCTCCTCGCCCTTCTTCTCCACTTGGAGGGAGGCGGCCCAGGAGATGACGCTCAGGCCGATGGAGACGAATGCGGCGGCGTAGGCGTGCTCGGCTCGGATGCCGGATTCGTGCAGCTTCTTGACGATCATCGCGGCTGGCTCCCTGATTCGGCGTGGGGTGACGGTTCAGTCTCATCGCAGCCGGCCGGACTCGGCGAGTGCTGAGAGACCGTTCGGTCCTCTCCCGCAGCGCACACGCCATGGGCGTGCCTGAACCTGGGCCGGGAGCCGGGCGGGGGCTCTCAAGCGGACCGGCGGCAAAAGCGGCTCACGTCTTCGGTCTCCGCGTCCACTGCGGCCCGGGTCCCGGGCGGCAGCGGTGCGAACGCCCGTACCGTGATCGAGCGGCCCGCGTCGCGGCGCGCCCAGGTGGCCACCACCAGGCCGTCGGCGACGACCGTGGGCCGGATGACTCCGCCTCCCGGCCAGACGTCGGCCTCGTGCGCCGCCGGGACGCAGGCTTCGCGACTGCGGTAGCCGAGCAGGTAGTTGTCCAAGGCGGGGAGCATCCGCACGTCCGGAGCGCCGGGAGCGCCGGGAGCGTCGGGCGGGTACTCCCGTTTTCCCGCCCGTGCGGCGAGCGTGGTGAGGTCGCCGTCCGCGGTGATCGCGGCGGCCCGGGCCAGCGTGTTCCAGGCCCGGCGGGCCCAGGAGAGCGGCAGCCCGGACCAGACGGCGAAGTCCTGCGGGCCGGCCGGCGCGTGTGCGGCCAGGTAGCGGCGGGCCAGCTCGGCAAGAGCCGCGTCCCCGTCCGCCTCCCGTCGGCCGCCGCCTCGGGGCAGCCAGTCGTCGAGCAGGACATAGGTGGCCTCACCGGCGCGGCGGGGGCCGTGGCACAGGACGCCGGTGAGTGCGGCGTGGCGGATCAGGTGGAAGGGCGCCTGTCCATCGGGTGGGATGCCGAGAGGGGTGAGGTGGCCGGTCAGCTCGGCCCGGGTGAGGGGGCCGTGCGTGGAAAGGACCTGCCGGATGAGGTGGTCGGCGCGCCGGCGCAGCTCCTCGTGCAGGCCGAGCTGGTGGTAGCGGCGGCCGGTCGCGGCAAGGATCCGGGGGGCGAGCAGGGCCAGGAGCGGGCGGGCGTCCTCACTGCAGACGGTGTGCAGGGTGCCGCGCAGGTACCAGCCGCGGACGATGCTGCGCTCGTCCTCGTACGCCGCGCGGACGGCGGGGGCGGTGATGTCCGCTCCCCTGGCCCGGATGCCCAGGTCGGCGGCCATGGCGTCCTGGGCCTGCAGGGCGCAGACCCGGCGGACGACCGCCTCGGCCGTGGCCTCCCGCACCCCGCCGGCCAGGGCCTGGGCGCAGGCCCGTCGCAGGCGGACACGGTCGTACTCGGGCATCAGGGTTTTCCTCGTCCGGCGCGATCCTCCTTGCGGGTGGGGAAGGGGGGCGGTGGGGCTAGTCGTCCTCGATGGGGCGCAGGGCTCCGGGGTCGCCGAACACGATCATGGTGTCGCCGGCCTGTACGGCGGTGTCGGGGTCGGGGTTGGGTTCCAGGGTGCCGTCGGCGCGGCGGATCAGCAGGGGCAGCGCTCCCCCGCAGGCCTGTCGCAGGGGCCGGCCCACCAGGCGGGAGCCGGTGTCGAAGCGGATCTCCTCGATCCGGACGTCGGAGCTGCCGGCCCGGGTGAACTCCAGGAAGTCCACCACGTGCGGGCGGACCGCCAGCAGGGCCATCCGCCGGCCGCTGGTGATGTAGGGGGAGACCACGCTGCTCGCGCCGGCGTGGGTGAGGCGTTCGGCCGAGGCCGCCTCCGAGGCGCGCGAGACGATGGCGAGCGAGGGGTTGAGGGAGTGGGCGATCAGGGTGATGTAGACGTTCTCGGCGTCCGAGTCGACCGCGCAGACCAGGCCGCGGGCGTGTGCGATGCCCGCGCGGCGCAGCACCTGTTCGGAGGCGGCGTTGCCGATCAGGTAGGGCGCACGCTCACGTTGCAGCTGCTCTTCCAGGGCGGTTTTGTTCTCGATGACGACGAAGGGGACGCCCTCGGCCTCGAACTCGCGGGCCACGGCCTGGCCGACGCGCCCGTAGGCGCAGACGATGAAGTGGTCGCGCAGCGTGTCGATGCGGTGCTGCATGCGCCGTTTCCTTCCCGCGGGCCCGAACCGTCCCTCCACCAGGGCCGTGCCGATCAGCCCCAGGACCGCGACGAAGAGGGCGACCCCCACCACCGCCAGCGCGGCGGTGAAGAGCTTGCCGGCCTCGGTGAGCCGGTCGGCGCCGGAGAAGCCTTCCGTGGTCAGCGTCATCACCGTCATGTAGACGGCGTCGGGCAGCGAGAACCCGAACAGCGTGTACCCGCCGACGCCGGCTGCGAGCAGCGCCAGGAGGGCGAACGCCGCCAGGAGCACTCGCCGGCCTGTGCGTGGCGGCCACACAGCACCTCCTGACCCTCGCCCTTTTGTCTTCAGTGTCCTCGCCGGGCCCCGGGCAGCAACACGGAAAGACGGCGCTGCGGCGCCGGACCGGGGCCGGGCGCGGGCGAGGCCGGGCGGGGCCGGGCGGGGGACGTGGAGTGTGCGGTGCATGTGCGCCGTGCGGTCGTCTGCGTGTGCGGTCGTGTGTGTGCGGCCGGTGGGTGTGTGCGGCCGGTGGCGCGACGGTCCGGAACGCCCCCCGGGGGGTCAGTGCAGGATGCTGACGGCCCGCGCGATCACCAGGAGCGAGGTCAGCAGGGCGGCGATGCTCTGGATGCTCATCATGGCTTTGGCGCGGGTGGACAGGGGCATGGTGTCGGTCGGGCTGAAGGCGGTGGAGTTGGTGGTGGACACGTACAGGTAGTCCACCAGGGTGGGGACCCAGTCCGAGGTGGCGCTGGCTCCGTCGGCGACTTCCTGGACGGCGTCGTCGTTCTCGTCCTGGGAGAAACGGAAGTCGGCCAGGGGCAGGGCGGAGCGGGGTGCCTGGGTGCGGCTGACCGGGCCGCCCCGGTCCAGTTCCCAGTAGGCCAGCCCGAAGACGATGATGTTGGTGAGCCACACCTGCAGTGCGGCCACCAGCAGGGAGCGGCCGTCCTTCACCCCGGCGTACACCAGTTCGTGGATCAGGATGGCCAGCGCGACGAGGTTGCTGATGGCGATGACGCCGACGAGTGTCAGCGACAGCACGCGGAACGTCTTCGTCTGCCGGGTCAGCCGTTTGGGGTTGATCGCGATGAGCGGGATGAGCAGCAGGCACTCCAGGGCGGGCAGCACGTACCGGGGAGCGATCAGGAGCCGCTGCGGCAGCAGCAGGTACAGGGCGATCGCGGCGAGGGTCGCGACCACCGCCGGCAGCCGTGCCTCTCCCCTGCGCTCGTGCCGGGGATGCCGGGTGCTCGCTTGTGTCCGCGTACGTGCCATGCCACCCGGCCTTCCGGTCGTTCCCCGCACGAACCGTGCCACGGCGCCTCGTGCACCCGCACGGTGGCGCCGCAGCACGTCCAGCAGGTACCCCGAAGTCTGCGGCCCGTGCCTGCGGCTGTGGCAACCCGGCGGCCGGGGAAGGGGGCAGCGCGAAGTCCGCGCCGGTTGGTTCCTCGGCGCGGACTTCGGGCGGAGCGGAAGGGGCCGGGTCAGACGCCGGGGATGCGGGCGCAGACGGCGGTGACGGTGACCTGGACGGGGAACTGGCTGGCGTTGCGCAGGGTGCCCCGCCAGGTGCGGCTGCTGGTCGGCTCGGTCTCCATGAGGTACACGCCGCTGCTGATCAGGGGGGTCTCCGAGACGCCGCCGCCCGTGACCACCGTGCCGGAGGGGCAGGTGGCGGTGATGGTGCACAGGCCGTCGGGGTTGCACGTCTGGGTGTTGGACACCTGCACGTAGCGGGGATGCGGCTGGGCCTGCTGGTGATGAGCCGGAACGGCCGCCGCGGCGGGAGTGACCGCGCTCAGGGCGAAGAGAGCCGGCAGGGCCGTGAGGCCGGCGGCCCACACACCTCTGTAGCGGGGAAGCGGACTGAAGCGGCGTCCGGCGCGCATGGCTGACCTGCTTTCTGTGACGAACTGTGCACTGCGTGGGGAGGCTTGGCGGCCCGGATGCGGGCGCCTTGCTCATGGTGCGCCGGGCACACCGGCAAGCAGAACAGACACACCCATATCAGCATCTTGTTGGGCCAACCGTGGTCCCACCGTGTGCAGGACGGCGTCGCCCGGGTCGCGCCTCTCCCCCGGTGTCACCGGCGTCCGGCTGCGCGAGCGGTCCCCTCCTTTCGCCGCCCCGGCGGCCACCTTTCGGCCGCCGGGGCGTAGACCGGCGGCCCTGTGCCGTAGACCGTCGGCGGACGGCCCTGCCCGGGCGGCCCTGCCCGGGCGGCCCGGGGCAGGGTGGGCCGTATGCAGAAGCCTGATGAGTGGGTGCACAGGGGGCGGGGGCTCACCCGGGCCCGGTTCCTCGCCGGGATGGCCGCCCGCGGGGGTGGCCGCGGGCGGGCTGACGGCGGGTGCCGCCCCAGCGGCGGGGGCGCGGGCGGCGGGGGCGCGGCCCGGGCTGCGGCACCGGGGCGTCGTCTACCCCGTCGGCGAGGGCGGGACGCCGGGCACCGTCTTCCGTGCGGCCCGGATGCGGCGGGACGTGGCCGTGATCCGCGACCGGCTGCACGCCGAGACCGGCCGCTGTACCGCCCGGCTGAGCCGTGCGGAGCCGTGCGGAGTTCGGGGGGGGCGTGGGAGGGAAGGCGTGCTACCGGCGGACCGCCGAGACCAGTCCGCCGGGGCCTTCCTCGTGGCTCGGCGGGGTGCCGGCCGGGCGGCCGTAGGCGGCGGCGCGTTCGCGCAGGGTGTGGGTTTCGGCGTCCCAGCCGTGGCCGGCCAGCCAGCCCACCGGGTCGTCGGGCATCTCCGAGACCCACAGGGACGCCGCCGACCCCGGAGCGGCGTCCGCGCCGAAGCGCTCGATGACGCCGCGTGAGCCCAGGGTGAGCCCCATCCGGCTGCCGGGCGCCGACCGTGCGCCGATCCGGGACAGCAGCAGGTCCACCGCGTCCCTGGGCAGGTAGATCAGCAGTCCTTCGGCGATCCACACGGTCGGTGTGGCCGGGTCGTGCCCCGCGGCGGCCAGCGCCTGCGGCCAGTCCTCGCGCAGGTCCACCGCGACGGGGATCCGGCGGCAGCGCGGGACGGCCTGTTCCTGGCGCAGCACCTGGTCCTTGAAGTCCAGGGGTTGGGCGGTGTCGACCTCGAACAGGCGGGTGTCCTCGGGCCAGTCGATGCGGAAGGCGCGGCTGTCCATGCCGGCGCCGAGCAGCACGACCTGGCGGATCCCCGACGCGCATGCCTGGTGCAGCAGGTCGTCGAGGTACTTGGTGCGGATGACGATGGAGAAAGCCACGGCCAGCCGGCGGCGGCGTGCGGCCTCGTCGCCCTGGGGCGGTGGGGGCGAGGAGGGCCACAGGCCGCCCGCGGCGGCGAAGGCCCGGGCCAGCGGGTCACGGAAGAGCGGGTCCGCCCGCTCGGTCTCCAGTGCCCGCACCCGGGCCACCCCGACCGCCGTGGCCCACACGCCCGACGGCTGCACCCCCACCCGCTCCCGCACCCGCTCCCGCACCCGCTCTGGCGCCGGCTCCGGTTCTGGCTCCGGCGCTTGCTCCGGTTCTGGCTCGGGCGCTTGCTCCGGCTCCGGCGCTTGCTCCGGCGCTTGCTCCGGTTCTGGCTTCTGCTCCTGGGTCATCGCGCCAGCCTAGGCGGCGTGACGTGGTGTCAGCCGGGCAGGCCGGCGGCTCCTGCCGCGCCGCCCAGGGCTGCTCAGGGGCACGGTCTGGGGGGCGAGGGCCGGTGGTCGGGGCCCAGGGCGTGCACGGTGGCGAGGTCGGTGAGACCCGAGACGGTCAGGACGGGCTCCAGCAGGGGGGTGACGAGGAGCTGAAGCCGGTCGGCGTGGGCGAAGAGCACGCTCAGACCCGCGCTGTCGAGATATTCCACCCCGGTCAGGTCCACCACGACGGGGCCCGCGTGTGCGTCGAGGGCCTCGGCGAGGGAGCCGGCGTTGCTCATGTCGATCTCACCGGCGACCGTCAGGCACACGGTGCCGTCCGGGCGGCGGCCGGAGGTGAGGGTGAGCGGGGTGGTCATCAGGAGATCCTCATCTGCATGTCGACGGTGGTGCCGGACGGGCCGGGTGTGATGGTGACCTGCTCCATCATGGCCCGCATCAGGGTGATCCCCCGGCCGCGGTGGGTGTTGCGCTCGGGCTGGGGGGCCTTCCACAGGCCGCTGTCGGCGACCGTCAGGCGCAGGTGGTCGACCAGGGCTTCGGCCCGCAGCCGCACGGCCTGGCCGGGGGCGTGGCGGTGGCCGTGCTCGATGGCGTTGGCGCACGCCTCGCCCGCGGCGACGAGGACGTTCTGCACATCGCGCGGGGGCAGTTCGCACTGGGCGAGCCAGCTGCGCAGGGCCTTGCGCACGGGTGCGAGCTGGGCGGACTCGGCGGGGAAGGACACCTGCAGCGGGGCCGGGTGGCGGTAGAGCAGCAGGGCCACGTCGTCGTCGTAGCCGCCGTCCGGTGCGAGCCGGGCCATGATGCGGGTGGCGAGGTCGTCGACGGGCACGTCACGGCCGTCCTGCACGGCGGCCCCGGCCTGGTCGATGCCGTCGCTGAGCGGGCGGCGGCGTCGTTCGACGAGCCCGTCGGTGTACAGCAGCAGGGTGGCCCGGGCGGGCAGGGTGCACGAGGTCTGCGGGCGGTCTCTGCCCGGCCGTACGGCCAGCGGCAGCGAACGTCCTTCTTCCAGCAGGCGGGTGGTGCCGTCGGGGTGGGCGAGGATGCCGGGCGGGTGGCCGGCGCTGGAGTAGGTCAGCTCGCCGGTGCCGGGGTCGAGGACACCGCAGAAGACGGTGGTGCACAGGGCGCCGGGCACGCTCGCGGCGAACTGGTCCAGGGCCATCAGCGTGCGGGCGGGGCTGGGGTCCTGCAGCATCAGGGCGCGGCAGGCGCTGCGCAGTTGCCCCATGACGCTGGCCGCCTGAAGGCCCCGGCCGACGCAGTCGCCGACGACGATGCCGATGCGTCCGTCCGCGAGGGCGACGGTGTCGTACCAGTCGCCGCCCACCTCCAGCGGGCGGGTGGCGGGCTCGTAGCGCACGGCGAAGCCGTCGGGGAGCTGGGCCGGTCCCAGGATGGCGCGTTGCAGGGCGAGGGCGGTCTCGCGCTGCTGGTCGATCTGGTGGGCGCGGACCAGGCCCTGGGCGAGGTGCCCGGCGAGCAGGGAGAGCAGCAGTTGGTCCTCGGCGGTGAAGGGCCGGTGTTCGCCCAGGTCGATCCAGCAGGCGAGCGGGCCGTCGGGATGGTCCAGCAGGACGCCGGCGCCGGTGTCGTCGGCGAGGGGGGTCAGGGTGGGCCGCCCGCGCAGCCGGGTGAGCAGTTCCTGGTGCCGGGCGGGCAGATCCTGCCAGTGCAGGCCCGGGTCGGTGGCGGTGAGCAGGGGTGCGTCGGCGCGGGTGAAGAGGGCGGCGACCACGCTGCGCGCACGCCAGAGGGATTTGAGCCTCTCCAGCGCGCCGGCGAGGGCTTCGGGCAGGCTGGCGGCCGTGGACAGCGAGGTGCTCAGGGCGGCCAGGGCCGCATCGCGCTGGACGGCGTAGTGCTCGGCGGTGACGTCCCGGAAGGTGCCGACGGTGACCTGGCGTCCGGTGTCGGGGTCGCGGGCCTTGTTGTAGGTGACGGTGACCCACAGGCGGTGGCCGTCGCGGTGGCGGACCGGGACGGTGTAGGAGCCCTGGGGGTTGTGCAGGAGGTCGGCGAAGGCGTCGCCGACCTGGTGGTGGGCCTCGGGGTCGGTGGCGGCGTCCGGCCACCAGGGCTGGACGGGTGCGTAGGGCAGGTCCTCGGGGCCGTAGCCGAGGATGTCGGTGAAGGCGGTGTTGATCTCCACGACGGCGCCGGACTCGTCGCAGACGAAGAACGCCTCCTGCAGGGAGTCGATCAGCGCGGTGCGCCAGCGCACGTGGTGGGTGCGCAGGCGGGCGAGGTGGACGCTGGCGCGTACCCGGGCCAGCAGTTCGGCGGCGGCGAACGGTTTGACGAGGTAGTCGTCGGCGCCGGCCTGCAGTCCCTCGATCGACGCCTCCTGCCCGGCCCGGGCCGACAGCAGCAGCACCGGCACCGAGGCCGTGCGGGTGTCACCGCGCAGCCGGGACAGCAGCGCCAGCCCGTCCAGGCGGGGCATCATCACGTCGCTGACGACGAGGTCGGGGATCTCACGGCGGGCGGAGTCGAGCGCTTCGACGCCGTCCCGGGCGGCGGTGACCTCGTACCCGGCGCCGGTCAGCAGGCGGGTGAGGTACTCGCGCATGTCGGCGTTGTCGTCGGCGACCAGCACCCGGGCCGTGCCCGCAGGCCCCGGCGGTCCCACAGGCCCCGCAGACCCCGCAGGCCCCGGCGGTCCCGCAGGCGCGGGCGTGTCCCCCACCGTGGCCCCCGGGCCCGCACCGGCGGGTGCGGTGGCGGACGGGGCGACGGTGGGCGAGGTGGCGGGTGCGGTGCCGGGCGGGGTGCCGGGCGGGGCGGGGGTGTTGCCCGGCAGCGCACCGGCGGGTGCGGCGCCGGACGGGGTGGCGGGTGCGGTGCCGGGCGGGGTGGCGGGTGGGGTGGGGGTGTTGCCCGGCAGCCAGCGCAGGGCCTCCTGGACGTAGGGGTCGGCGCCGGCCGAGCCGGCGGTGCCGCGGCCGGCGGGCATCACGCAGTCGGCGGGCAGGTGCGCGGTCCCGAACGCCAGCCGGATGGTGAAGGTGGTGCCCTCGCCCTCGGTGCTGTGCGCGCCGATCGTGCCGCCGTGCAGGCCGACGAGTTCGCGCACCAGGGCCAGCCCGATACCGCTGCCCTCGTTGGAGCGGGCGCGGGCGTACTCGATGCGGTGGAAACGCTCGAACAGCCGCGGCATCTCCGCCTGCGGCACACCGATCCCGGTGTCGGCGACGGTGACCACCGCATGGCCGCCCGCCCGGCGCACCGCGATACGCACCGATCCGTCGAAGGTGAACTTCAGCGCGTTGCTCAGCAGGTTGAGGACCACCTTCTCCCACATGCCGCGATCGACGTACACCGGTTCGTCCAGGGGCGGGCAGTCCACCTCGAACACGAGGTGGGCGCGGTCCATCGCCGAGCGGAAGACACTGGCCAGCTCCGCCGTGGCGGCGGCCAGATCGACCGGCTCGAAGCAGGCCTGCATCCGGCCGGCCTCGATCCGGGAGAAGTCCAGCAGCGTGTTGACCAGCTTGCCCAGCCGCAGCCCGTTGCGCACGATGACCTCAACTTCGCGCCGTACGGGCTCCTCCGCACCGGCCAGACGGGTGCGCAGTTCCTCGGCCGGACCCATGATCAGGCTCAGCGGGGTGCGGAACTCGTGGCTGATGTTGGAGAAGAACGCGGTCTTGGCCCGGTCGAGTTCGGCGAGTTCCTCCGCGCGCCGCTGCTGCGCCTCGTAGCTGCGGGCACTGCCGATCCCTGAGGCGATGTGCCCCGCGGTCAGCTCGACGAAGCCCCGGTAGCCCTCGTCCAGCACGCGGTACCGGTTGAGCGCCGCCACGAAGAACCCGTAAGGGGCACTGCCCTGCTGCAGGAGCGGGACCACGAGAGCCTGCACGGGGGGTTCGGGCCAGTCACCGGCGGGCAGGCCGGCGAACACGTCCCCGGCCAGCGGCACCAGCACCGCCTCGCCGGCGGCCAGGGCCGCGACGGGCCACACCGTCCCGGCACCGGCGGCATCGGCGGCATCGGGGGTGTCCGGCACGCCGGGAGTACCGGGGGCGCCGAGGGCGCCGGGCGCGTTGTGGCTGCCGGGCGTATCGGGCGCGGCGGGGGCACCGGGCGTATCGGGAGGCGGTGAGCGCGCCGCGGGTGTCAGGCGCGCCGGGGCTGCCGGGGGTGCCGGGCGCGCCGGGGGTATCACGGGCGGGCGCGCCGGGGGCGTCGGGCGCGTCGGGGGTGTCGGGCGCGCCGGGGGTGCCGGGCGTCTGGGACGGGAGGGTGGCCGGGGCGGCTGGGAGGGTGGCTGGGAGGGTGGCTGGTGTGGCCGGGTGGCCGGTGCCGATACCGGTCGCCCCGGCCAGCCGGGCGGTGTCCTCGTCGAACAGGTAGGTCAGGGTGAAGGGCAGGTCCTTGCGGTTGCGGGCCAGCTGCCGGTCGGCGAAGGCCAGCACCTCCTGCTCGGTGCGGATCACGCTCGGGTCCGAGCCCAGGTCGCGCAGCGTGGCCATGCGCCGCTCGCCGATCACCCGGTCGGTGTCCTCGCTGACCACGCACAGCATGCCGACGACCGTGCCGGTGTCGTCGCGCAGCGGACTGTAGGAGAAGGTGTGGTACGTCTCCTCGCTGTAGCCGGAGCGTTCCAGGAACAGCAGCAGTCCCTCGTCCCAGGTGGCCTGCCCCGTACGCAGCACGGTCTGGATGCGGGGGCCGATGTCGTTCCAGATCTCCGCCCACACCTCGTTGGCGGGCCGTCCCAGCGCCCACGGGTACTTCCGTCCCAGGGTGTCGCGCCGGTAGGCGGCGTTGCAGAAGAAGGTCAGCTCCTCGCCCCAGGCCATCCACATGGGAAAGCGGGAGGACAGCAGGATGCTGACGGCCGTCTGCAGGCTCTGGGGCCACTGCCGCGGCGGGCCGAGCGGTGTGGCCGCCCAGTCCACCCGGGCCAGGTCACGGCCCACCTCCCGGTCGGCGGTGAACACGTCACCGGCCGCCTCCTCAGGCTGCGGTCGGCGCCCCGGCTGCTGTGCACGCTCCACCAGACACCCGTCCCTTTCGTACCCCGCCCACCCTGGTGGACATCCCCGACATCTGCCACACGCACGCGTCTCACAACGGCGTGCCTATGCCCTGCCTGCCCCCGGAATGCCACCTGATGCCCGGTCCCCGTCCCGCCCCGTCCCGCTCCCGTCCGCCCCTCGCACGGTCGACGGTTTCCCGGCTCCGGCCGGCATTCTTCCGGAGCCCTCGAACGCCCGGCCGACCAGAGGAAGTTCCGGCTTTCCCCAGGCGGGCACTCGCGCCCGCGGCGGATAATCCTGGCGGGCAGCAAAAGACCCGCGGCGAACGACCGCCGGACAAGAACACCCCCCGGCCCGTCGTGGCCGAGCACACAGGAGTCCTGGTGAACGACACAGAGGGCACGCTGGCCATCAGCGTGCACCCCTCCCCGGCCGGCCCCGTGGTCCTGCGCCTGGCCGGAGAGCTGGACCACCACACCGGTGCCCGTCTCGGCCGTGCCGTGGAGGACCTGCTGCACAGCCCCGGCCCCGGCCCCGCTCCCGGCATCGTCGCGGACCTGTCCCGGCTGTACTACTGCGACTCCACCGGCATCACCACGATCCTCACCGCCCACGACCGCGCCCGGGCCACCGGCTCCTCTTTCTGCGTGGCGGCACCGAGCCCGGCCCTCGCCCAGCTCTTCCGCATGACGGGACTGGACCAGGTCCTCCCCTTCCACCCCAGCGTCCAGGACGCGGTCGAGGCCCTGAGCAACGACTGACGCCCCCCGTCCGCGGCGATACCCGCCGCCGGCCGAGGACGACACGACACCCCCGCAGACATCTGCCGTAAAAAGGCCGCCCCGGGCATTCGCGCGGACCACCAGGACCCCGAGGTGCGTGAAGACGCCGGTCTCCACTGCGCCCAAAAGCCCCTTTTCCTGATCAACTACCGCCGGCCCCCGACAGCCACCGACGGCCTGCTGTCACCCACGAAGGGGCGGAGTACAGCCGGCGCGCTGCCGGGGCGGCCCCCACAGCCCCCACGGCCCCCCGTCCGCCCTGCCGGCCCCCCGTCCGCCCTGCCCGCCCTGCCCGCCCTGCCCGCCCTGCCCGCCCTGCCCGCCCTGCTCCTGCTCCTGCTCCAGTGGGCCGATCGCGGCCCGGACGCCGCCGTCGCGGTAGCCGTCGTCCGGGAGGCAGCCGGCGGCGGTGCGGGCGTGTGGCGGAGGCGGCTGCGGGCGGCCTCGGGCGGCCGGGCGTGACGTGGTCGGCGGCTGTGGGAGCGGGCGGCCCCCGTCGCCGACCGTGGTCCCGCCCTGTCACATGGCCGATGGCCTGGCCTCGCCTACGCTGGAGCGTGTGATGAGCCCGTCCGTGACCCATCTGGCCGTCATCTGCGACTGGCCGCTGCTCCAGCTCGGTCTCACCCAGGCCCTCGAGGCGCAACCGGACATGAGGATCACGACGCTCGCCTCGTGCGTCGACGAGGTCGCCCTCGAAACGGCCGACGTCGAGGTGATTCTCCTGATCAACCTGCAGTCCCGCGATCAGGTGACCTCCCGCGAGGTGGCTCGGCTGTACCGGCAGGGACACGCCGTCATCGTGCTCTCCGCATCGGGCGCACCATCCGATGCCGTCCTGTGCATCAAGGCCGGTGCCCGCGGCTACTTGAGTCGGCAGACCGATGCCTGCGAGCTCGTCTCCGCCGTCCGCGCCGTCGCCTCGGGAAGCGACTATTTCGGTGCGAGTCTGGCCGGGCGCAGCATCCCGGCGCCCCCTCCGCACATCACCGGCCGGGAGAGACAGATCCTGCAGTTCGTCGCCGACGGCGCAACGGATCGTGAGATCGCCGCGAAGTTGAACATCGCCGAAAACACGGTTCACACGCATCTGGAGCGGCTGCGGAGAAAGAGCGGTTCCCGCCGTAGGGCGGAACTCACCCGATTCGCTCTGGAGAACGGGATCATCGAGGATGATCTCCTGGAATGATGAAAATTTCCTGGAATGATCACGGGGCCGTCGGTACCGCGTCCGGATGGATGTCGTTCAGGCTGGTGACGATGACGACGGACGCCGGATGCGCCGGCGCGGGGACCTGGATCAGCAGGGGGACGTAGACCATCTGCCCGTGCCGGAACTCCGCTTTCGCCGAAAGGCGGTAGCAGACAGGAGATTGGGGATTGCTCGACGTCGCGTAGCACCGGAGCACTGAATTCGCTCCGGCCGGGACGGTTCCCTCGGTCGCCGATGCGTCCCATGCGCCGGCGAGGCACACGGCGCCGGCGACTGCGAGGAGGACGCTTCGCACGGCTGCTCCGGCCAATTCGCATCACTCCGAAAGCGACGGGTGATCGGCGCCCCGCGAAAGTGTGACCCCCCGCGAGGCGCCGACGCCTGTGGAGACCCTTCAACGCTCAGCCCTGGGTACCGCCTTGCGTGTTGCCGGTGCCGCCACCCTGGGTGCCGCCCTGGGTGTTGCCGGTACCGCCACCCTGCGTACCACCTTGGGTGTTGCCGGTACCGCCACCCTGGGTGCCGCCCTGGGTATTGCCGGTACCACCACCCTGCGTCCCGCCCTGGGTGTTACCGGTACCGCCACCCTGGGTGCCGCCCTGGGTGTTGCCGGTACCGCCACCCTGCGTACCACCTTGGGTGTTGCCGGTACCGCCACCCTGCGTACCACCTTGGGTGTTGCCGGTACCGCCACCCTGGGTGCCGCCCTGAGTGTTGCCCGTACCGCCACCCTGCGTACCACCTTGGGTGTTGCCGGTACCGCCACCCTGGGTGCCGCCCTGAGTGTTGCCGGTACCGCCACCCTGCGTCCCGCCCTGGGTGTTACCGCCGCCGCCACCCTGCGTACCACCTTGGGTGTTACCGCCGCCGCCACCCTGCGTCCCACCTTGGGTGTTACCGCCGCCGCCACCCTGCGTCCCGCCCTGGGTGTTACCGCCGCCACCACCCTGCGTCCCGCCCTGGGTGTTACCGCCGCCACCACCCTGCGTCCCGCCCTGGGTGTTACCGCCGCCACCACCCTGCGTCCCGCCCTGGGTGTTGCCCCCCTGCTTGGGCTTCTTGTTGCAGTTGTGCTTGCACGGCTTGTCCGGGAGCAGGCGGTGTGCCTGTGTACCGTTGCCGACGTGCCCTTGAGTTGCTGAGACTGTGCCCGTCGGTGCGGGCGCCGCCGAGGCAGGGGTGCCGATGGCGAGAATTCCTCCCACCATGGCCGCCGACGCTATCGCGGTCGCAATCTGCTGCTTCTGGCGTTTCCCCACGAGCCTGCTCCTCTCTCCCAACACAATTGTGTCTACTGTCGCATTCAGGGATTCATGCGCCGGAATGATGAAAAGCGGAGACCGGTCGGGCGCAGGGCCGACCGTCAGAAACCTTTTTACGTGAGCTTCCATTTTTCCGTCGCGGGCAGCTGCAAAAGGTCACTCCACGCATGGGACGGGCGACCTGTTCAGAGGAGGAGACTGCTCGCCGCACTTGGATCCCGCCCGGTTGGCCCTCAAAGCCAGCACGACACACGAAGCGGGGCAGTACTCATGCTCCCCTCGTGTTACAGCGTCGTCAAATCAAGTCGAACCCGAAATATATTCAGGCGTCTGCGCTTGTGGTCAGAAATGACTACAGGCGGCCGGCGGAAATATTCAGGACTCGATCACGCAGAACGGGGAGTTCGGAGCGGCCCCCGCCGATCCGGACCAGGCCCAGGTCCAGGTCCAGGTCCAGGTCCAGCGTCTCCTCGGCCCGTACCGGCCTGGCGCAGGACGTTCCCCCCAGGGCCGAGGACCACACGGTGGCCGCCCCCTGCCGCATTCCGCCGTGGACGCCCGCCGCGCAGCATGCCGGTGGTGCGCCGCGGCCCGCGGAGTCGTGCCGGTGGGGAGCGGCGTGCGGTGTGGCGGGGCGTCTCGTCGCCGTCCCGCTCGACGACCGAGACCGGTGTGGAGCCGCGGAGCCGCACTCCGGCCCGGCTGTCGTACGACCAGGCGCCGGCCGTCCTCGCGCTGTTCGCGTGCGGCCAGGGTGTGCCGCTCCGGGGGCGTACCGCGGCCGCACGATTTTGCGTCGCCTGCCGGGGGCCGCCGGTAGGGCCGCTGCACGCGGGGGCGCGAGAAAGACATGGCGGTGTGACCGGCTCGACGACGCCGTGGGGTTCCGGGTGGGTCAGGGGCGGGGGGTGAGGATCTCCAGGGCGCCGGTGTCGGTGTCGTAGCTGCGCAGGGTGATGAGGCGGGCGGACAGGGGTGGGGCGGGCAGGAGACCGGGGATCTGCCGGTCGGTGAAGGCGCCGGGGCGGCGGGTGCGGCCGAGGGTGATGTGCGGGCTCCAGCGCGTGGGGTGGTGGAAGGGGTTGAGGGTCTCGGGCGGGCTGTCCGAGGCGACCGCCTCCCACACCCGGCGGTGCAGGCCGGCCAGCGCACTGTCGAGGTCCAGTGCCCAGGCCAGGACCGAGGTGGGCCGCTCGAAACGGACCAGGCCGGTGAAGCGCACCGGCAGCGGCAGGACGGCGGCCGCCCCGGCGAGTTCCCAGCGGATGGGTGCGGTCAGCTCGGGGCAGGCGGCCAGGGTGAGATGCGGGCTGTTGGTCGGCGAGGGATGCCGGGCCTGGCTGGGCAGACCCGCATCCGCGAGCCGCCGCCAGGCCTGCCGGACCGCCGTTTCCGCCGTCTCGTCCAACAGGAGCTCGACCGTGCGCACCGCCGCAGCCTACCGGCGCTCCGGATACACCAACCGGAAAGCCGGACAGCAAGCCGGTACCGGGGGGCCGGACAGCAGGCCGGTATGGGGGGCCGGGCAGCAGGCCGGTGGGCGTGGGCGGCCGGCAGGCCGGTACCGGGGGGCCGGGCAGCAGGCCGGTATGGGGGGCGGGCGGCCAGGCCGGTGGGGTTCGCCGGACGGCAGGCGGGTGGGCGTGGGCGGCCGGCAGACCGGTGCGGGCGGCCGGCTGGGGATGCTCTGAGTTGGCTCAAGTCGCTTGGCGGACACCGGGCATGGCGGTCAGTCTGATCTTCATGACAGCAATCAGGCACCTGGGCAGGAAGAGCGATGTCGTGCTGGCCCTGCGGGACGCGGACGTGATCGCGGCACAGTTGCGTCAGGCGCTGGCCGAGGCCTCACCGCAGGAGCGTCCCGGCCTCGAGCGCGCCGCCGCGCTGGTTGAGTCCACCGCCGCGGCGAGCGAGACCCGGCTGCGGGCCCGCTGGGTCCGCGACCGGCTGGCCGAGGCCGGCTTCAGCGGCGACATCACCTCCGTAGCCGCCGTCAAGGCCCTGCGCCAGGCGGAGCCGCGGCTGAGCCTGCTCGCGGCGGTACAACTGCAAAAGGACGCCGTGACCCACCCGGAATAGCCCCCGCGGGCACGGGCACCGCACAAAGACGGGTGCCCGGCATCAGGCGGGCGGTGGGTACCGGGCGGGGGCATGTATCGGGCGCCGACACCGGGCGGACGGCGGACGCCAGCCGTCGGGCGGGACGGGTACGGGCAGCGGGCGCCGGACACCGGACGGACAGCGACAGCGGCAGCGGCCGTGGCCGTGGCCGTGGCCGTGGCAGCGAGTGTCCCGGGATGTTTCTTTGTCACCGGGGCGTGGTGTCGCGGGCGAGGGTTCCCCGGGGGCCGGGCTGCTCGGCGATGAGGGCACACGCCCCGGTGGTGACCCGGTCACTGACCCAGCCCACGGGTTCGACCGTCCGCCACGAGGGGCACGAGGGGTTCGCTGTCGGGACCGCGGCCGCCTCCCGGCCGTGCAGCAGCCACGGCCTCGTCCGCGGGCCCTCGAGCCGGGGCGGACCGCAGCAGTCGTACAGGCGGCGGCCGACCCGGATATGTGCGCCTCGCCCGCACGCTCAGGCTTCGACGGCCGGCGAACCGGCCGAGAGCCCCCGGGCAGCCGGATCCCGGTCAAGGCCGTCTGTGCTACGGGCAGGCCGCGGACCGGACCCGGCGACCTGCCGCACACACCAGGCCCCGGCACCGGATGACCAGCCGGGCCCGTTCCTCCGAGCCGACGACCGCCGCCAGCGCAGCCAGAGGAACCAAGGCGGCCGGTCCCCCCGGCGCGGGGGCGCACCCGGGGCGGCGAGCAGGAAATACCCCTGCGGGCGGGCGCCGGTCAGCCGGCGGCGGCCGGCGGCCAGGGCGGCGCCGACGTCGCGGGTACCGGGGGCCACGCACAGCGTGCAGGCGACGGCACCCATCCCCCGACGCACCCCGGGGCCCTGAGTCTTCGGCGTGCTGCGCACGTTCGGACAACGCTCCCCCCCCCCGGGGGGGCCGCCGGTTTCGCATCACCGGCGAGCCGATCCGGGAACGGGCGTTCCACCGCCGGACACCGGGCATGCACACGAGTGTCCTTCCCGGTCGGCCCGCGGCAAGGCCCGGTCTGGGCGGGCCGGCTCGGCGTCCTCGTCCCAGGCCACCGCCCCGCCGCCCTGACACAGGGCATAAAATCCGGTCCCATGCCGAAGCCTGACGAGCTGATCATTGACATCGCCGCCCTTGTGGAGTCCGGGCAGAGCAGTCAGATGTCCCTGACCGTGGTCACCGGTGGTGCCGTCATCACCGGCCGGCTGGCCCCTGAAGCCATGTGGAGGCAACGGGTGAGGGAGGTACTGACCGACTCCGCCCAACTGAGCGATTTCTCCGCCGTCTTCGACCACCCCGCCAGGCAGGCCGGACCGCCCACACACCTGCACTTCCACCTCGCCCGGATCCTGCAGGGCCCGGTAGGGATCCCGGAGACGGGCGGAATGTACCGCGTCGCGATCGACGACGTCAGCGCCTGGACCGTAGGCGACTTCAGCTACTTCGACCACTGACCCACCCCGACCCGACACCCAGCACAACCCCGGACCGGCCGGCCCGGGCCGACCCCGGACCGGACCGGACCGAGCCGGACCGGGCCGGGCAGGGCCGGGCAGGGCCGGACCGGACCGGACCGGCCCGGCCCCCCTGCCCAGCTCACACCCCCCCGCGCAACGGAACTTCCTCGATGCGGCACATCTCAAAAAATTTCCACAGCGATGAGCAGCACGAGTAATTGCAAGAACGGGCCGGTAAAACGCGACAGCGCCTATCTGCCCGGCGGAAAATCCGCGCGGGCGCGGGCGCTGAAATGAGTGACGCGATGCGGACGCACGGACGCAAGGTTCGGGGCCTTCCGCCTATGCAGTGAGCCTACGAATCTCCTGATCGCTGTCCACAGGTGAGACCACCGGCGGAAACGCGCGTAGCTGGGGCCCGCACCCCGAAGGATGCGGGCCCCAGCTACACAGTGCGCGTGAGCGTCAGGCGAGAACGATGTTCTCGGCCGTCAGGCCCTTCTGGCCCTGCGCGATGTCGAAGGTCACCTTCTGGCCCTCGATCAGCTCACGGAAGCCCTGGGCGGCAATGTTCGAGTAGTGGGCGAACACGTCAGCGCCACCACCGTCCTGCTCGATGAAGCCGAAGCCCTTTTCCGCGTTGAACCACTTCACGGTGCCAGCAGCCATGTCATTTCTCCTTCGGGGGCAGTGCCTCGGCGTCCGCACCTCGCGGACACCGTGTCGCCGCGATGATCACCCCGCCCGGAAAAAAACCGGATATACAAAAGTGCCTTCCAGCGGCACGTGACCGTCCGGAGAGCACCTGAAGTTTCGGGAACCACAACTGCAACTGAGATCGACAGTAGCACGCCGCAGCGGCCTGCGCGTGGTGAAGAAATCCACTCCACATACTGGGGCAGACAATCTGTCCGCATGTCCCGTTGAAATCTGAGCCCGCGGGTACAGATATTGATCCGGCCGGATCAAAACGTTTTGTGAACATGGACGCGCCATGGACACCTGTCACGCGTCTGCACCGCGCTGCGCCGCTCCCCCGTCCGCACCCGGTACAGCACCCCGCCGGTCCCGCGCAGCGGCGAAGTCCGCCGCCCCTCGGCAGTGGCGAGGGAGGGCAAGACCGGCCCGGGGGGCTCCCCACTCACCGGTTCCGGTGAGTCGAAGTCATCAACGCCGGTGGCGGGGGTAGCAGGTAAGAGCTCTCAACCGTTCGCACGAAAGTGGTGCCCCGTCATGGCCGAAACCAGGGACGTCGTCGAGCTCATCCTCCAGGACCACCGCCGGATGGAGGACCTGTTCCGCCTGATGCGCAGCGTCGAGGCCGACCGGGCCGGTGCGCTGAAGGAGTTCGCGGACCTGCTGATCGCGCACGCGCAGGCCGAGGAGGCCAAGGTCTATCCCGCCCTGAAGCGGTACAAGAACATCGACGACGATGAGGTCGAGCACGGCGAGCACGAACACGACGAGGGCAACCAGGCCCTGCTCGACCTGCTCGAGGTGGACGAGGTCGGCTCCGAGGAGTGGGACTCCAAACTGGAGGAACTGGTGGAAGCCGTCACCCACCACGCCGACGAGGAAGAACGCACCATCCTCAACGGCGCGCGGGAGAACGTGGCGATGCAACGGCGCGAGGAACTGGGCACGGCGTTCTGGGAAGAACGCGAGCGGCAGCTGAAGAGCGACTGCGGCTCGGTCGACAACGTACGCCGCATCGTGGGCTCCTGACCCCCAGCCCCTGCCGGGACGGGCTGTCTCAGCCCGTCCCGGCGTAGCCCGGCCCGGTTCGGGCGCCCCCTTCGTCCCCCAGGGGGCCAGTGAGCGCCCGGCGGGAGGGGGTGGGGGCGCGTGCCGGTTGCGTCGATTGCGGCTAGGCGGCCTTCTGGGAGGCGGCCGCGGCGGGATGCAGGTCCTCCAGTGTGAGCTGGTGGGCGGGAGCGTCGGGGAGCACGGTCTCGCGGGTGAGGTGGAGATGGGGGTCGGCGTGGAGGAGTTCGCCGGGTTCCAGCGGCCGCCAGTGAGGGTTGTCGTCCATGCGTTCGCTGGCGACGACCACGGCGGGATGGTCGGCCAGGTGGGAGGAGTGGACGCGCATACGGCCGTGGCTGCCGCTGTGGTCCAGGTGCCGGCTGCCGTGCTCTCCCCCGGCCTGCCGCTGAAGGACGTACAACTCGTGGGTGTCCGGGTAACGCAGCGCCCACAGATCCCCGGGAGTGATGAGGATCAGGTTCAGGGCGTAGAGGGGCAGGTTCGCGGCGATCCAGCCGGCGGCCTCACGGATGCCCGCGCCGACGTCGCCGCCGTGCCGGCGTATCTCGCGGGTGATCAGCGCGAAGAACCTCTCGGAGTCGGTGTCCCCCCGCACCAGTGACCGGTCCCCGCCCAGGTGGTCATCGAGCCGGTCCAGACCCTCGATGACCCCGTTATGAGCGAAGAGCCGCCCGTCCTGCTCGAAGGGATGGGTGTTGCGCATCTCCAGACTGCCAGTGGAGGCGAAACGGACATGGGCGACAAACGTCTGCGACTCCTCCTGACGGGCCTCCTCGGCGAAAGCCCGGTCCCGGTAGGCGGCGACAGGGGCCTTGTCCACCCGCGGGGTGCCGTCGGCGGCGAAATATCCCAGGCCCGTGCCGTCGGGGTCACGGTGGCTTTGCCGGCTCAGGCTGTCGGGGGCGTCCAGCAGCCAGAACGTGGCATGAGTGCGCAGCGGGGCACTGCTGAGACCGAAAAGGCGGCACATGATTCCTCCAGGGTGTGTGCCGAAAGTGCCCCCGAGACCAGGAGATGAACCCGCCAGGACCGATCCGGATACGACACCGTGGCCGCCCCTTCTACCCGGCAGAGATACCGCGACCAGGGGCTGAAGCTGCCAGGACCGGCCCGGGACCGGCGGAACGGTCCAGCTTCGACGCCGGCGGCCGGCCCTCCGCCGGATCCGGCATTCCTGCCGGCGGAGGGCCGGCCGCCGGCAGGAATGCCGGATCCGGCGGGAAAAGGAGGCCAGCGGTTTGCCCGGGGGGGGCGTGCGTGGCCTGCGGCTCTCCCGCGTCGCTGGGGGTCTTCGCCATCGGCGCGTCCCTTTCGCAGGCGTGCTCGGATGCCGGCCGGTCCTCCCCCGGGTCATTTTGTCATGTGCCACGCCGACAGGGCGGGCACAGGACGGCGGCGCCCGGCTGCGGACGGGCGGACCACCGGGCAGGGCCGCCCGGCCGGGCGGCGGACGTGGTCGGCCGGCGGGCACGTCGCCTCGTCGGCGCGAGGCGGGCGAGGCAGGTCTGCATGCCTGGTGGGCGGCGTGGGCGGGTCGGTGTGCGAAGCGGGTGTGATGCCGGGGGGGCAAAGGGTGTGGGGGCGGGTCCGGGGGGTTATTCGGGGCGGCTGAAGCGGTGGGCGGCCCAGAGCAGCGCGGTGGCGCCGCCGGCCAGCAGGAGCGCGCCCTCCAGGAGCAGTGGGGGCTGCCAGCCGGACCATGTGATGCCCGCGGTGGTGGCCGCCTGGTGCCCTGCGCGCAGCGCGATGCAGCGGCGCAGCAGGTCCACGCCGTAGGCGAGCGGGTTGACGGCGGCCAGGGTGTGGGCCCATCCGGGCAGGTTGTGCAACGGGAAGAAGCCGCCGGACAGGAACAGCAGCGGCATCATCACCAGGCCGAGCAGCATGTGGAAGGCCTCGGGCCGGTCGATGCTCACGGCCAGCAGCAGGGACAGGGCCGTGACGGTGAAGGAGGCCAGGATCATGCCGGCCAGGAGCAGCGCCAGCAGGAGTGGGTCGTAGGGCAGACCGACGGCGCCGGCCAGGGTGAGCAGGACGGTTCCCTGGACGGTGGAGACCAGGGTGCCTCCGGCGCAGCTGCCGATCAGGAGGGTGGGCCGCGCGACCGGGGCCATCAGCAGTTCCCGCAGGTAGCCGCTCTGCCGGTCGGTGATCAGGCGGACACCGACGATGATGGCCGGTGCCTGCACCGTCATCATCAGCATGCCCGGGAAGAGGTAGGCCTGGTAACCGACGCCGAGCGAGGAGTCGGGGATCAGCGCGGCCAGACCACCGCCCAGGGCGAAGAGGTAGAGCACCGGCTGGAGCAGCATCAGCGCGGTGTGGGTGGGCTGGGCCGCCATGCGCAGCAGATCACGATGGACCAGAGCGTGCACCGCGCGCAGTTCATGAGACAGCAGTGACCCGGACCCGCGACCGGCCCGACCGGACCCACCGGAAGGACCAGAGGTTCCGGAAGACCCAGACCCACCGGGAGCACCGGAGGCCTTGGGGGGGTGAGGGGTGTGAGGGGTGTTGGAGGCTTCCGGGGCCGGGAGGGCGGGCGCGGTCATGGGGCCTCCTGGGCGGCCGCCGGCGCGGTCGCGGACGCTGCCGGGTGGGAGCGGGGGGTGTGGATGCTGCGGCCGGTGTGGTGGAAGAAGACGTCGTCGAGCGTGGGCGGGGTCGCGGACGCGGCATGCACCGCGATGCCGTGGTCCGCCAAAGCCGCGCACAACCGGGGGATCCAGGCACTGCCGTCGGGCAGACGCAGGGACAACCCCCCGGCGTCCAGAGTGACGGCAGACCCCGCGGACACAGCCCCGCTCACGGTCCGGTCCTCAGCCCGGTCCTCAGCCCGGTCCTCAGCCCGGTCCACGGCCCGGCGCACGGCCTGGTCCACAGCCCGGTTCACGACGTGGCAGGCCGCGGTGTCGTCGCCGGTGTGCAGCACCAGCCGGTCCTCGCCGATCTCGGCCTTCAGCGCGTGGGGGGTGCCCTCGGCCACGAGCCGGCCGTGGTCGAGGATGCCCAGGCGGTCGCAGTTCTCCGCCTCCTCCAGGTAGTGGGTGGTGATGAACAAGGTGCTGCCGTGCTGCTCGCGCAGGGCGCGCAGGTGCTGCCAGACCTGGGCGCGGGCGTGCGGGTCGAGACCGGTGGTCGGCTCGTCGAGGAACAGCACCTGGGGTGCGTGCAGCAGACCGCGGGCCAGTTCCAGACGGCGGCGCATCCCCCCGGAAAGGGTGCGCACCGGGGAGCGGCGGCGGTCGGCCAGAGCGACGGCCTCGAGCATCTCGGTCACGCGCAGGCGGGCCTGGCGGCGACGCAGCCCGTACAGGCGGGCGTGGATGTGCAGGTTCTGCTCGGCCGTCAGGTCGGGGTCCAGGGCGCTGTGCTGGAAGAGCATGCCGACCCGCCGCCGTACCTGCTCCGGCCGCTCGAGGACGTCCGCGCCCGCCACCATGGCCTGTCCGGCGGTGGGACGGGCCAGGGCACACAGCAGGGCGAGGGTGGTGGACTTGCCTGCACCGTTGGGGCCGAGGAAGGCGTAGGTCTCGCCCTGGAACACCTCCAGATCCAGGCCATCAACAGCGCGCGTGACACTCCCCTCCGGACCCGCGTAGCTCTTGACCAGACCACGGGTACGGATGGCGGGCGCCGGCCGGACGGCACGCCCCCCGTCCTCCACAACCATGCCCACACCCATACCCGGAGCAGCACCCGCACCCGGAGCAGTACCCGAGGCGGCATCCGGCACGGTGGGCCGCCCGGCGTCCGGGCCGGTGCCCGGGCCAGGGTCCAGGTCGGTGAGCGCGGTGGTGCCCGGGGCGGTGAGCGCGGTGGCGCCTGGCCCGGTACCCGGGCCAGGGTCGGGGGGCCGGTCCCGGGCAACGAGCGGCACGGCGCCCGGAGCGGTGCCTGGGCCGACGTCCGGAGCGGTGCCCGAGGCGGTGCCCGGGGCGGTGCTCGGCTTGGCGTCGAAAGCGGCGCTCAAGGCAGGGTCCGGTGTGGCGGAATGCCCGGCATCCGGCGCGGTGCCCGGGCCAGCGCCTGGGTCGATGGTCAGCGCGGCGCCCGCCGCGGTACCCGGGCCGGGGTCCGGGGCGGTGGGCGGGTCGGGGTCGGTGGGCGGGGTGGTGGTGAGTGGGGCGGTACCGGGTGTGGTGGTCGGGGGGGTTGGTCGGGTGCGGGCGGTGTCACCGGCAGGTGCCTGCATGGTCGGCTCCTCGTCCACGGGGGTGTCGTGCGCGGGCCTGCGGGCCGCAGCGTGCCGGCTGTGGCGGTACGGGGTGCGGAGTGCGGGCGGCCTGCGCTCCGGCCGGCGGCTCCCCCTGTCGGGGGCTGCCGCCGGCCGGAGGTTCTCGGCTAGGCGCAGCTGATGCCCACGCAGACGGTGTTGAGCAGCGTCAGCAGGCCGACGCAGGCGCACGTCCCGGAGTACGAGGCTCCGTCGAAGTCGACCGGGTCGGTCTCCGGAAGGGCGTGCAGGTGGGCCAGCAGCTCGAGGGTCTGGTTCTCCATGACATTCTCCTTCTTCGTGCGATGGCGACAGGGGGCCCTGTCGCTCAGCCCGGCTGCTGGACCATCCAGTGCCGGGAGTCGTGGTGGCGGGTCCTGAGCAGGAACGCCAGGATTCCCGCGGCGCCGTCGCTCCAGCTCGTGGAGATCTCCCCGTACTCGTTGGGGAAGACGACGTGGGTGGTGCGGCGGGCCCGTTCACAGACCAGGAGACGGGCCAGTTCCTCGGCCATCGCGTGGTAGGCGGACTCGCCGGTGGCCTCGGCCATATCGAGGAGGAAGTCACCGTTGCCCGCCAGTCCGTGGCACTGGGCGACGGCGGCGCGTGAGGCGCGTTCCATGACGGCGTGTGCGGCGCCGCGGGCCAGATCGGCGTACCGGCCGTCGCCGGTGCGCTGCCACAGCCGGATCAGGAACGAGCCGATACCGGCCGAGCCGTGACACCAGTACGGCGCGGTGGGCGGGTCCGTGGCCTGGGCCGGCCACTGCACTGCTTCACCGACCCTCACCGCGTGAGCCACCAGGTGCTCCCCCGCGGCAACAGCCAGCTCCAGATGCTCCGGCCGCTCTGAGACGTCCGCGGCCGCCAGGAGGAAGCTGCCGATGCCGGCCGAGCCGTGCGCGAAACCCAGGTAGCGTTTGCCGGCCTCCTGCGACACCGCCTCCGCCGGAACCGGCCAGCTCACCCCCGACGGCTCGGCCTGAGCCGCGGCGGCCAGCCGGTCCGCGGCGGCGGTGACCAGTTCGGCCAGCCGCTCATCACCGGTGCGCTGCCACAGGTGGGCGGCGGCCAGACCACTGCCCGCGGTGCCATGGGTGATGTCATGACTGGCAGTCGGCTCCACCGCAGCCAGAGCCAACGCCAGCGCATGGTCCGTCAACCGCCGCTCGGCCACCGCACGGCCCGCCTCGTACAACGCCCACGCGGTCCCCCGGCCGCCGAAATGCAGACCCGGACGAATGGCGCGGGTGTCCGTACGGGCGGCGATCCAACGACCCGCGGTCGAGATCACCTCCGGCAGACGCGGGTCGCCGGTGAGCTCGAAACACCGGGTCAAAACCGCCAGTACACCTGCCGCGCCCTGCTGCACCGTGCACGGACCCGTCTCCCCCGCCAACGTCGACACCGGCCACAACCGCACCCCGCCCTCCGGGGCCATCGTGTCGAGGAGATGCTCCACCATCCCGGCGGCCGCGGCCTCGACCACCGTGTCCGACCCGGCCACCGACGCCACCCCACCAACGGGAACAGCAGCAGAAGCGGATACGGGCACGGGGGCGGAGGCGGGATACCTCGGATGCGACAGGCTCCCGCCCTGCCGGGACAAGCCCGTACCGCCTGGCTTCCCCTCCGCGCTGTCCACGGGCAGGGCGACCACGCCCCCGGGCAGGCCGCTCCCGCGCCGCGCCGGATCCGCGCCGTCCTCTGGCGGGGTTCTCGTCCCGGGTGAGGGCAGGTCCACGCCGTCTTGGGGCAGGGCTTTGGTCCCGAATCCAGGCAGTCCCGTGCCGCCCCCGTGCAGGGTTTCCGTCCCGGGTGAGGGCAGGGTGGTCCTTTGCCCGGGCTGGCCGCTCTCGTGTCCCGGCAGGCCCGTGCCGCCCTCGCCGTCCCTGGGCAGAGTTTCGGTCCCGAGTGGGGGCAGGATGGCCCCGGCCGGGGGCAGGGCGCGGTGGAGTGCTTCGCGTGCTCGGTCGGGGTCCCAGCGTGCGCCGGGATCGTCCTTCATCAGGTTGAGGATCATGTCCTGCAGGCCGCCGGGCAGGCGGAGCCTGGGGGCGCAGGCGGCCAGCCACTGCTCCAACCGCTCCTCGGCCGCAGTGGTGTCGGGCTCCTCGGGCAGCAGCTGGGGCACCTTGCCGGCGAGAACGAAACACACGGTGGCGCCGAGACTGTAGTAGTCGGCCGTCGGACAGACCGCGGCGTCCTTGAGGCGTTCGGGGGCGCTGAACCCGGGGGTGCCGACACGGGTCGGGAGCATGACCTCGTCGGTCAGCACGGCGAGTTCCAGGTCGATCAGGCGCAGTTCGCCGTCGGGGCGGACCATGACGTTGCCGGGGGTGAAGTCCCTGAGCACGCAGCCGCAGGCATGCGCCGCCGCAACCAGGTCCACCAGCCGTTCGACCTGGGCGAGCGCCTCCACCCGGTAACGTGCGGCGCCGACGTCCCGGAACCGCTCCGCGACCCAGGTCCGCAAAGGCACACCCGGCACCTCCTCCTGGGCGAGGAACACATGCCCGCCGATCTCGAACACCGCGAGCGGCTCGGGCGCCAGCCCGGTGTGCTTGAGTTTCTCCAGGATCCGGGCCTCGGCCCGCAGCCAGTCACGCACATCGGAGCCGGCCATATCGCCCTCGACGTGCGGCCGCGCCTCCTTGATCACCACCGGGGCGGACGTGGTGACGTCCGTACCGCGGTAGACACCGCCCTTGTTGGTGTGCCGGATCGCTTCCCGCACCGCGAACCGGCCCCCCAACAAAACCGGCCCACTCGGTGGCTCGGTCCGGCGGGGCGGGGCCGGCACCGACGCCGGGAACGGACTGACGGCCCACGGCGGCGGACAGTACTGCCCGGTGCGTTTGTCCTCCACCGGGTTGCCGTCGGGGTCCTCGATGAACCACACCAGCAGCCCCTGCTCCGACACCCGCCGCCGGCCAACGAACGCGCCGTAGCGGTAATGCACCAGACTCTGCGGCGCATACGGCTGATCGGACAGGATCCGCGGACCGGCCAAACCTGCCGTCGCCCGGTGCAGTGCGAGCGCCACCCGCGCCGCCGCCTCGTCCGAGGGCGGATAGACGGTGATGAACTTCCCCGCACTCCCCCGCGGCGTCGCCCGGGAATTCAGCGCACTCACCTGCTCGAGCGAGCGCACGAACTTGAATCCCGACTCCTCCCCCAGCAGCACGTCCAAAGCCCTGACAAGGACCTGCGGTGCGGACACGGACGTCGCCGACACATGCAGCTTCCAGCCCTGCCGCAGCCGCATCCCGCACGCAGGGGTGAGCCGGCACCACACCTCACCCGCATCCACCGTCCACCGCGCGCCGGTGCCGGTCGCCTCCAACGCCCGCCGGCAAAGACTTTCGAGGTCGACTCCGGTCGCGTGGCTCGTCATATACGTTCCCCCTCAAACGGCAACAACCGCCGGCTGGAATACGCCCTCAGCACACAAAGAACGTACAGCCCCCACCCGGAAAACGTCACCGAAACCAGCGAGCGCACAAAGCTATAACGACAGAAGATAGCGCAGACCGGCGCACCCACCAGGCGCACAAACCCTCACCACGGCTTTAAATAATCCACCCGTTCGAAGGCACCACCACCATAAACACGAGAAAACAAACCAGAAAACCGAACACACCCCCACCCCCAAATAGCCCCCCACCAGTATCTTTGCCCCCACAAACAACCATCACCAACCCCAGCCACCCCAACCCTCGACACCCGACCCGCACGGTTCACGAAATAGGCGCGGACCGAGTTCGAATTCCACCACCACCCACCCGAAGAAACACAAGAAAACGAAACTGCATGCACGGCCGGACCCAGCAACCCCACCCGTACCCGACACGAAAAACACCAGACACCGAAAGGCCGGTCAACACTCAAAAACGACTCACAAAACGAACCAGAACCTTCGGGACCCGGCCCGCCCCTAAAGGCAACAGGTCGTCGGCAGTTCCAGAAACACCGGCTCGCCGTGCAGCCAGGTGCTGTCTCACGAGGGGAGGCAGGCGGGACGCCCCGCCCACCGGCGGGTCGGCTCCGGTGCCACGACGCAGTTCCGGTCGCGGCACCGGGGCCGGCGGGCACCCGCACGAGTTTCGTAACGCGTCCGATCTCGTCGCTCGTCCGAGCGATCCGGTGGAACGTCGTGCGCGCCATGGTCGCTGCATGACTGACACCCCCTACCCCAACGCCGCGGACCCGCAGCGCGCTCCCGAGCCGGGCGAGGCGCCCGGCACCAGCCGCAGGTCCGTCATCGCCGCCCTCGGCGGCGCCGCGCTCGGCTTGGCCGCAGTGGGACTCGCCGCCACGCAGAGCGCGGCCGCGGCGCCCCTGAGCGCGAACCGGTCCACTCCCCCGCTCGCCGCGGCGTGCGTCCTCACGCCCGAGCAGACCGAGGGCCCCTACTACCTGGACCTGGAGCGGGTCCGCAAGGACATCACCGAGGGCAAGGCCGGCGTTCCGCTGACCCTGCGCGTCACGGTCATAGACAGCACCACGTGCGCCACGCTGCCCAACACGGCCGTCGACATCTGGCACTGTGACGCGCTGGGGATCTACTCCGGCTACGTCGCAGGCGGATCCACCCCGGACACGACCTTCCTGCGCGGTGTGCAGCTGACCGACGCGTCCGGGGTCGCGGAATTCACCACCGTCTACCCGGGTTGGTACGTCGGCCGGGCCCTCCACATCCACGTCAAGACGCACGCCGGCGGCACCGTCTCCAACGGGACCTATCACGGAGGCCATGTCTCCCACACCGGCCAGCTCTACTTCCCGGAGACGTACAACACCAGGGTCGCCGCCCTGTCGCCCTACCGGAACAACACGGCCACGCGCACGCTCAACGCGAGGGACGGCATCTACCGCAACGGCGGTTCGGCCACCTTGTTGGCCCTCACCCAGACGGGCAGCGACCTGAGCAAGGGCGTGACCGGGACCGTCGTACTCGGGATCGACCCCACCGCCACACCCTGACGGTCGATCAGGGCGCGGCGGCCGAGCCCGGCCGCCGCGCGCACCGCCCACTCGCCACGCATGGTTTCGGCACGAGAACGCACGGCCAGGAATCGGGGATGAGCCGGAGTCGAACGTGCGAGGTATGCGGTACGACGCTGATCACGAGGCCGCAGGGCGGCCGGCCGGCTCGCTACTGTTCCAACGCCTGTCGGCAGCGGGCTCTCCGGTGGCGGACGGCAGCGCGGGACGCCTTCCGGACCCAGGGCGCCGCGTCGGTCGCGGCCCCCACCACAGCACCCGCTGCGGCGACCGCAGCAACCCGTGGCCGCGCCCTGCCGCCGGCGCTCGACTCCTTCGTGGGCCGGCGGCAGGAGTTGTCGGGCCTGCGCGCGCTGCTCAGGAGCACACGGCTGCTCACGCTGACAGGGGCGGGCGGTGTGGGCAAGACGCGGCTGGCGCTGGAGTTCGCCAGAAACATGTCCAGCCGGTACGCCCGGCTCGACCTGGTGGAGCTCGACGCGCTGCGGGACGGCGCGACTCTGACGCAGTTCGTGGCCGCCGCGCTGGGCGTGGGCGAACGGGCGGGCCGTACGGGGGTCGACGTCCTGGTCCGTGCCATCGGTGATGCCTCCCGGCTGCTGCTTCTGGACAACTGCGAGCATCTCGCCGAGCCGTGCGCCCGGCTGGTCGTGACCCTGCTGGGCCGCTGCCCCCGGCTGCGGATCCTGGCCACGAGCCGTGAGGCACTGCGGGTGCCCGGAGAGACCGTGTTCCGGGTCGGCGAGCTGTCCCTGCCGCCGGCTGACGCCGGGGACGACGTGACGGCCCTGCTGCGGGCGGACGCGGTGCGGCTGTTCGTGGAACGCGCGGCGCACCGCTCGCCGGGGTTCACGCTCGACCGGACCAACGGCCCGCTGGTCGCGGAGATCTGCCGACGGCTGGACGGCCTGACGCTCGCCGTGGAACTCGCGGCCGGTCACATCGGCGCCCTCGCGCCGGGCGACATCCTCGCCGGCCTGGACGGCCAGGCGTCCCAGCTGGATCTCCTGACCGGTGGCAGCAGGACCGGGCCCCCGCGGCACAGCGGGCTCGCCACCACCGTCGACTGGAGCCACCGGCTGCTGGATCCGGCGGAACAGGCCGTCTTCCGGCGCCTCGCGGTCCTCGGCGGAGGGTTCGATCTGGCCGCGGCACGCTCGGTGTGCGCCGGCGGCGGCGTCGGACCGCGAGAGGTCCTGCCCCTCCTGTGCGCGCTCGAGGCGAAGTCACTGATCGTACGGCTGCCGGGGGACGCGGCGCCCACCCGCTTCCGGCAGCTCGGTGTCACCCGCGCCTACGCCATGGAACGTCTGCGCGCATCCGGCGAGTTGGGCCCCACCCTGCGCAGCGCGCTCGGGTGGCTCCAGGAGGTGGCCGGGCGTGATCGTGGGGATGTGTTCGCCGACCAGGCGAACAGCCCGCTGACGGCGGAACGGGACAACCTCGCCTCGGTGCCGGCCCACATCACCGGCCAGGACGAGACCACGCGGGTACGGCTGGCCCTGGAGCTGGCCCGGGTGCACTACCAGCAGGAGCGACCGTCAGCCGCGGGCGCGCTGCTGAGCGGACTGCTGCGAGAGCCCGGCGGCCGGGCACTGGGCGGTGAGGTGGCCGCGCTCGCCGCACGCGTGGCCGCCCAGCAGGCCGACCCGCACCGAGCGCTGTCCCTGGGCCAGCGGGCGGTGCACCTGGAGCGGCGGCGTCACGTGCCCGCCGGGCTCGCCAACGCACTCGACGCCAGGGCCGCGGCGTGGCTGTGTCGCGGCGCGTTCACCGAGGCCGTCACGGATCTGCGCGCGTGCGTGGACGTCGTCGTCCCGCTCGGCTCGCCCGAGGACGTCGCGTGGTGCACCCAGCACCTGGCCTGGGCACTGCTCCAAGCGGGACGGGAGGGCGAAGCCGACGAGCTGATGGCGGATTGCCTTCCGGTGCTCAGGGAGCAGGCGCCCTGGCCCCGGGCCGCAGCCGCGCTGCACACCGCGGGCGCCGTACGGCTGGCTCTGGGGCAGTTGGAGAGCGCCGAGGCCCTCTTCACCGAAGTGCTGCGCATCGCCCCCGGGGGGAGCTTCCACGCGCTGTACCCCGTAGAGGGCCTGGCATTGGTGGCCGCAGAGAGCGGCGACATGCAGCGCGCCCTGCGGTTGTGCGAGGCGAGCGCGCAGGCGCGACGCCTGCTGGACACCGAGCCCGAGGCGCCCTGGCGGCGCAGGATCGAGCAGGCGGCGGCCGGCGCCCGGACTCGCCTGACGACGGCGGCGCGGGAGGCCGCGGTCGTCGGCGCTCGCAAGCTGCGCGGGGACCGGCTCGTCGCCTACGCCCTGCGGACAGGCAGCGGTGAGCAGGTCCGGCGGGGGCCGCAGACCACGGGGGCCGAGGACGAGCGGTGGCGGCTGACCGCCAGGGAGTCCATGGTGGTCGAACTCGTCGCGAAGGGGCTGACCAACCGGCAGATCGCAGGCGAACTTGGACTTTCGGCGCATACGGTCGCCACGCACCTGGACAGGGTGCGCGACAAGGTCGGTCTTCGCTCACGCACACAGATCGCTCTGTGGTTCGGTCGAAGAGAGGCGGAAACTTCGGTTCCCTGACATCCGTCACGCCGCCACGCCTCAACGCCCTACCGCGAACGGGGATGCTGCACAGGGCAGGACAGCCAGCCTCCCGCGAGGCCCAACGAGACTGATCACCTCGGCGCTGACGGTGCAACGCCATCAAAAGGCCATTGGCCCGGACGCAGCCCCTGAGCACCACTCTCCCACCCCGGCAGAGCCGCATGACTGCAATCGACGAAGCCGCTACGCGGAGGGACTGTCCGTGGCTGGCGACGGAGCCGCTTCCGTCGTGGGCGCCGGAACATTCCCCGTGGAGGTGCGTTCCCTCCGCCATGGCAGGAGCAACGCGCTCGCCATACACAACAGCCCAGCGATGAGCAGGGCGCCGCGGACGCCGACCCGGGCGGCGATGAGGCCGCCAGCGATCATGAAGGCGGCCTGGCACGTCTTCGAGCCGACGGACCACGATGTTCCGACGCGGGACATGAAAGCGTCCGGTGTGGCCGCCATGCGATACGTGGTGAACGACGGATTGAAGACCCCGGCGGAGAAGAGCAGGCCGAAGTCGGCGGCCACGATGACGCACACGCCGAGGGCACCGGAGGGCGTCAGTGGCAGCAGGATCGTCCAGAGCGTCCGCGTAACACCGGACAGCAACAGAATGCGGCGCCGTCCGACTCGCTGAGTGAGCAGCGGAGCCAAGCGTGAGCCCAGCACGCCGCCCAGGCACGGCAGCCCCAGGACAAGTCCGTACTGCCACGGTGCCAGGCCAAGGTCATTCAGCATGAGGACGGCCATCAGTGGTGACGTCATCATGATGGATCCACCGAAGAGCAGCGCGTTGAAGAACAGCGGCCGAAGTCCTGGGTGCCGCAGGAGGTACTGCCACCCGGCAGCGATGTCGCGGCCCAGGTGACAGATGGCGGCGTGGGCCAGGGGCTCGGGTTCGGGCTGCCGGATACGACGGATACCCAGGGCCGATCCGAGGAAGGACAGCGCGTCGACCACCATCGTGGCGGCCGTGCCCCATGCCCCGATGAGAAGCCCGCCCACGGGCGGCCCGGCACTGACGCTGATCCAGTTGGTCGTCTCGAACAAGCTGTTGGCACGAAGGCGGTGCTCAGGCAGGACAAGTGTCTTCAGATGCGCGCCACTCGCCGCTTCGAACGCCACAGACGCCGCCGTCTGGAGAACGCCTACGACGCACAACTGGGCGTAGGTGAGCACGCCGAAAGCCAGGGCGACCGGAACACTCGCCAGCAGAACGCAGCGGGCCAGGTCAGCGGTGACCATGACCGGCCGCTTGTACCGGTGCTCGATGGCCACACCGAGCGGCAGAGCGATCACTGCACTGGCCACGGCAGACAACGCGGCGAGCAGAGAGACCTGGAACGCAGAGGAGTCCAGCACCAGGAGGGCAACCAACGGCAATGCCCCCATGCCGACGGCGCTGCCCGCCGCGCTGACCGCGTAGGCACCCCACAACTGCCGGAAGTCCCGCCCGAGCGTGCTCCGCCGTACCAACCGAACCTCCCGAGGCGTGAAGACGCTCAGCGTAGTGACCCGGACCCACCACCGCGTGAACAAGACAGCACCATGCGCACCGAAGAGCTGAGACCAGGAAGACGTGCTCAGCTGTGCGGGGTGTACCAGGGCACCAGGCGCAGCAGGAGGTCGAGGGTGGTGCGGGAGGTGGCGGTGGGGGGCGAGCCGCGGCGAGGGCGACGGTGGCGGTGAGAGCGCCCAGCACGGCCGCGAGGAGGGCCAGGAGGCGCACCAGGTGGCCGGGGGGTGCTGGCCGGCCGTGACGGCTCCGGTCAGGAGCATGGTGGTGAGGACGGTGATAGGCGAACGGCCGACCGTAGGGACAGCCCGTAAGCGATTCCTTTGCCCGCGCTTGGCCGTACCGCGTTGCGACAAGTGATTCCCGTGTGCGAAGCTGCCGAAGTTTGATCGCTGGGTCGGTCGCAACGGCCGTCCTGCTACGGGGACTTGATGGTGAACGACGCAGGGGACACGGGGAGCGGCGGCCCGGCTGGAGCGAGCGCAGGTGTGCCGGGGCCGCCGCGGTCGCGGCTGACGGACATCGCCGATCAGACGGTGTTCGACACCGGGCGTAAGAGCCCGGACGCCGAACGTATGGGCCCGGGCACCGGGAGGGCGGGAGCCGGGGCCGCCCCCGAACCGCCGGACGGCGACGAGGGCGCGGAGGCTCCGGGCGGGGCACGGACAGGCGTCGCTCCGGCAAAGCACGCGGATGGACCGGCGCCTGCCGCGTCACCGGACGGGTCCCCTCGCGAACAGGAAGCCGCACGGGCGCGACGGCGGCAGTTCCCGGCCCAGTTGGGTGAGTTCCGGCGGTCGCAGGTGCTGGTGCCGGTCGGAGCGCCCGACGGGCAGGGCGGCGAGGTCGCTCCGCTGACGGTGGACATGGGCGGGGTGCGGTGGATTCTCGCGTTCACCGGGGAGGCCGCGCTGGCGCGGTTCGCGGTGGCCCGTGGAGAAGGGGATCGGCAGTGGCCGTACCGCGGCGTGTGGGGTGCGGCGTTGCTCGATGCGGCCGTGCCCACGGTGGCCGAGTCCGGGATGCCCTGCGGGGTGCTGGTGAACGCGGCCGACGGTGCACGGGGGTTGGTGCTGCCACCGGTGGTGGGCGTGGTGCCGGAGGAGGTCGCGGTGGACCGGCCCGGCGGCCCCGGCCCGGCGGCCTCGCCCGGCTCGTTTGATTCGTCGCCCGGCGCCGCTGCATCGCCGGGCCCCCTTGATTCGTCGCCCGGCGCCGCTGGGCCGGGCAGGCAGGAGGAACGGTGATGGGGGCGATGCCCGCGGCAGGCGGCGGTGCCGGCGAGGGGCAGGAAGGTTTCGGCGGAGTTCCGGGCGGGGCTCCTGACCTGCGGGTCGTCGGGCTGGCGATGATCGCCGACGGGATCAACAAGGCCCTGGGCGAGCTGGGCAAGCTCGGCTTCACCGACAAGGTGGGCTGGTCGGGCGTGGGGCGCGGCTTCGACGACCTGGAGATGGACGGCATGACGATCGGCGACGAGTCCGTCGGGGCCGACTTCCACTCGTTCTGCGAGCGCTGGCAATGGGGGGTGCGGGCCCTGGTCGACGAGGGCAACGCGTTCGCGGAGGCGGTCGGGCTGTCGGCGGGGACCATGTACCAGACGGACCAGCTCGTCAAGAACTCCTTCAAGGTCGGGCTGAACTCCCTGGAAGGCAACCCGTACGCCTCCGAGCAGCAGATCGAGAGCCAGAGCCGGCGGCAGCTGGCCACGCCCGCGTGGCTGCATCCGGACTACAGCGAGAAGTCCTTCCGCGACGGCGCCTCGGCCTCGGAACAGGTTCTCAAGGGAATGGCACGTGACGTGGTGACCACCGAGACGCTGCCCGGCATGGAGAGCGTACCGACCGTGCTCGGCGTCGACCAGGACGAGTACAACGCCGCGGTGAACAAGGAGCTCGGCCTGAAGCAGGAGGGGCAGGGCTGATGTCGGTCTGGAAGTACGGCGGCGAGTTGCTGAGCGGGGGCAAGAACCTCTTCGACCACGCCAAGCGTGAGACGGGGCATCTTGTCGACGAGGGAGCCGACCTCACCGGCGACATGTTCGACGAGGTCGGCGCGCACGGCGTGGCCCAGAAGGTACGGCACGGCGGAGACCGGGTCGCCTCGTATCTCGGTGCGCACGTTGCCGAGCGGCAGCTGGGACCGGACGTCGAGCCGTCCGATCTGATCCACGGCAAGCCGTCCACGATCCGTGACAAGGCCAAGCACCTGCTCGTGTTCGCGACCGCCTTCGAGGAGGTCGGCGTGGGCATGAAGGCCGTGGACTCGGGCGGCTGGAAGGGCCGGGCGGCGGACACCTTCCGGGAGAAGTTCGCCCTGCATCCGGCCAAGTGGCTGCAGTCCGCGGCGGCCTGCCAGGAGGCGGCCGGGGCACTGAACGGCTTCGCCGACACCATCGAATGGGCGCAGGGGCAGGCCAGGGAGGCCATCCGCCGCTACAAGCAGGGCAAGTCCGCCTCCGACGCGCACCGCGAGCAGGTGGAGGCGTACCGGCTCAAGGCGGAGCTGGGCCATGACGACCCGGGGCCGCGGCCTTCCGAGAAGGATCCCGGCGAGCACGCGATGCAGGAGGCGCAGGAGATCCTCGACGCGGCCCGGCGGCAGCGGGACAGTATCGCCGGCGAGACCGGGACCAAACTACGGGCCGCGCTCCAGCACGCTCCCAAGGAGCCGTCGATCGGCGGGCAGCTGAAGCTGGACGGGATGGACTTCATGGCATCCCAGAGCGTCGACGCGGCGCATTTCCTCGCCGGCGCCGTCAAGGGCACGGCGGGCATCGTGAACTTCGCCCGCAGCCTCGACCCGATGGATCCGTACAACCTCACGCACCCGGCCGCCTTCCTGCAGAACAAGGTGGAGCTGCTCGGCGGCGTGGTCTCCATGGCCACGCATCCCGACCGTGCCCTGCAGTCGGCCTGGAACTCGCTCAAGTCGGACCCGTTCCAGTTCGGCGGTGAACTGCTCCCCCAGGCCGCGCTGGCCGTGGCCTCGGACGGGGCCGGAGCCGCGGAGGTGGCCGAGGACGGAGCACTCGCGGCCGAAGGTGCGGAGACCGCGGCAGCGGACGGTGCCGCCGCCGAGACCCCGGGGGCGGCCGAGAGCCAGGGTCCGGGGGACGTCGAGTCGGGGGGCACGGACCCGATCAACCTGGCCACGGGCAAGATGTACCTCGCCCAGACCGACGTGACGCTGCCCGGTTCCCTGCAGTTCGCCTTCAAGCGCCGGGTGGAGTCGGGCTGCACGCACGGGCGCCGGTTCGGTCCTTCGTGGGCGAGCACGGTCGACCAGCGGCTGGACATCACCCCGGCCGGCATCGCCTTCGTCCACGAGGACGGGATGCGGCTCTCCTACCCGCACCCGGCGCCGGGCCTGCCCGTCATGCCGGCGCACGGCCCGCGCTGGCCCCTGAGCCGCGAGGCCGACGGCTACACGGTCACCGATCCGCAGGCCCGGCGGGTGTGGCACTTCGCCGAGCGGAACGAGGCACTGGCCGAGCTGGTACAGATCGACGACGGCAACGGCAACTGGATCGGCTTCGAGTACGACGAGGCGGGGGTCCCCTCGGCCATCGTCCACAGCGGTGGCTACCGCCTGCGGATCGACAGTGCCGACGGGCTGGTCACCGGCCTGCACCTGGCCGGCGGCGGCGAGGGCGGATCCGACCTCCGGCTGGTCCGGTACGGGTACACGCAGGGGAATCTCACCGAGGTCGTGAATTCCTCCGGGCGGCCCCTGCGGTTCGGTTACGACGAGGCGCGCCGGGTGACGTCGTGGACGGACACCAACGGGCACGCGTACGAGTACGCGTACGACGACGCGGACCGGTGCGTCGCGCAGGGCAGCACCGAAGGGCACATGAGCCTCCGGCTGTCCTACGGCGAACGCGACCCGGAGACCGGGCTGCGGACCACGACGGCGGTCAACGGGCAGGGCGCGGTACGCCAGTACTTCGTCAACGACCTGCACCAGATCGTCGCCATCGTGGATCCGGCGGGGCACACCCGCCGCTTCACGCACGACCGGTTCAACCGTCTGCTGTCCGAGACGGACGCGGTCGGCCGTACGACGTCCTACCGCTACGACGACCTGGGGAACGTGGCGGAGACCGTCCGCCCGGACGGCCGGCGCACGACGTTCTCCTACGACGCCCGCGGGCTGCTCACCCGTGTGGTGCGCCCGGACGGAAGCACCGTCCGGCAGGAGTTCGACGACCGCGGGAACCGGACGTCGGTCGCCGATTCCGCGGGCGGCAGGACCTCTTTCGAGTACGACGAGTACGGGCGCCTGACCTCGCTGAGCGACGAGTACGGCCGGGTGACCGAGATACGCTGCGACGCGGCCGGCCTGCCCGTCGAGGTACGTGATCACGCGGGCAACGTCATGCGGTACGAGCGGGACGCGCTCGGCCGCGTCGTGTCGATCACGGACCCCGTGGGCGCGACCGGTGAGATGGAGTGGTCCGTCGAGGGCAGGATCACTCGCCGGCGGAACCCGGACGGGACCGAGGAGACGTGGACCTACGACGGTGAGGGCAACTGCCTCACCCACACGGACACGATCGGCGGCGTGACCCGTTTCGAGTACTCCGGGTTCGACCTGCTCACCGCGCGCATCGAGCCCGACGGTTCCCGCTACGAGTTCGAGTACGACAAGGAGCTCCGCCTGACCCGGGTGACCAACCCCCAGGGGCCGGCGTGGACGTACGCGTACGACGCGGTCGGACGGCTGGTCACGGAGACCGACTTCGGCGGCCGGGTCAGCCGCTACGCCTACAACGCGGACGGCGAGTTGGTGTCGCGAACGAACGCGCTCGGGCAGGTCGTCTCCTTCGAGCACAACGAACTGGGGCAGGTCGTTCGCAAGACCGTCGACGGGGAGGTGACGACGTACTCCTACGACTTCACCGACCAGATCGCGCAGGCCGCCAACGCCCACACCGACCTGACCCTCCTGCGCGACCGGCATGGGCGGCTGGTCTCCGAGAGGATCGGCGACCGTGAAGTGGCGTACCGCTACGACGAGTCCGGGAGGCCCACTGCCCGCACGACGCCGTCGGGCGCCGTGAGCACGTGGGAGTACGACTCCACGGGGAGGCCCTTCCGGCTCACGGCCGACGGTCGTGTCATCGCGCTGGAGTACGACCGGGTCGGCCGGGAGGTGGGCCGCCGGTTCGGTGAGTCCCTGAGCGTCTCCCGGTCGTTCGACGCGATGAACCGGCTGATCTCCCAGGCGGTGGACCACGCGCGCGGGCGTATCCAGTCGAGGACGTACGAGTACCGCGCGGACGGCAGTCTCCTCCAGGTCCAGGACCAGCTGAACGGCGTGCGGCGGTACGAGCTGGACCCGGCGGGAAGGACCACCCGGGTCAGCGGGGCGGGATGGGCGGAGTCCTACTCCTACGACGCGCTCGGCAACCAGCTCTCGGCCGACTGGCCCGGGCGCCAGTTCGGGGACGACGGGTGCGGCGACCGCGCCTACCGGGGCGCCGACCTGGTGCGCGCCGGCCGGATCCGCTACGAGCACGACGCCGCGGGACGGGTGGTACTCCGCCAGAAGACCCGGCTGTCCCGCAAGCCGGACACCTGGCGCTACAGCTGGGACGCGGAGGACCGGCTCACCCAGGTCGTCACTCCCGACGGAACGGTGTGGCGGTACCGGTACGACGCGCTGGGCAGGCGCGTCGGCAAGCAGCGCATGGCCGAGAACGGCGTCGACGTGCTGGAGCAGGTCGACTTCGCCTGGGACGGTGTCTCGCTGTGCGAGCAGACGACCAGCTGGGGGGACTCGGGCGACGCGGTGACCGTGACGTGGCACCTCCACGGCGCGGAGGCGGTGGCGCAGAGCGAGCGCGGGACGAGGGCCACGGCCTCGCAGGAGGAGATCGACGCCCGCTTCTTCGCCATCGTGTCCGATCTCTCGGGGTCTCCCTGCGAACTGGTCGACGAGTCCGGTGAGATCGCCTGGCGGTCGCAGGCCACGAACTGGGGAAAGCTGTCCTGGTCGGTGCGGAGTCACGCCTACACTCCGCTCCGTTTCCCGGGGCAGTATTGCGACTCCGAGACGGGTCTGAACTACAACTACCTCCGGTACTACGATCCCGAGGTGGGCCAGTACGTCAGCCAGGACCCGCTCGGCCTGGCTCCGGCGGCCAACCCCGTCGGGTACGTGGACCGCCCCTCGGTCCTCTGCGATCCCCTCGGGCTCGCGCCCCAGAAGTCACCGATTCCGCCGAAGCCGTACGAGACGCCGAATCTCGCAGACCTGGCGAAGCAGTTCAATCCCGAGGGAGGGATGACGAACTGCACCTACACCGTCGACGCATTCGAGCGCTATCTTCGCGGCGAGGGAATAAACCCCGTGCCGGGAGACATCAAAATTCAGCAACTCGACCGACTGGAGCACGTGTACGGAGGCAGCTTCGAGCGCAAGGGTTTCTGGGAAATGGTCGACCATATCCGGAACTCCGGTGACGGTGCGCGCGGTATAGTCGCGGCACGCCCCTGGACAGACGACCCCGGTCATGTGTTCCACATCGTAAACCACCAGGGTCGGGTACTTTTCGTCGACGTGCAGACGGGATTCGTCGACCCCATGCTCTACAAGACGTTCAAATTGATGAGGACCAACTGATGTACACGATGCAGCAAGCGGAACAGCTGGCCAAGGATTTCCTCCG
The DNA here is from genome assembly GCF_000444875.1 of Streptomyces collinus Tu 365. Lineage (NCBI taxonomy): Bacteria > Bacillati > Actinomycetota > Actinomycetes > Kitasatosporales > Streptomycetaceae > Streptomyces > Streptomyces collinus. The sequence goes on along the minus strand of NC_021985.1, from coordinate 8,072,187 downwards.
GGAGAAAAGCGCTGAGTCGGAGTGCGAGCTCGCCCTGTTCGAGGAGGACGGATACCGGGCGGAGAAGGGCGAGTTCTTCTACTTCGCCTTCCAGGGGGCGAAATACGTCGCCACCAGGGACGACACGTACTTCCTCTACGGACCCACCAATATCTCGGTGCACCGCACGACCGGCGAATGCCGACTGCTCAGCGCCCACGAATCGTTGACGCTGGACCCCTTCGACCGCCGTTCACGCTGACCGCTTCCGGGACGCCGTCCTCTTCGCCGCCGTCTTGGCCGTGGTCGCCTTCTTGCCACCCGCCGCCTCGGCCGCCGACTTGCTCGCCGTCGCCTTCTCGGCGGCGGCCTTCTTCCCGGCCGTGGAGGCGGGGGTGCCATCGGTGGTCTCGGCGAACAGGAAGTGGTTGAAACCGTGCGTGAGGGTCCGCCCTGCCCGTCGAATCCAGGCCGTTGGACCCCGTCGGACGCAGAAGATGCTGCAGGTCCCCGGGTCGAGACAGCCTGGGAGTGGACCGTGCCACCTTCGGTTACTGGCGGGCGTGGCCGCTTCTCGCTCCGTGGAGAGGCTACTGGCCAGAGGATCAGTGACCGCTGTCGATGTACGCCGCCCCTGCGATCCGCAGTGCCGTATGCGCACTCCGGGAACGGTCCCGGGCGGCCTCAAGGGCGGTTTCGACGTCGGGTCGGAACCGCCCGTCGGCTGCCGGGCCCAAGGCGATGTCGGGAAGTCTGATCGCCGTCCTCCAGGCTGTCTCAGCAGCAGCCAGTAGCGCTGGATCCGTGAGTACCAGGAGCCCTAGCCGGTCCCGTGCGACGGTTGCCGCGCTGCGCGTTGAGGCCAGCCGGGAGCGCTCTTCGCTCGTCTCGGCGTCGCCCACTCGCCGAGCGGCCACGGTCAGCCAGTGCACCTCCCGGTGCCGGACCACTGCCTCTAGCAGATCCGCGACTGCGCGCGTCACCTCCTGACGGTTTGCCGCGTCACGGGCCCGCCGGTCTGTCGCACGCTGCGCGTAGCCCGCAAGAGCGGCACCGGCGAGGGTGCCGAGCACGGCGACGATGCTGGACCACACGGTCTGCTCCTCGATGGTGCGCCGATGTGACGTCATCCCCCTGACCGACTAAGCCGAAGCATCCTGGTTGCTGGCCGACCTGGCACGCGCCGGATGGCGCGCCACCACACTCGCCCAACACCTGGACGTCAGGCGATGATGCCGCCAAGACTGCCATCCGCCAAATTTCGGTCGGTCATTGACCCTTCGTCGAATCGCGAGCCCGGATGCCTGCGACGGGCAACCGCAACCGTCTCGGGCGACAGGTCGATGCCGAACGCGGTCGCCCGCAAGACTGAAGGTGCGCCGTCACGTGGCAGGCCCGCAGCCGAGATCAGTGACTGGCCCGGCGTCGGGGGCCCGCGGTCAAGCTGGGGGCGGCCGGCGGCCTGAAGTAGGCGAGCCGGGCCGACGGGGCCACGCGCAGGGAGCAGATCGCCGTGGCCAGACGCTTGGCGGCCATCCAGGGGATGTCGGCCTGGGGCTGCGCCTGAGCGGTCACGGGTACCGCTCCCTCGGAGCGGGGCGGCAGCTCGAGCCGTCACCCCGCTCGGCGCACACGGCGCACGGCGGCCCCCACCGGGGTGGGTCCGCGGCTCAGTGTCCCGGCGACAGCACGGCGTAGGTGACCGGTGTCCCGTCGTCCAGTTTGGTGCGGATGAACTGCTCGTTCATCGTGGGCTTGGAGTTGAGCAGCGACACGGCGACGCCGACGGGCCCCTCCAGGAATTCGAGGACCCCACCGGCCGCGGTCTCCGCGAACATCTGCGCGATCCGCTTGAGTGACGCTTCCTGGAGCAGTTCCCCGACGAACTCCTCCATCTCCGAGGAGCTTTCGGGTGGTCCGTTGTAGATGGTCACGTAGTAGCCGCTGTTCTGGCGCGGGCTGACGTTGATCGTGGCGTCGTCCCGGACGGGGGTCCCGGCCGGCGCTTCCCTCGGTATGGGGATCAGCGTCCCGTCGGGGTCGGGTGCAGCCTCGAAGCGGTCGGCGGCGTCGGTCTGCGAACTGGGCAGCGTGTCCTGCAGTGTTTCGTCGGACATGACGATTTCCTCCTGTTCCTGCTGCGGCATGTACGGGGTGATGTGCGCGTCGAGGGAATGTCGACTCAGTGGTGGAAGCCGCCGCCGTGGCGCCCGCGTCGGTCGTCGCCGTCGCCGCGGCGGTCGTGCCGGTCGTCGTTCTCGTGGTCGTCGGGCTCGTCGTGGTCGTCGTGCACGGGCGGGAGGTCGACGGTGTCGCAGTAGATCACCGGTCCCGGGGGCGTGGCCGGGGCGGGGCCGTCGGGCGGGACGCCCTCGGTCTCCATGACCAGCAGCCGCAGAGGTGCCCCGCCCGGCGCGGGCGGTACCGCGATCCGGCCCCTGTAGGTCGGTCTGTCGGTCGACTCCGCCTCCACCGACACGAGGGGGGTGACGGTGTCGTCCAGCGTCACCCAGCCGAGATCCGCGTCGCCGACGGCCTCGTGCCGGCGCTGCAACGCGGCCGTGATCTGCGGAGGCCGGGAACCGGTCGGGTCCCAGGAGGGGCCGGTGAGGGCGACCGAGAGCGACCGGCCGGGGAGGACCGTCAGTTCGCGGTCGGGCAGGGTGCGGACGAGGTCGGCGAGGACGACCGGTGAGGCCTCGTGTCCGGGGATCGAGTCGGGCTGGTACCGGACCAGGGCGAGCCGGACGAAGGGCATACAGGTGTCGCCGGTGTCCAGTTCGAGGTCGCAGAACCAGCGGCCGTCCTTCTCGTCCCTGTCGAACTGCGGGGTGAACCCCACGACCGTCACGGGCAGCGGTCCGTTGGGCGTCTTCAGGGTGAGCGGCTCGGGCGCCCCGACCGTGTTGGTGAACACCTCAGGGGCCGGGGCCACGACGGGCGCGGAGCGGTGGAGGGGGTCCCGGCCCATCAGGGTGACCCAGGCGTCCTGCGCGGATGCCGGATCGCCGCCGGGCGGCTCGCCCAGGACCACGCCGAGCAGTTCGCCGTCTCCGGAGGAGTACCAGGGACGGCCCAGGTACACGCGGATGCCTCCACCGCGCCGTCGCCGGACGATGGCGCCGGGCTTCCCGTGGTCCTCCTCCAGGGAGAGCGTGGGGACGCAGTACAGGACGCGCGGTGCCGTGGGCTGCGCGCTGCTGGGCACCGAGTGGGTGCTCACGGCGCCGCGCACGGTCAGTTCGCCCGCGCCGGGCTCGGCGAATTCCGGCGGGAAGCAGTCGCCGAACCGGCTGCCGGCCAGCGGGCGGTAGCGCACCACGCGGTGTTTGGTGTCGCCGAACTCGTGCTTCCCGATAAGTGGCGTCGAGCCCGCCGCGGCCTCCGCCTCGGCCGCCTCGGTGCTGAAGGTCAGGACGCCGTCCTGGAGGACGGCGGGCTTCTCGCCGGGCGTGCCGGTCCGGACGGCCCGCGCCGTCAGCAGTCCGAACACCGGCGCGGTCATGTGCTGGGTGACGCGGCCGTCGGGGCCCTCGTCCGTCACCTCGGTCCAGTCGGCGACCAGATCGACGCGGCCCGTGCTGTTCTCGTCCAGTGCGATGGTGCCGGCGAGGTGCTCCGCCGTCGCCCCTTCGGCGCGCGGGTTCTTCGGAGACGGCGGGAACAGGTTCAGCACGGGGGTCCGCAGGGGCTTTTGCACGGCGTGGACGAGGGTCAGCTCGTGCCAGGGCGTGAACATCCAGTGGCGGCCGGCCGCGGCGAGTTCAAGCGCGCGCTCGGCCTTCTGCCGCTCGGCCGTTCTCCCCGCCTCGGTCACCTCCTCCGGCGGTGCCGCGAGTCCGGGTTTCGGCTCCGGGGGCGCCGTGCACCATGACGCCATGCCCATGAGGTCGGCGTCGAAGTCGATGCCGGAGCTCACGCGGACGGTGGCCGTGGCGCCCTGGGGCAGCGACACGGTCAGCACCCGGGACGCCGCGTCGAAGCGGGGCGGCGCGGTTCCTTCGGCGAGCCTGAGCCGGAAGGACTTGGGACGGTGCCAGACGTCGCCGTCCCAGGGGACGGGGAAGGGCTGCCCGGCGGGCACCCCCGGCAGGCCGAACAGGACGGCCCCACGGGCCAGCGGGTCGGGAAGGCCTCGCATCTCGACCTGTTCCCCCGTGTGCAGGGCGGTCACCGCCGGATGCTCGGGGTCCGCCGCCGGTGAGGGGACGGGCTTCAGCTGTACGCCCGGGCCGGGGTCGTCCAGGGAGTCCTTCTCGCGTACGGCCAGTGCGTAGACCGCGTTCTGTACGGCGTGGTCGGTGGAGCCGATGGCTTCGTCCAGCAGTCCGTGCCACTCCACGCACCGCAGCGATGTCTTCGGCGCCACCACGTGGCGTTCGTCGACACCCTGGTAGGGAGCGTGGCCCCGCTCGGTGACCAGCCCGGTCCTGTTGAACTGCGCGGCGTACTGCTCCGCCGTGCCGCCGGGCATCGGACCCCCGCGCGATCCGGGTCCGCAGTCGACGGTGAAACCGCACTTCAGACCCAGCTCGGTCAGGGTGAGGCAGCCGGGTGTGCCGTCGGCGTCGGCCCCGAAGAAGCCCTGGTCCCGTTGCTCCTCGGCGTAGGCGGCCGTCGTGTGGTCGAAGAACTTGCCGTCCGCGCCGTGCGGGAGGTCGTGGCCCAGGGCCATGAGTGCCTTCTGGACGACGACGACGTCGTCGTTCGTCAGTCTGGGCCGGACATTGGCCAGCGACACTCGGGGGAGGGATGCCGCGGGGCCGGGCGCGGCAGCCGGTGGCGGCTGGTCCCCGGGGCTGCTGCGGATCACCATCCGGAAGGTGGAGGCGCCCTCGGCCGGCTGCAGTCTCGGTACCACCGCCGGGCCCGGTACGGCCTCGAACCGCCGGAAGAGCAGCGGCGGATCGGGGACCGCGACGCCGGGCAGGTGCATCAGGGCATCGGCCTGCGCGAGGTCGAGCCCGTGGCCCGTCAGATCGACGGTGCGCAGCCGTACTCGGTACCGGTGGCCGTAGCGCAGGGTCGGCAGGGAGGCGTCCGCCGGCTTGACCGTGATCTCCAACGGCAGTCCTGGCGGCGCCTCGTTGGTAAGTGGTACCGGGGGGTTGGGGGCCCTGTGAGCGTCGGGGTCCCCGACGTCGGTGTCCAGCACCAGGCCCGGGAAGGGCGCGGACAGGGACCAGCCGCGCCAGACGGCCAGCGTCTCGGGTACGTGGAGCGCCGGATCGCTCGGCGATGAAGCCAAATGGGCCTGGAAGAAGCCTTCGTCGGAGGCCCTCAGCAGGACCGGTCCGCCGCGGGCCTGCCGGTACTCCACCTCGCGTGCGTGCAGCGAGAACCAGGCATTGCGCTGCTCGTCCCAGATGTCCATCCGGTGTCCGCGGATCAGGTCCTGAGCGGTGAGGACGGGCGGGGCCGCCGGGGATCCGTGGTCGTCCGGGTCCTGGGGACTTTGAGCGCTGTGGGGGCTCTGGGGGGCCTGTGGACCCTGAGGGTCCTGCGGGCTCTGCGGGTCCTGCGCCGACGTCTGCTCCCTCTGCTGCTGGACCACGCCTCTGAAGGCCGCGTGGAGTCCGGCCGCCTGGCGGAACTCCGTACCGAGTCGCGCCGCGCGCGCGTCCTGGATCAGCGAGATCCCCTGCGTCCGCACCGGGGACAGTCCTGTGGCGTTCTCGGGGACATCCAGCATCTTGAGCGCGGCGCCGTCGATGTCCGCCTCCTCGACGGTGAACTGCCCGGCGAGCGGGACGAGCCCGCGGGACGGCTCGGCGAGCGGGCCACCCGTGCCCGGCGCCTGCGCCGCCGCGGGGACGAAGATGCGGCGGACGGGTACGGCCGGGTCCGGGTGAAAGGGGTCGTCGCCGAAGAAGTAGCGGGTGAGGCAGGCGACGTCGTACGAGTCGGAGCCCAGCGCCGAGTCCCAATGGGGAAGGACGGTCAGCAGCCGCTCGCCCGAGGACTCGGGGAGCCCGGTCAGTTCGAAGGTCAGCACCAGTCCGAGGTGCTGCAGCAGTTCGGGATGGTCACCGAGTGACGTGAGCATCGTATGGAAGTCGGTGGGAGGTGGGGCCGGCGGTGGCGGAGGCTTCTCCTGCCCGGCCTGCGGCGGTCCACCGGCCGGTGGTTGTCCGTCGGCCAGTGTCTGCGCTCCGGCCGGCGTCCCGTCGCCCGTGGACGGGGCGGCTTTCGAGGGCTTGTGGAACTCCATCAGGTCCTGCAGTTCCGCGGGCACGAATCCGTTCCCGTTCCCTCCTGCTGGAGCCTCTTCCAGACGGCTCCGCGGGTCCTTCTTCACGGCGGCGCTGCAGTCCCGCAGCACCTCCGTGGTCACGGGTGGTGCCTCGGGCGAGTCCTTGGCCGCCCTTGCATAGACGTCCCTGGTGTACCCGCTGACCCCCTGCGTCGAGTAGCTGCGCAGTGCCGGCGGGGTCGGGTCGTCGGGGAACCTCTCCAGCTGGGTGCCGGCCTGGAAGATGCTCTGCCACAGATGCGTGTCCGGAGCCGGGCCCTGCGGCCGGAGCTGACCGGTGAAGGCGACGGGTGCGGGCGGCGGCACCTCGCTGAGCGTGGTGGCGAACTCGAAGGTGGCCGCCGTGACCTTCCCCGGCCAGTCGAGGAAGTCGGGGAAGCGGGCCAGCGTCGCCTTCCCGTTGTCGGGGGGCTGCAGCCGGGGGGCGACGAACACCCGCACCCGCACCCGGGAGCCGTCGTCCGAGAGCCCGGCCGGGAGGACCGTCCAATTGATGTGCTGTTCGAAAGACCTGGACATGGACCTCACCCGTGGGGCTGGGGGGCGTACGCCTTGCAGAAGTCGCGCCAGTGCGGTTCCAGCGGAACGCAGTCGGCGAAGGACGGGTCGCACGGGGCGCCGGAGAAGCTCCGTTCGAGATCGAGCGACACGGACTTGCTGAAAAAGGCGATCCGTACGCTGACCGTGAGCGTTCCCCTGCCGGTGACCACCGACTGGCGTCCTTGCTTCACGTAGGTGAGTTCGAGGTTGAACTCGACGGACACCGTCACGATGCCGAGCACGCACAGGAAGCCACTGCAGCGCAGATGTCCGGAGAAGACGATCCGGTCCTGTGCCCCTTTCTGCAGGGTGAAGCGGATGCCCGCCATGATCGAGACCCCGCCGCGCGCGACCCCGATATCGAGCGCCGCGGCGCCGCCGAACTCTATGGCGGCGTCGATCTCCTGCACACCGCGTGTGTCGACCCGCAGGGAGAAGAAGCCGCCGCCCCCGAGCAGGGACACGGTGACTCTGAAGGGGTGTTCCGGTTCGGCGACGGAGAAGCGGAACGAGACGGGACCGTCGAAGGGGATGGTCAGCTCGGCGGCGAGCGAGACGTTCGACAGGGTGAAGACGCCGATCTCGAGGGCCGGGACGGCGAACTTGTAGCCCGCCCGGATGCTTGTGCCGTCGACGTCCACGTAGGCACCGGCCCCGAAGACGTCGGCGGGCAGCGCACTGCGCAGGGTGTTGACGAATTCCAGAGCGCCCCTGAACTTCAGCTCCACGCCGCCTGCCGTGACGTCGGGCTTCTTGCCGGGGCCGGAGGCGAACTTCAGCTCGTCGATGTGCACCTCGGCGATCTCGAAGAAGTCCAGCGCGAAGTCGGTCAGGCTGCCCCGCACGGTGGCTTGGTCGACGGCGTCCGGTGAGCGGACGGTACGGGCGTCCAGGGTCAGGGTGGCGTCGTTCAGCTTCACGGGGAACGGCGACGGCCCCTTCTGCTCGGCTTCGTTCGACCCGTCGACTCCGCCCAGCGTGGTCTTCCACACGTAGCGCAGTTCCTTGCCAGGGCCGTCCGCCAGGTCACGGACCCGGAGCACCGGTGCGGGCAGCACCCCCTTGACGTCTCCCAGGATGTCGTCGATCTGCTTGTCGTCCAGCTGCTGCAGAGTGCCGTGGTGGTCCGCCGGGATGTCCCGCAGGAACCGGTCGAGGGGGATCATGCCGAGCAGGTTCGCTCCGGCGAACGCCTTCTTCATGGCGTCCAGGTCGAGCGCGGCGACGACGGCCTTGGTCGTCGGGTCCCGTTTGAAGGCGTCCGGGATGACCCCCGCCTGCGCGGTGATCAGTTCGAGCACGGTCTTCGGGCCGGCGAGCCCGCCGGCCTTCTCCGCCCCGATCGCGAGCGTGACCGGTTGCTGGAGAGTGAGGTAGGCGCCGGCCGGGTGCGCGGCCATGCCCTGCTCGAGATAGGTCTCGTTGGGCACGACCCCCACGTCACCGGTCTTCCCGGTGAACTGCTCGACGGCTTCGACGCGTACCTGCGCCCGCTGCACGTAGGGCATGCCGACCACGCAGCGGCCGGAGTCCTGCTGCACGTCCGTGGCGCGTACGAAGGTTCCGAGGCCGAAGGTCAGCCTGCCGACCGCGTGACTGGTGCTGCCGGGAGCACCACCCGGTGGTTGCGCCATGGCCATCACCTGGCCGCGCAGCTCGCAGGTCCTGCGGTCCGGGTCCTTCAGGTAGAGACTCCCCAACAGCGTCTCGGTGTCGCACGGCTGCAGCGAGTTGTCCGGCGCCCGCGTCAGGAGTTGCCCGTCGGGCACGAACACCAGTGGCATCTGGAAGCCGACCTGTCTGTTCTCGCAGTCCGTACCGATCACGGTGAACAGGAAGTCCTTGCCATCGGCAGCGAGTTGCACCCAGAAGGCGGTGTGGTCCCTGATCGGCGTCGTCCTGTCGCCCGGATCCGACCGCACGTCCGGCTGCTTGATCAGCGGTGTGACACGGTCGGTGATGCGCAGGCTGCTGAAGGGCATCTCCCGTCCCGCGAACGTGTAGCGCTTCTCCTGGTCGTACTGGACCTCCGGCTGCTTGACGATGATGCGGTCCTCCCGCCGCAGGTAGGCGACGATCCCGTCGTGCTGGCTCGCGGCGAACACCCTCCGGAACTCCGTCACGTGCGATGCCAGGTGACCGGTGCACAGCCGGCCACGGGTGACCACGCGGATGTACTGGTCCCGTCCCAGGCCCGTGATGTGGTCGTACGCCTCCAGGGCCGGGAAGGGCCCGGGCTGCGGGGTCCCGTCGTCCTTGAGCGGTGCTTTCCAGACGCCGTGCAGGTGGGCCGACGCGCCGAGCGGCGTCACGATGAACTGCTCGGACTGCAACGGCGCGTTCGGGGCCTCGGTGGGCGTACCACCCGGAGGCGTGGGCCGGGCCCGGCTGGTGAGGGTGACCAGGTCCTCCCGGTTCAGGCTGGTGAGGGGTCCGTCGTCGCCGAGGTTCGGACTGCGGTCCCGTACCGCCGAGAACGCCCGCAGCCGTACGTCTCCGCCCCGTGCGGCGAACAGCCGCGCGTGCCACAGCGCGGTGCGTCCGTCGGCCTGATGGGGCTGCGGCCGGACCGACCAGCCCACCGGTTCGTCGTAGGTGAGCAGCAGCCGGGTGGGGAATTCGAGGACGCTTCCGGGGACACCCCGGAAGATCACCGACCCCGCGGTGTCCGGGGCCTGCAGGCCGTCCGGAACCTTCAACGGCACGAGTCGGCGGCCCCAGTCGAGCAACGCCTCCAGCGACAGGTCCAGACCCTCGGGGTCGGTCGGCGCCGAGAAGGCCAGCGTCGTCGGACCCGACGCGAAGGCCGCGACGGGATCGGTCGGGGCGGAACTGCCCACCGGGAAGTACTGCTCCACGACATGCTGCGGTGGCAGCGTCGCCAGGAGGAACGCCGCCGCACCCGGGTCCCGCGGCACCAGGCGGTGGCCGTCGAGGCGCAGATTGAGCAGGGTGATGTCGACGACGAGCATGTCGGCCGGGCGCACGACCCGGATCGGCTTCTGTGTGACGTCGTCGCTGTCCGGCGGACCGGGATCCGGGGGCCTTCCCGGGTCCGGGGGATGCGGGCCGGGGTCGGGACCGGGACCGCGCGGGCCGCGAGGCCCGTCGTCGTCGGAGTCCCGCCCGCGGTCGCGGCCGGAGGGCCGGCGGCCGCCGAAGCCTCCGCGGAAACCACCACCCCCGCCACCACCGTCGCCGCCGTGGTGGGCCACGACGGAAGGGTCGCGCAAGTCGCCGAAGGACCTCAGGACGACAGAACGTGTCGTGGGGAGAAGCATGGGAAAACGCCTCGTTCGAGGTCGTGAGAACAGTGCGCGCCGCGCCGCGCCGCCCACCTCTCCCCCGATTTTCACTCCTTCGACGCGTTCCCGCCACCGGAGACCGGCCCCCGAGCAGGCATTTTCATCATCAACCAGTGACGCTTCAATAATATTTGACGGAGCATCAGCTCATGGGAACGTCACCTTCACCGCCGTGCCCCGGGGGACCGTGGCTCCCTTGGCGGGGTCCTGGCGGGAGATGGCGGCCGGTGCCGCGGACGGCCCCGAGTCGGGTGCCAGCTCCAGCTTCAGCGTGGTCCCGCCCAGCTTCACGGCGGCCTCGTCCTTGGTGCACCTGATCAGGTCGGGCACCACTTCCTCGCCCCCGAAGGCGGCGCTCAGCACATCCTTGCGGGCATCCTCGGCGGCCTTGCCCGAGAAGTAGAAGGCCACCGCCGACCCGACGGCCGCGGCGAGCGCTCCGATCAGCGTGCTGCGCAGGTTGGTGTCCCGTACGGCGAAGGCCACCGCGCAGAACGCCATGAGGCCGGTGACCAGTGCCATGGCCACCCAGCTGCGCACGACGCTGTTCGACGACACCGTGCGGCCCGGCACCACACGCCGGGCGACGACCAGGACGATCCCGATGGCCACGACGGTGGACAGCAGGATCCACAGCAGGACCTGGACGTGCCCCCACGAGATGGTCGCCGGGTCGTCCGTCTGCAAACGGAGAACGCCCATGGTTCGGTCCTCCCGCCGGCTTTCCGGAAGACCGGCCGTGCCTTCGGTGGAGTTCCCCCTGCCGAGTCTCGTCGTCGGCCGACGGGTCCGCAAACCGCGGAGTTGCACGGTCCCGCCGCACCGGCCGAGACTGTTGTCGAGAGGCTCACGGTGTCTTCCCCTCCCCAATTGCGACTGCTCGGCCACTTCCGGCTGGAATGCGGTGCCGAGCCGGTCGAGCTGTGCCGCAACGGGCAGCGCCTGCTGGCGTTCGTCGCGCTGCGCAGACGCGTGTCCCGCAGGGTCCTCGCCGGGACGCTGTGGCCCGAGGTCACCGAGGAGCACGCCAGGGGCAGCCTGCGCACCACCCCGTGGAAGCTCCCGCGGGGTGATCAGCCGCTGGTCCGGTGCTCCGGGGACTCGCTCGTGAGCGCCGACACCCTGTACGTCGACGTGCACGCCTTCACCGAGACCGCGCTCGGTGTCGTCCAGGGCGGCGGGCCGCCGCCCGCCGCCCAGCTCCCGCAAGGGCTGCTGCGCGGAGAGGACCTGCTGCCCGGCTGGGACGAGGAATGGCTGCTGCCGGAACGTGAGCGCCTGCGGCAGTTGCGGCTGCACGCCCTCGACGCGCTGGCCGAGGCGCTCGTCCACGAGGGCAGGCTGGCGCTCGCCCTGGAGGCGGCGTGGGAGAGCGTGCGCGCGGAGCCGCTCCGGGGGAGCGCGCACCGGGCCGCCGTCTCCGCGCACCTCGCGGAAGGAAATCTCAGCGAAGCGGTTCGTCACTACCGCTCGTTCCAGCGGCTGCGGGAGGAGCTGGGCGTGGAGCCGTTCGCTCGCTTCACCCGGATGCCGGCCCGCCACGGTTGGCGCCTGACGAGCCGGTGACGCCGACGGCGGCCTGACGCCGCATTGACGCCCCATTGACGCCGGGCTGACGGCACGTCCGTAGCCTCGACATGCAGATCCTGGAGGACCGCATGGCACCGACCCCGAAACTGCCGATCGTCTACGTCCGGGGATACGCCGGTGACACCGCCGGCATCGACAAGGTGGTGACGGATCCGTTCTACGGGTTCAACCAGGGCTCCACCCACGTCCGTATCGGGCCGGACGACGCTCCGTGCTTCTACGAGTTCGAGAGCCCGCTGCTGCGTCTGCACCTGGACGAGGGCTACCGGATCCTGGTCGACGGCGGCCAGGAGCTCTATCTCGCCGGACACGACAGCATCCCGCCCGACAGCGTCTGGATCCACCGGTTCTACGACGCCTCGGCGACCACCTGGGGCGGGCACCCCCGGGCGTTCCGGCTGGAGACGGCCGCGGAGGACCTGCTGCGGCTGATCGACATGATCAGGGCCAAGTCGGGAGCGGAACGGGTGCACCTGGTCGCGCACTCCATGGGCGGCCTGGTGTGCCGCTGCCTGATCCAGAAGATCCTCCCGGACCTCGGCCGCGATCCGGCCGACTGCGTGGGCCGGCTCTTCACCTACGGCACCCCTCACGGCGGCATCGCGTTCGACGTCGGCTTCGGTGTGCTGGAGAGGCTGCGTGACGTCACCGGCATCGACGGCGCGGACATCTTCGGGCGTGAACGCATGTACGAGTATCTGACGCCGAAGGCGCGAACGGATCCCGACGGCCCGCCGCCGCGGTGGGACGCCCGCGCTATGCCGGACGAGGGGACGTTCCACGCCCCCGACCGCGTCTTCTGCCTGATCGGCACCGACCCGACCGACTACGACGTGGCGTACGGCCTGTCAGCGGCCACGGTCGGCCCGCGCAGCGACGGCCTGGTGCAGATCGGCAACGCGTACGTCCCCGACACCCACCAGGCGTACGTGCACCGCAGTCACAGCGGGCGCTACGGACTCGTCAACTCCGAGGAGGGCTACCAGAACATGCGGCGCTTCCTGTTCGGCGACTGCAGGGCCGAGGCCGCGCTCGTCGGGGTCCGGCTGCCGCAGCGGCCCGACACGGTGTGGCAGGCCGAGGTGCGGCTGTCGGTCCGCGGCCTGCAGATTGTCACGCACGAGCGGACGAGCGCCCACTGGTGCCCCCTGCAACTGCCGGACGGCGGCCCGGACGACGGGGCGACGGTCCCCCTGGCGGAGACGTTCCTGTGCAGCAGTCTCCGGCCGGACGACACGGGCACCATGCGGTACGCGCTACACCTGCGGATCCTGTCGCTGCGGCGCCGTGACGGTCTGCTGAGCTTCGCCGACCATCTGGAGCAGACCGCCGACTTCGACGACATCCTGGTGATCGACGTCCGCCCGGACCCCGCCGCCCCGATACCCGCGGTCTCGGCCTGCTGGAACTCCGCCATCACCGGACCGATCAGCGCCTACCGGCCCGACAGCCACGCTCTTCGCGACGACGACCTCGTTCCGGGCTCCTGGGCCGGCCACGTCCCCCTGCCCGCCACCGCCGCCCCGATCCTCGGGGAGGACGCGCGGATCAGGCTCACCGTGACCCCCTGGGGCTGACGACACGAGCCGAACATGAAAGGAAGCGAACCGGCCATGGTCTCCCTGTCCAACCTCCGTCCCGGCGCGAGCAACGACGACGTCCGCACCGTTCAGCAGGCCCTGATCGACCAGGGCCACGCCATCCCCAGCGGCCCCACCGGATTCTTCGGCGAACAGACCAGGACCGCCTACCGCGAGGAACAGCTCGCCCTGGGCTACGCGGAGACCGAGCCCGACGGCATCCCCGGCTACGCCTCCCTGAGCGCACTCGGTGCGACCGGTACCACGTGAACCTCACCGGTTCGAACTTCGCCGCCCGGGTGCAGCAGGCGGATCCGCACCGCCGGCCGCACGGTTAGTAGGACCAGGCCGCGCCCTCCCCGGCGGAACCCGCCCGGCAGACCGCGCGGGTATCGGGGAGGTCCCACGTCCGGGGGCGTCCGATGGCGCCCCCGTGGATCACCACGGACGATGGTGACGAACCCCCGGCACGGCGGCGGAACCCCCGCGGCCGCGCCGCACACGTGCGTCCCGCCCCGGCTCGGGATCCCAGGAGGTGATCGGGTGCGGACTCCCCCCAAACCGCACACCGGCTTGCGCCCGAAGGTGTTACGGCCCTCGCTAAAAACCCGGCGGGCACAGCTGGACATGTCAGTGGTCCTGCTGGTCCTCCTCGGTACCACGGTGCTGCTGGGCTGGTTCGGGCTCGGCAACTTCGCCCATGCCCTCACCTTCCCCGGACGCCTCACCGGTGCCGTCCTGATCGCGGTCGCGTTCACCACGCTCCTGGCTGCAGGCGCGGCCCTGGATTACTGGGTCGGGCACAGTTTCCAGTACTCCGGCCTCGTCGTACTGATCGGAGCGTTCGCGGCGCTGCTGATCGACGCCCTGCTTCTGCTCAGGACGCTGAAGAACGGCGATCTGACGCTCTTCCCGGCGCTGTTCGGCGCACTCACGGCGGGGGCGGCCTGGGCTCTCGTCACCGTGTGGCGGACGTCGGTCACGGTCCCCGCACCGAAACGGGTGGCCGCTGCGCTGCTGGTCTCCTCGATCCTCGCCGTCGCTAATTTCGGCTACCAGAACCTCTATCTGCCGTACCGGCGCGAGGCCAGGCCTCTCATCACGTTGTCCGTGGGAAAGGCTGTGCTGGCCAAGGACCGCAAGGCGTTCGCCGTGCCCGTGGATGTCACGTTCCAGAACCACGCCGACGTGGGGTTCTATGTGCTCGGCACCGAATTCCACGCCATGGGGGAACAGGTGCACCTGGCCAGCAGGGACCGCCTCCGTGAGCAGTGGCGAAGCGATGCCCAGCAGTTCGCGGCCTCCTCGGGGGACATGTATCCACTCTCCCGCAGGGAGATTCACCAGACTGGCGAGCTGGTGGAAGCGAAACCCTGGATGCAGCCCGGTAACTGGATCGAGCCGAACGACGCGTTCACCACGCGCATGGTCGTACAACTACCCGTGGACACGCGGTACGACCAGGTGGCCTTCTATGCCACCGCGAGCCTTGCGCGCAAGGATCAGATCGTGCTGGATCCACCGCTCAATTTCGTCACGACCTCCTGGGGACGTGGCCACATCCCGCAACGGGTGAAGAACCTACAGAAAAAGGGCACCGACTCCCTCGTCTACCGCGCTCGGGTGCACGAGAACAACGCGATCGACGAAGCCATCAGACAGCCGCGATTCGTCACCGTGTACTGGCAGTTCGGCACACACGGTGCAACGGTGTCGACGAGCATCACACGCAAGGGCGATGACGACAACAGCGAGCCGTCCGGGGAGGAACTACGGCAACTGGTGAGCCGGTACGGTCTCGTCGATCTCTTCGCCGGCCCTGTCGAGCAGACTCTGTGGGACATCAAGAACCAGCGCTGAGCCCCTCCAGCCACGCCACCAGCGCCAGCGAGCTGTTCATCCGGTCCCAGGAGTACGCGTCCCCCAGGCCGAGCCGGGCCTCCCGCACGGCCCCGCACAGCGTGTCGACGTCGAACATCTCCGCGATCAGCGGATGCCGGGCGGAGCGGCACAGGGCGACAAGTTCGTCGCCGTGTCTGCGCAGGCCGCGGGCGTAGAGGTCGTCGAAGGGGATCTTGACCGCCCTGCCGCTGATTGGGGCCGGGAGCAGGTCCGCCAGGGCCTCGCGGAGGACGGCCTTCGGACGGCCCGGCCGGAACACGGCCGCGGCGGACAGGCGGCTCATCGTGGCGACGACCTCCGGGTCGAGGAACGGGTGCGAGAGGAAGAACCCGTCCCGTTCGGCCCGGTGCCAGGACAGCGGATCGGGCGCGGCCAGGTAGTTGGCGGCGTCGTACAGCGACTGTTCCGGTCTGCGCCCGAACACGAAGCGGCTCTCCGCGATCCGGGCCTCGCGGAACCCGTGGGCCCGGGCGAAGCCGGGCCGCAGCCAGCGGGGGCGGTCGAAGGTGCCGAGTCCGCCCAGCATCGTTCCGCCACGGGCCAGTGCGGTGATCCGTTCGGCGGTGAGCGGGGCGGTCGGCCGGACGACGTAGGCGTGGACGACGTCCCGCAGGCCCCTTTCACTTCCCTCGGCCCAGGCGCGTGCCTGCCGGGTCAGCTGCCGGAGCCGGCCCGTGCGGGCGAGCCTGTGCAGGTGGAAGGGGTTGGCGTCGACGACCGGATCGGCCCCGCAGCCGGTCAGGAGGGTGTCGCAGCCCAGTTCCGCGGCCGCGTCGTGGAGTCTGCTCCAGAACGGGGCGCGGAACGCGTGCGCATGGGGCTCGTCCGCGTCGCCCGCGTGGTGCGGGAAGTCGTCGAAGTCGGCCACGTCGTCGGCGTCGACGACCACCGGGCGGCCCGTGGGGGCGTGCCGCCGGATCCCCTCCAGCGCCAGGTCGAGGTACGGCTGCTCCCCGGCCAGCTCCCCGTGGTGGAAGCGCCCGGCGAGCAGGACGAGCTCCCCGGTTCCGGCGTGTCCCGCGGCCAGCAGGCGTGCGGCGAGCAGCGCCACACCGGTGGAGTCGGTGCCGCCCGAGACATGGCAGGCCGTCGTCGTGCCCATACGGCGTCCGACGGCGTTCTCCAGCGCCAGGCGCAGCTCCCGCGCGGCCTCGTCGAGGCCGGGTCCGCCGACGAGGGACGCGGGCGCGTCGGCGGTGGCACGGGCGCGTCGCGGCGTACGGACGCGCAACCGCCCGGCGAGGGAGAGCTCCACCACTTCGCCGCCGAGGACACGGTGGACCCCGGTGAACGGCGTGAGGTCCGTGTGCGGTTGCGCCAGGTTCCCGATGAGGTAGCGGCAGAAGTAGCGGGGTTCCAACTCGGTGGCGCGGCCCAGGGTGCGGGCAGAGGTGCTCACGGCGTCCACGCGACCTGCGGACTCTCTGAAGAACAGGGGGATGCGTGCCTGTTCGTCGCGCGTCAGGAGGATGCGGTCCCGGCACACGGCGACGGCCGCGTAGTCGCCGGCCGGCATCGTCGGGGCCTCTCCCTGCCTGCCGCAGGCGTCGAGGAGGCCGCGTGCGCCCGTCACCCGGTCGCGGGCCGAACCGGCCCAGCCGACGACGGCCGCGGTGCCGGCCGGCGAGGAGACCGTCGTCACGAGTCCCCGACGTGCCAGGGCGTCGGTGGTCCGGAGCCTCGGTGCGCCGCCCGCCCACTCAAGGCGCAGGGCGTCCATGTCACCGGCCTCCGCCGTCGATGGTGAGCACCGGTTCGAAGGCGTGCCCCCGCGGATCGGCGTCCGGGATGCACAGGCCGGCGGAGACGGTCCAGGCGTGCAGGGCGAACGGGTGCTCGCGCACGCCGATGTGGAGGACGGCCTGCAGGCCGGACCGCCGCAGCAGGAGGAAGGCTGTCACCGCCTCGGACTTGCAGTCGCCGTCGACCAGCCAGCTGCGGCGGCTGTGGGCCAGGATCGCTCGTTTCAGTCGGCGGACTTCCTGTGTGGAGGGGGTGTCGGCGCGGGCGTACGCCGGGGCGGCCAGGGACAGCAGCCGCAGGACGCGACCGAATCCCACGGTCCGGATGAGCAGATGCACTCCCCGCAGCCAAGGCCCGGCGCCGGCGTCCGTGTGCCGCTGCCGGCGGTCCTTCGCGCACCCGGCGCGCAGGAAGACGGTGACGAGCTCCGCGCGTTCCTCGGGGGTGCCTTCGGCGAACTTGCGGACGTCCGCCGCCGCCATGCCGAGAAAACGCGTCCGCCTCCAGTCCGCGATCAGCGCGCCGTCGGACATCCCGGTGACACGGCAGTGCGGTGACAGGGTCCTTGCCATGGCTGTCAGGGCATCGGCGTCCTCTGTCACCGCGCTTCCTCCAAGGGTTCGCCGTGAACGGCGTCAGGACTGGTAACCGTGACCGTCGTAGAACCCGCCGCTGAAGCCCCGGATCAGACGGCCGTTGCCGAGAAGGACCAGCCGGTGCGGCTGACGACGCCGCAGCAATCGGAGAAACATCGCCCACCTCCAGATCAGGCAGGGCCGATCAACTCCAGGCTACTCCGCCCGGAATGCCCCGCAACCGGATCGCCGGCGCCGGTCATGTCCGGCTTCCACGACCGTCCGCGACAGAAAGTTACACAGCGTCAATAAGACTTGTGAGTAGTTGAGTTGTGCGCCAAGCAGCGCCGCCTGGGTCGCGGCCGGCCGGTGCGGGGAGCACGATGGAGGCAGGGGGATTCCGCCCCGCGAGCCGGCGGCCGGCCCGTGAGGCCGAGCCAAGGAGATCAGCCATGGGCCACCCCGAACCCCGGCCGGGCGGCTTCGAATCGGAGAACCATCCGTGGAGGATCCGCCTCGTCGAACACCCGAAGCGGTTTGAATCGTCACAATTCCGGGCCGCCAAGGACACGGCCCACAAGATCCTCCACGCCATGGAGGACGCTGACCTGCCGTACGGGCCGAGGCCCGTGGACGCGCAGCAGGTGGCGAAGAACTCCGAGCGCTGGGAGATGCACCACGGCGGCAGTCTGTGGGTCAAGGGATCCCGGGGCTGGCTCATGTACCGCGCCCGGGTCGGCATCGAGTGGAGCATGCAGTTCTGCGCCGATCCCGCGAAGGTGGACCGGCTGCGGCAGGACGCCGCCGATCTGGTCGACGCCTTCCCGCTCACCCTGCCCGCGCTCGCGGACCTCGGCTACGAGCGCGCCGAGGACCTGCTGCGCACGCCGATCGAGGACGCCGACGGGGTCGAGGCGTGGACCGACTCCCTGTTCAACTCGTGCGTGCCGCTGAGCCACGGCAACCACCAGGGCATTCTGCCGAGCGTGCCCGGGGAACACCACTACCCCTGGCCGGTGAAGGGCGCCGACTTCGTCCGGTACGACGACTTCCAACTGTGGGTGACCCTGCCCGACGGCACCCACGGCGCCGTCGCGCCGGTGGACCGGCGCGGCTCCGGTGACGGGCACGTCCGGCTCACCTTCGTCCCGGAAGGCAGCGCCGCCGCCCCCACGGTCGCCGAGGCCCAGGACCGGGGCCTGATGGCCGTCCTGCCGGCGAACAGCGACGTGGCCCTGCAGGCCTTCGCCCAGCAGGTCGCCCCCGGCCGGCGCACCGCCTCCGGCCCGCTGTCGCCCCCCGCACGACGGCATGCCGGCCGAAGCTCCCGCTAGCGGGACATCGGGACACCGGTATCCCGCCCGGCCGCTGCCGGCCGTCCCGACGGCCTTGTCCGGGGCGGGTGTTGTTCAGGCGGTGTGGTCCAGGGTGCCAAGGCCAAGGCCCGGCAGGGCGCCCACCGGGTCCAGGTCCGGGTGCCGCGGGGCCACCAGTCGTCCTGTGCGGGCTCGGACTCGTAGGCGGACCACAGGCCGTCGCGGCCGAGGCGGAGCTGGACGTGGCCACGTGGGTGGGTGAGGTGGTTGCGCCAGGGGCGGAACGCGGGGAGGTCGACGGCGAGCAGCACGAGTGGTGGCCGTCAGCCCGGACCCGGGGCAGGCGGCGACCAGCCGCACCGCGTCCTGTCACAGGGTCAGTTCGCCGACCGGGTCGCGGCCGATGCCGAGCAGTGCGTGCGCGCGGGCGGCGGCGTCGGTGGCGAGCTGATCCAGTGCCAAGGGACCCGGGCCGCCGGGTGCCCGGGGGCTGCTCGGGATGCGGCGGCACCGACAACGGCAGCGGCAGCGGCAGCGATGGGAGTTGCGGGGGCGCGAAGGCGTCGGTGGCGCGCGTAAGCCGGGCAGGGACCGGGGCTGCCGCTCCTGGGCGGCCCGGGCCGCGCGGGCGGCGCTGCGCCGGGACAGCGCGTCGGGCAGTTACCTCTCGCCGGCCACGCAGCAGGACGAGCCGGGCGGGTTTCCCGGGTGTGGCGATTGGACCAGGGTGTCGGTGACGCGCAGCAGGCCGCTGGGCTGTGTGCCGTTCAGCAGTTCGTGGGTGATCCGGAGGTCGCCGGTGGTGCAGGTGACGGCCGTGTCGGGGGCGTCGTCGGGAGACGCGTCGATGTCAGCGGGTCGGACGAGCAGGTCGAAGGTGGCGGCCCCGATGCGCGGGCCGGGTGCGGGGCATCGCGCCGACCCACCGTCTACGGCGCAGTGTGTGGTGTCCGGGGTTAGACGTTGACGCGTCAAGTAGTTGACGGTGTGTCGTCCTGGTGAGCTGGAGTTCCGGAGCGGCCGAGAGGCGGCTCGTAGAGGCACGCAACGCGGCGGCATCGTCTCAGCGCCGCCAGCCGCAAGTTGCGGGATCCGTCAACTCGTCAGATCGTGGAAGAGAGACCGTGGAGGACCGCACCGTGCTGGACCGGCGCGCGGACGCCTGGCATCTGGAGCGGCAGCAGCCTCGCGGCAGGCGCGCGGTGGTGACCATGGAGATCACCGGCCGCCGAGTTCGTTGACGTATCCCTCACCGGAAACGGCGGCATCGTCCGCGTGGCCACCCCACGGCGCTCCCTCCAGATCAACGCATCGGGAGGAACACCGCGATGATCAAAGGTCATGACGTATCCGTCTTCCAGGACGCGAACTTCCCCACTGCCGACACCAGTTTCGTATTCATCAAGGGCACCGAAGGGATTTCCTATGTCAACCCCAAGCAGAAGGAGCAGGCCGCGCACGCCCGCGCCGAGGGACTCGTAGTGGGCTTCTACCACTTCCTGCACCCGGGTCACATCAAGGAGCAGGCGGCTCACTTCGTGGAGGGCTCCGCGAGCATCGAGTACGACATGCTGGTCGTCGACTGGGAGACCAACCCAAACGGCACCGCGGCGTCCTGTGCGGAAAAGGACTCCTTCATCGCCGAAGTCAAGCGGCTCGGCGGCGCCGAGCACAAGGTCGGGCTGTACTGCAACCGGGACTTCTGGCGGAACCGGGACACCACCGGTAACGCGGGAGACTTTCTGTGGATCGCCGAGTACGGCGTCACCGCCGGCGAACCCGACATCGAAAGCAAGTGGCTGTTCCACCAGTACACCGACAAGCCGCTGGACACCAACGTGAGCGTCTTCACTTCCAAGGCCGAGCTGGTCGCGTTCGCCGGCGGCATCAACGGCGTGAAGAACTAGAGCCTGACACCGGGCGAGACCTCGGAGTGCGCCCGCCAACGGCGCACGCGCTCAGCGGCCCCCCACCGGGCCGCTTGACCTTCCTACTCCCCGACGGCGATCGATGGGCCGGATGCTACGTGCCAACAAGGGCATCGGTTTCCGCCAGCTGAGACACGCGAGATTGGAGATGCACAATGACAGAGATCGACGCGGCTGTAGTGGACTCGAACGCATCCAGCGCTACGATCCTGGCAACGCTGTTCAACAAATCAAGTCGTACTATCGCCGCTGGCGGCACAGTGCGACTTACGGCAGCTCCCTTTGGGACCGGAAATTCCGCTGATGCGACTTTCGGCTCGATCGCGCCAGGGGGACAAGAGACGCAGCTTATCAATTGGGATTTGGAGAGAGACGATATCCATACCCCATACCCGACGGCCGCCCACTATTTCCTTTCAGCGGAAGGAGGCGGGGCCTGCTCAGGCGGAACCGGTCAAAATCCAGAAGGAATCACAGGAGTTCGATTCTCCATATTTGACTCTGACTGGTCATAACTGCGCCGATCCTGGGTAGGAGGCACCGGCTCCCCGAACAGGCGAATAACGTTCACCCACTCGCCAGAGCCGATGTGTCCTTCAACATAGCATCATCAGGCGGGCGTCAAATTGCAAAGAGGGGGGGCCTCTGGATGCCACAGGTCGGTTTGTCGGCACTCGCAGCATTATGGTTGGCGATAAGCACCTTAATCCCCTGGCACTACCTGCGGAGTTCCCGAGACGGTGGGCACGGAATAAATGGCGGTCCCGTCCGGAGTTAGCGGGGAGATCATGTCTACTTCGTCATTCCAAATGTCGAGCTTCACTCCTGTTGATGGTGAGATCGTCAATCAAAGCTCGACCTCTGTATCGTTCTCATTCTCAAGCGCATACGTAACACATATTAGCGTCGACATATGGTCCGAGGATGACCAAGGCGCAACCTACACTGACAGGCAAGAGACAGATACGAACGGTACCGATGACGTGGACTTGTCGTTTGCCGTGCCCGCCGCCGTTGACCTGCACTACAAGATTACGATCAGTGGCGACCCCAGCTCGAATAATATTGTCTACGTCCGCATCGACTGGTAACTCGTTAGCATTCCGTTTGCCATCCCAGCCCCGTGCACGCCGATGCCCTGGCCCAGAAGTCACGGCACTATGGAGCCGCCAGGCAGGTCCGGGGGAAGCCGCGATATTGCATGTCTCCGAGGAGGGCAAAGGGAGGCAGCCAGGAGTTCATGCGCGTGCCCGCGGCGCTGAGCGAGGGCGCAACGTTCGGTGGACGGCTTTGTCCTGCGCCCAGCCGGTGCTTCCGGCGTCGCTCAAGCCAGCACTCGGGGAGGCCCGGCGCCTGCGCCTGCGCCTGCGCCTGCGCCTGCGCCTGCGCCTGCGCCTGCGCTTGCGCTTGCGCCTGGACATATGACCAGACGCGGCCGCTACGCGAACCCTCGATCGGCCGGGGGGACGACGACGAGCGGTGGGAGCGCCGATCGCGCGATGGAAGGGCTGTGCCGATAGCCGGCCTTGCGAAGGCCTCGCCCGGATGGCGACGGCATTCCTGGCGGTCTTGGTCGGACCGCGCGCGTTGGGCGGCCCGACGCCCCTCACGGGATGAACTTCACCTCCGGGAAGGCCGCGCTCGGGCCGTCGAGCAGAGGTCCCCGGCGGTGTCGCATGTGGAGGTCGAAGAACGCGAGCGGGTAGGCCTGCTGGGTCCGGACCGCCCGAGCCGGATCGAGGGTGCCGATCATGTCCTGGATCTGCCGGCTCGTCATGCCGAGGACCTTGCCCGCTTGCGCGATCAGCGTCACGTCGTCGCCGTACGTGTTGTGGATGGCTCCGTCGGCCTGGATGTTCAGCCGCCAACCACGCAGGTGTGTCCAGAACTCGGCGACGTCCGGCATGGCGGCCCGGGTGAACGAAGCGGTCATCATCATGAACGGCCGGTGCAGGTCGGTGATGATGGTCGGCTGCATCGGACCGTCGATACTGAGCCCGGCGCCAACGCGCTGGTCGGCGAGTATGGTGAGCGCGATGGCGGTGCCCCCCTTCGACCAGCCGAACGCGCCGATGCACCTCGGGTCGAGGGCGCCGAGCAGTCCCTGGGGCAGTGGCCTGCCGTCGACGTCGGGGTTGTGCCCGGCGGCAAGGCCCTCGACGACGTCGAGCACGAACCGGATGTCCGTGGCGAAGTCCCGGGGCCCCAGGAACGGCGGGACCTCTGCCGGAACGGTGAGTCGGCCGTCGGGAAACTCGCTGAACGCGTCGTAGGTGTGGTCGACGGTGACCACGGCGTAGCCGTGGCTGGCGAGTTCCTGGACCATGATGGTGTGGTCGCCGCGATGGCTGCCCGAGCCGTGCGAGTACACGAGGACGGGCAGGCGGCGGCCCGTTCGGTGCATGGGCGCGCCCACGTGTGCGGCGGTGAGTGGGCCGAGGGCGGGATCGAGCGGGAAGCCGACGTCCGCCAGAATCGCCCGCAGCGCACCCTGGGTCATCCAGGGAGCACGCGGCAGGTCCTTCGTCATACGAGCGGGGTACCAGACGCTGGCCATCAGCTCACGGTGACGCCCCGGGCCGGCCACGGGATCCGGACGCGAGGTGTCGACGAGGTGGAGCGGCACCGTGCCCACCGGGTGCGGCCCGGTGGGCACGGGCAGCGTGAGCTGCGACGGACCGGGGGCGGTGGGAGCCGCCCTCGCCTGGCGCGCCGCGCTGATCGGCACCGCGGCCCCGAGCCCTGTCACCAGCGCGGCTGCGAGCAGGCGACGGCGCGTCACGTCCGTCGTGGTGACCGGTGTGATGGTCACGTGTCCTCCCTGGGTCTTGGACGGTGTTCGGCGTGCTGTCCGGGTCCGCCGGACGTCGGTGGGAACCGCTCACGACTCACCGCGGTTCGCCGGGGCACGGATCAGGACTCCGGGGCTGAGCTGCCGTGCTCGATCTGGTGGATGAGCCGCTTGAGCTGCGTGACCTCGTCGCGCAGGGCGCGGTCGCCCGCGGGGGTGAGGGAGAGCCAGGTGCGGGCGCGTTTGCCTTCGTAGCCCTTCTCGATCTCCACCAGACCGGCCTTCTCCAGCACCGACAGATGTTGGCTGAGGTTTCCGGCGGTGAGGCCGAGCGCCGTACGTAGGAAGCCGAACTCGACCCGGCGCGCCTGGTGGGCAACGGTGAGGATGCCGAGGCGCACGCGCTGGTGGACCACGTCGTCCAGGCCGGTGACGGGGTGCTGCTCGGGCTGATCGGTCATGACGCGTTACGCCGGCCGGACAGCTCGGCCAGGCCGAAGCCGAGGGCGCCGAGCAGGAGAAGGACGCCGGGGACGCCGAAGGTGGGCAGAGCGGACCACGGCGAGGTGAACGGGATCCCCGCCCAGCCGGTGGTGAGCGGCACCAGCTCGATGGGCAGGTACACCACGGCGAGCAGCAGCAGGGCGCGGCTGCGCTCCACCCAGGCCAGCACCAGCAGCGGCAGCCCGACGGCCATGGCGTTCCCGGCGAGCCGTTCGAGGAACTTCGTCACCCCGGACGTGGGGTCGAGTTGCAGGCCCCAGAAGTCGAGCCGCTCGCCGAGCTGTGGCATCCCGTGCCGCAGGCTCCAGACCGCGGTGGCACTCGACAGGCCGACCAGGACGATCCCCGTCAGGACGTAGGGCCGGACCCGGGTCCCGACACCGCGGTTGCGGGAGCGGCGGATGTAGAAGCACGCCGTCGCGGCGTAGGCCAGGGCGAGCCCGAGGGGCCAGTAAACCGCCGAGCCCTGCGTGACCAAGGTGCAGGCGCTGCCCGCCGCGGCTTCACCCGCCGGGCAGGCGACGGTCTCGACCTTGAAGGTGAAACGGTCGACCAGGATGCCGCCCAGTGTGAGCACGCCCAGCAGCAGGAGGGGGAACCATGTGCCGCGCTGCGCGGCCCGGACCTTGCGGGCCAATTCACCGAGACCAGCGAGGACTTCGTGAGGCGTGCCTTGCGAAGGCATCGAAGCGTCTGTCATTCAGTCAGCTTTGCATCACAAACTAATTATGGCAAGAAACCTGTGTGCACCCCAAGATCGGATCCGGCGGTCCGAGGTCGACTCCGCCGGGTGCCGACGCGTCCTCGCCGACAAGAGGTCCGGCAAGGACGACCTCCGGCCCGACCTCAAGGCCTGCCACGCCTTCCTCGCTGCCCGCGCCACCCTGGTGCTCGCCCCCCGCTCGACCGCTACGGCCACTGCGCGTGCCGGCAGACGTCGCTCGAGAGGTCGGGGCCACACCGGACCAGGTGGTGACGCCTGGATGCTGCAGGGCACGCCGACCGGCGCACCGAGTGCACATCGCGGACGGCGCCGATCGCTGCCGCTCGCGCGAGCGGCTCCCTCAGTCGGGGCATGGGTCGCCCGACGCACCCTCGGAGGCATCGAGTGGTCTCGGCGTCATGACCACCCGCACCCGCGCCATCGCTCGGGCCGCCGCCTCGTTGACCTCTTCGGCCGTCTTTCCGCGCAGGAGGATGTGGCCCAGGCGCTGGAGGTTGTCGTGGGGGGCGGTCAGGGTGTCGCCGGGTGCCGCGGTGACGGTGACGTCCCGGACGTGGCCGCGCCGGGGTGGGACCTCGATGCTGCCCAGGGTGCCGGCATGTGGTGCGAGCAGGAAGCGGACGGCGGCGGCGCGGCCGTGGTGGCCGGTGAGGTCGGGGCGGATACCGAGGGCCGTCTCGACGCAGGCCCGGGCCTGGTCGACGCCGGTGGCTTCGGCGACCAGACGCATGATGCCGTCGCCGGGTGGACGGGCGCCGACCTCGATGACGTGGGGCCGACCGTGGGGAGTGACCTTGATCTCGGTGTGGGCCAGGCCGTCGCGCAGGCCGAGGGCGGTGACCGCGCGGCTCGTGGTGTCCAGGAGGGACTCGCGGACGGCCGTGGGGAGGGTGGCGGGGACGGTGTGGCCGGTCTCTGCACGGTCAGTGCCGCTGGTGGTGAACTTCTCGGTGACGGCGAGGTGGTGGACCTCACCCCCGACGACGACGGTCTCGACGCTGAACTCGTCTCCCTCGACGTACTCCTGGGCGAGGACGGTGGTGTCGAGGGCGATGCCGTGCGGGAGTTTGTGCGTCTCGGCTCCGGCCCGGCGGACGGCGTCGGGCAGGGCGGCGGGGTCGGACACGACGCTGACGCCGATCGAGGCGGCGTTCTCGGCCGGCTTGACCACGAGCGGGTAGGTGAGCCCGGCTTCCCGGGCGAGACGGGCGAGGGTGGTGGGCTCGCGGGCGGCGACGGTCCGCGGGGCGGGGATGCCGTGGGCGGTGAAGGCCTCGGACATCAGGCGCTTGTCGCGGCAGGCCGCAGCCCGTGCGGGATCGTGCCCGGGCAGGCCCAGGCCGGCCGCGAGGTGGGCGGCGAGCGGGGTGAGGAACTCCCAGCAGGCGACGACGCCGTCGATCCCGGTACGGCGGCAGAAGGCGGTGAGTTGGCGGAGAGTCGCGGTCGGGTCCGTGAAGTCGGGGCAGATGGTGCCGGCGATCAGCTGCCTGAGTTCGGGCGGGTATCCCGCGTACATGTGCGGGTGGGTGACGACGTATGTCTCGGCTCCGAGCGCCGCGGCGGCCCGCAGCAGGGGCTCACCGGCGGAGACACCGGCCTCCAGCACGAGGAGCCGGGGAGCGCGCGCGTTCTCGGCAGTAGGCAAGTCAGTTCCGGGTGCCATGCTCGGTTCCTTCGGTAGCGGGTGTCGCGTGGGTCGAGCTGGGGTGGGCGGTCGGTGGGCTCGCGGGAGCTGGGGCCCGGCGGCCGCTCAGCCCGCCTGCGCGGTCGCCGGTTCCTTCGAGCCGACCTCCGTGCGGGCCCGGATCGACGGTGCGAGTGCCAGTTGACCCAAGGCGGCGAGCAGGCACAGGCCCGCGCAGGAGAGCCAGAGCACCGGGGCGCCGCCGGCGAGCAGTCGGGTGCCGACGAGGGGCGCGAGGAGGAAGCCGGTGCCCCAGGCCATGCCGAGCAGGCCGTTGTAACGTCCGCGCAGGGCGGGCGGGGCGAGGTCGGCGACGATCGCCGCGGTGACACCGAAGACGAGGACCTCGCCGACGCTCCACACCGCCACGGCGAGCCCGTACATCGTGAGATTGGCGGCGGTGGCGACGAGCGTGTTGCCCGCGGCGGCGAGGACGAAGCCGGCGGCGAGCACCCGGCTCTTGTCGAGGGCGGCCAGGCGATGGCCGACGAGGGGCTGGACGAGGATGACGACGACGCCGTTGACGCCCATGATCGCCCCGTACGCGCTGCCGTCCAGGCCGTGGCCGGCCATCGAGAGGGGGAGGGTCGCGAAGGCCTGTTGGAAGACGGTGGCGTAGATGACGACGACACCGGCGAAGGCGAGCATCACGCGGTCGGCGACGACGGTGCCGTAGCTGCCCGTGACGTGGTCGGGGGACGCGGGGTGGGTCTCGGGGACGGCGAACCACACCAGGAAGCCGAAGACGGCGCAGGCGGTGGCGTCCACCCAGAACAGGAGGTGGAAACCGTGGGAGGCGAGGCGGCCGCCCAGGACCATGGCGGCGGAGAAGCCGAGATTGACCGACCACAGGAGCAGGCCGAAGGCCCGGGTGCGGTCGGCGGCGGGGACGGCGTCGGCGACCAGGGCCTGGGCGGCCGGGCGGTAGAGGTCGACGGTGACGCCGACGGCGAGGCCGGCCGCGGTGATGGCGGGCAGGGTCCGGGCCTGGCCGAGGAGCAGGAGCGCGGCGGCGTTCGCGAGCATGCCGCCGGTGAGGGCGGCGCGGCGGCCCAGGCGGTCGGTGAGGAAGCCGCCGAGGGGCTGGGAGATGACGGAGCCGACGCCGACGGCGGTGAGGACGAGCCCGACGGTGGCGAGGGGGACGTCGCGCGTCTGGGTGAGGTAGAGACTCAGGAACGGGCTGACCATGGCGCCGAGTCGGTTGACCAGGGTGCCCGACCACAGGACCCAGAAGGGACCGGGCAGCCCGCCGACGCGGACGCGGACCAGGGCCCGCAGCCGGGTCCGGCGGGGGGTGGCTGTGTCGGGCATGGGTCTCCTCGGTGACGACGGGGGCCCGCGCGGAGGACGGGCTCGGCGGATGCGCCGGAGTCAGTGCGCGGCGGTGAGTGCGGCCCGGTCGACCTTGCCGTTGGGCGTGGTGGGCAGGGCGTCCAGGAGGCGGATCTCGACCGGCACCATGTAGGCGGGCAGGGCGCGTGCGCAGAACTCCCGCAGGGCACCGGAGATGTCGTCGGGCTGGCGCGCGGCGCCGCCGGCGTCTCGGACGGGGGTGGCGTCCGGGGACAGGACCACGAAAGCGGCGAGCCGGGATCCGCCGCCGGGCAGCGGCAGTGGCACGGCGGTCGCGGCGGTGGCGCCGGGGTACTGCAGGAGTCGGCGTTCGACCTCGCCGAGTTCGACGCGGTTGCCGTTGATCTGTACCTGGGAGTCGCTGCGGCCCAGGAAGTAGTACTCGCCCCGCGCGCCCCGTACCGCGAGATCGCCGGTGCGCAGCACGGTCTGTCCGGACTCGGGGCACAGCGGGTCGGGCACCAGGGCGGCGCGGGTGGCCTCGGGGTCGTCCCAGTAGCCGGTGAACAGGGCAGGACTGCGCAGGTACATCTCGCCGGGAATGCCGGGACCGTCGACGACGTGGCCTTCCTCGTCGACGAGGAGGAGTTCGGCCCCCGCGTGGGCGCGGCCGATCGACAGGCGCTCCAGGTCCGCCGGGATCGGGTCGGGGACGTCCTCGAAGGAGCAGGCCATCGACTCGGTGGCGCCATAGCAGTTGACGATCCGCAGCCCGGGGCGCAGCTCGCGCAGCCGGCGCAGTTCCGGCAGGGGGAACTCCTCGCCGCAGAACAGGACGGAGCGCAAGGTGTCGAGCGCGGCGAGGCGGGCGGGTTCGTGACGCAGGACCTGGCGCCAGATCGAGGGGACGCCGTTGACGTGGGTGGCGGCGGTGTCCGCGAGGGCGCGCAGGAAGTGCCGGGGCCAGCGCACGAGGCGCTGAGGTACGGGGACGACGGCGGCGCCGCTGGCCAGGGCGAGACCGATGTTGAGGAGGGAGAAGTCGAAGTGCAGGGGGGATGTGGAGGCGACGCGGTCGCCGGGGGCGGCGATGCGGTGTGCCAGCATGCCGCGGTAGAAGGCCGTGACGGAGCGGTGGCTCATGACAACGCCCTTGGGGCGGCCGGTGGTTCCCGAGGTGAAGACGATGTAGGCGGGGTCGGTCACGCTCGGGGTGTGGCGCCGGGGACGAGCGGGATGCGGGGCCTGCTCGACGGTGAGCGTGCCGTTGTCGAAGCGTGCGGTCCCCAGGCCGGCCGGCAGCTCGGTGCGGGTGCCGGCGCCGGCTTGGAGGTGCAGGGCGGGGCGGGCGGCGTCGATCAGGCCGCGCAGGCGTTCCTGCGGCGTCTCCGGGCTGACGGGGACGAAGGTCAGGCCGGCGCGGGAGCAGGCCAGAAGCACGGCGACGGATTGTGCCCCGGCTTCGGCCTCCAGCAGGACGCGGGCGCCGGGCTCCAGGGCCAAGGACATGAGCCGGCGGGCGTAGGCGTCCACGGTGTCGCGGAGTTCGGCGTACGTGGTGACCGTGACGGCGCCGGAGCCGGTGGGCTCCACTACCGCGGGGTCGTGCGAGGTGTGCCGTCGAGGGTCGAGCAGGAGGTCGTGGAGGAACTCCCCGGTGGCCTCCGGGTGGGCGGCCTGCTCGTCGTACACGGTCACGAGGTCCTTCCGGCGGGGTGGCGCGGCAGCGAGCACCACCAACACGTGAGTTTCCGCATTACGGAAACATGATTCCACTTTGATGGTTCAGAACACTCTCACAACCGGCCGCCACTGGCCACCTCCATCGTCGCGATGCCGCCGACGCCCCTCGGAAATCGGCCTGGACACACCTCAACTCCCTATGACAGCTTGGGTCCTGCACGACGGAAAGGTTATTCCACATACCGGAAGTCGTAGGGAACGGAGTGCGGATGACCGCGACGGAACCACTCTCGCTGGGCCAGCTCTCCGTCTGGCACGACATCCGGGATCTCCCGTCGGGCCGCCGGCACGAGCCGAACAATGCCGCGGTGTGGGCGCTGCCGCCGGGGCCGACGGCCCCCGAGGTGGCGGCGGCACTCACCGTCCTCGCCTGTCGCCATCCTTCGCTGCGCACCCGTTACGACCTGCGTGACCCGTACCACCCGCGCCAGTGGGTCGAACCACCTGGCGCCGACCCCGCACATCTCCCGGTGACCACCGCCGCGGACCACCGCGGCGCCGCCCTCGAACTGGCCCGCCGCCCCTTCGACCTCGGCCGCGAGCAAGCCTGGCGAGCCCAACTGGCCACAGGACCGGACGGCGTGGCGCACCTGCTCTTCGTCAAGCACCACATCGTGGCCGACGCCTGGGCGCAGGAGCTCCTGCGCCGAGAACTCCTCGCCGAGCTGGCCGGCCCCGGCTCGGCGCATCCGGTGGCCGAGCGGCCGGGTCCCGCGCACCTCGCGCGCGAGCAGTACGCCCCGGACGGGCTGCGACGTCGGCAAGCCGCTCTCGACCACTGGGCCAGGCTCCTGGCACGGGCCTCGCATGCCCAGTTGCCGCAGACCGGTGGGAATGCCGGTGAGGTCGTCCAGGCGACCTTGCGTTCGACCGAAGCCCTCGCCGCCGCCCGAACCGTGGCCGAGCGGGCAAGGGCATCGGTGGCGAGTGCCGTCCTGGCGGCCTGGAGCGCGGTCGTCGCCCGGCGGTGCGGCGTCACCTCGGCACTGGTCCAGCTGATGAGCGCCAACCGGTTCGCCGGGCGCTGGAAGGATCTCGTCTCCTCGATGAACCAGTGGGTGCCGGCTCTCGTCGAGCACACCGACACCGATCTGGTGGACCTCGCCCGACGGGTCCACTGGAGCAGTGTCGCGGCTGTCCGGCACGGCATGCACGACGTCGACGAGGTGGCCGCCCTGCGTGCCGGCATGCCTGAAGCACCCAGTCCGGTCTGCGCGTTCAACCACGTCACCCTGCCCCCGGGCGAGGGCCGGGACGAGGCTGGTAACGACCACGCCAAGGCCACGGTCGACCGTGAGACGCCGTTCACCACCCTCGGACCGCGCTGCTACGCACGCTCGACGGACAGCGGCAGCACCCTGTCGGTGCGCCTGACCGCCGCCGGCATCGGGCACGAAGTGTGCGCCGACCTCCTGTGGGAGCTGCACGACACGCTGCTGGCCGCGGCCCGGCGGCCCGGACGCTGACTCCCGGCCCCGCCGCGTCCAGCGGACCCGCCCGACTCGACCGTCCAGCGAACGTACGCCCGCGCCAAGGAGATCCCGTGTCCGACCACGTCATCGTCATCCACCGCTGGACCGACCGGTACGCCGACTACGCCGCATACCTCGACCACACCGAACACCGCGTCAGCTACGTCACCACCGAACTCGCCACAGACCACCTCCCGACCGAACTGGCGGCCGCCGTAAGGCTGGTGGACAGCACGGAGGACGAGAAGGCGGTACGCGAAGCGGTGGGCTCCCTGATCGAGCACATCGGCGAGCCGACGCGGATCGTGGCGCTCCAGGAGACCGACCTGGACCTTGCCGCCACCCTGCGCGACGAATTCGCCCTGCCCGGCCCGGGAGTCGAGGAGCTGCGGCCGGTCCGCGACAAACTCCTGATGGCGCGGCGGCTGACCCGCGCCGGGGTGGCGGCGCCGCCCACCGCCGAGGCGCCCCACCACGCCGCCGTGCACGCCTTCGCCGCGGTTCACGGCTGGCCGGTCCTGGTCAAACCCCGGCGCGGCACGGCGAGTTCGCACGTCACCAGGATCGACACGCCGGACCAACTCGCCGCCTACGCCTTCCCCGCCGGCATCGACATGATCGTCCAGCCCTGGCTGCCGGACGAGATCCTGCACGTGGACGGCGTCTACACCGGACAGCGGCTGGGTGTCTGGCGGGCCTCGCGCTACCTGAACACCTGCCTCGACTTCACCACCGGCCACGCCCTCGGCTCGGTCGAACTGGACGACGCCGCCCTCCTCCAGCGCGTCGGCGCCCTGACCCAGGAGGCCGTCGCCGCTCTCCTGCCGCACGCCACCGTCTTCCACCTGGAACTGTTCCTCGGCGACACCGGCGAGCTCACCGTCCTGGAACTGGGGGCCCGGCCCGGCGGCGCCGAGGTGCCGTTCGTCTGGCGCGAGGTGCACGGGGTCGATCTGATGGCCGCCGCCTTCGCCCACCAGACCGGCACACCCGACCCCACCCCGGCCGCGCTGCCCACGGGCGGCCGGGTGGCTGGCTGGCTGCTGGTGCCGCCGTCGGTGCCCCAGCCCTGCCGGGTCACCTCGGTCGACGTGCCGGACTCCGGTGCCTACGCCCACCGGGCCCCGGAGGTGGGCCGGTCGATGGACCGGAGCGGCTACGAGCACGCCGGTGTCCGTTTCCGCTTCTCCGGCGCCGACTCCGCGGAGGTCGAGGCCGCCGTGCTGCGCACCGCGCGACAGACGGTCCTTGTGTGCGAGCCGGTGGACGCCGCGGCGCCGCCCCGGCTCGTCCTGGTCGGTTGCGGCAATCCGCCCTACCGCGCGTACGCCCTCCAGGCGCTGGCCGCGACGACGGAGACGGCACTGGTCCAACCACACGAACCCGACTGGCAACGCGCCCACATCGGCGACCGGTTCCTCGCCGCCGACACATCGGACGCCGACGCCACCACCGCCGCCGTCGCCGGTCTCCTGACCGGCCGTCCCGGCCCGGGCGCCGTCCTCACCTGGGACGAGACCTTGCTGGAGACGACCGCCGAGGTGGCCCGGCGCCTGGACCTGCCGCACCTCACCCCCCGCGCGGTACGCGCGTGCCGTGACAAGCTCACCACCCGCCGCATCCTGACCGCCGCCGGTGTGCCCTCCGCTCGCTTCCGCCACACCCACGACCGCGCCACGGCCCGCCTGGCCGCCGAGGAACTCGGCCTGCCCGTCGTCGTCAAGCCCCGGTCCCTGGCCGGATCGGTGGGCGTCACCCTGGCCGACACCCCGGAAGAGGTGGAGCGCGCCTGGGAGCGCGCCTGCACCTCGTCGTTCCCCGGCATCGACCCGCTCGCCGGGGCCATCGTGGAGGAGTACCTCACCGGCCCCGAGATCAGCGTGGACTGTGTCGTCGAACAGGGCGTCGTCCGCGTCGTCAACGTGGCCCGCAAACGCCTCGGTTTCGCCCCGTCGTTCGAGGAGGTGGGGCACCTCGTCGCTCCCTGGCGCCATGAGCCGTGGGCCCTGGACGTGGAGACGGTCGTCACCGCCGCGCACACCGCCCTGGCACTGCGCACCGGGGTCACCCACACCGAGTTGCGTCTGACCCCGGCCGGGCCCCGCGTCGTCGAGGTCAACGGCCGTCTGGGCGGCGACTTCATCCCCCTGCTCGGACAACTGGCCACCGGTGTCGACCAGGTCGCCGCGGCGGCCGCCCTGGCACTGGGCCGGGCCCCGGCCCTCACCCCGAGCCGTGACCGCTGCGCCGAGGTCCGCTTCCTCTACCCCGGGTACGACGCCGTCGTCCGCTCCCTGGACGTGCGCGGCGCCGTCGCCGGGCCCGGCACCGTCCTGCGGTTGCCGCCGCACGGCATAGTGCCCCGCCTCGCCGCCCTGATCGCGGTCGGCGACACCCCCGAGGACTGTGCCGCGGCGCTGGAGCGGGCCCGGCACGAGGTGCGCTACGCCCTCCAGCGGTTCGGCTCCTGACCCTCACCCCGCCTCCGAAGAAAGAGAACGCCGTATGTGGATCCTGGGCGTCAACGCGCCGCCGGCCGGTCACCACGACACCGCCGCCTGTCTCGTCGACGGCGAGGGCCGAGTCGTCGCCTTCTGCGAGGAGGAGCGGCGCAACCGCCGCCGTCACTCCCTGTACCGCAAGCCGCGCGGCGCCGCCCGCTTCTGCCTGGAGCAGGCGGGCATCACCGCCGCCGACATCGACGTGGTCGCCGTCGGCTGGGACGACGAGCAGCTGTATCCCGGCCGGTTCGCCGACGACGCCTCGTTCCTCGCCTACGCCGTCGGCCTGGACTTCGGCGACCGGCTCCCCGAGGTGGTGCGGATCGGCCACCACCAGGCGCACGCCGCCTCCTCGTTCTACGCCTCCCCGTTCAAGAAGGCCGGGGTCCTGGTCGTCGACGGACACGGGGAGAACGAGTCCTCCAGCATCTGGACGTACGAGGACGGCCGCGCACCGCGGCTGGAACGCAGCTGGCAGCGGACCGCCTCCCTGGGGTACGCGTACGACGCCGCCTCCACGTGGCTCGGCTTCTCCTTCCTCAACGCCGGCAAGACCATGGGCCTGGCCGCCTACGGACGCGCCGGCGGCCTCACTCCCGAGCCCCTCGTCTCCTTCGACGGCGACGACTTCCGGCTGGTCCTGGACCCCCTGCCCGAACGGGCGGGACGAGCCGACTCCGAGGAGATCAAGGAACAGTACGAGAAGGTCGTCGCCCGCTGGCGGGGCCTCTACAGCCGGATCGCCGGCGCCGACGGACCCGGCGCGCCCGAGGAGCGCCTCGCCGACGACCCCCGCGCGGTGCTGGTCGCCTACACCGCACAGCGCCTGGTGGAGGAGACGGTCACCCACCTCGCCTCCCAGGCCCGCAAGGCCGCCGGCGTCGAGGACCTGTGCCTGAGCGGCGGTGTCGCCCTCAACTGCTCCACCAACGGCACCCTGCCGGGCCCCCTCTACGTGCCCCCGGTCCCGCACGACGCCGGCGTGGCCCTGGGTGCCGCCTGGAGCGTGCGCCCGCCCGGCCCCCGCACCGAACCGCTCACCCCTTACCTGGGCGTCGACGTCCTCACCGGCGGTCTGCCCCTGGACGACACCGGTGACCTGGTGCGTAGCGCGCTCGACACCGACGAGCTGACCGGCCTGCTCCTGGCGGGGCGGATCGGCGCGGTCGCCCAAGGCCGTGCCGAGGTCGGGCCCCGAGCCCTGTGCCGACGCTCCATCGTCGCCGTGCCCGACACCGCGGACGTCAACACCCGGGTCAACGCGGTGAAGAACCGAGAGCAGTGGCGGCCCTTCGCCGGGGTGACCCGGGCCGAGTACGGGGCCCTGTTGTGGGAGCAGCAGGAACACCTCAGCCGCTACATGCTCGGCGCCGCACGCGTCACCGACCTGGGTCGTCAGGTCGCTCCCGGCGTCGTCCATGTCGACGGCACCACCCGCCCCCAGGTCCTGCTCGGCGACGAGGCCCCGGCCGTCGGCGCGGTTTTGGACTCCCTCGCCGCCCAGGGAGCGCCCCCGGTGCTGCTCAACACCTCCTTCAACGACAAGGGCGAACCGGTCGTCGACACCGCCGCCGACGCGCTGGCCGCGTTCCGCTCCATGGACCTCGACTTCCTGGTCCTCGGCGACGAGCTGTACCGCAAGAAGGCCTCGGCGGGAGGGGGTCGCTGATGGCGGCCGGCCCGACGGCCCCCGAGCGGTTCCGTGCCTACGGGCCGCGCCAGCTCGACGACATCGCCGCCCGTCACCACCTGCCCGGGGAGATCCGCGAGACCGTACGCCGCATCTCCCTCGTCCTGCCGTTCCGGGTCAACGAATACGTCCTGAACGAACTCATCGACTGGGACCGCGTACCCGACGACCCGATGTTCCAGCTCACCTTCCCCCAGCGCGGCATGCTCCCCCTCGCCGACGAGGAACTCCTGGGCAAACTGTCCGCCGACCCCGGTGACAAGCTCCTGCTGCGCGAGGCGATCGCGGACATCCGCGCCGGCCTCAACCCCCACCCGTCGGGCCAGCAGCGGTACAACGTGCCGCACCTGAACGGCGTCGAAGTGCCCGGTCTGCAGCACAAGTACGGCGAGACGGTCCTGTACTTCCCCGCCCAGGGGCAGACCTGCCACGCGTACTGCACCTACTGCTTCCGCTGGGCCCAGTTCATCGGCGACGCCGACCTGCGCTTCGCCGTCCCGGACCCCGGCGGCCTGCTCGCCTACCTCGGCGCACACCCCGAGGTCAGCGACGTCCTGGTCACCGGCGGCGACCCCATGGTGATGACCACCGAGCGGCTGCGCCGCCACCTGACGCCGCTCCTGGCCGTGGAGTCGGTCGACACCATCCGGATCGGCACCAAGTCGGTGGCGTACTGGCCACAGCGCTTCACCACGGACACCGACGCCGACGACGTGCTGCGCCTGTTCGAGGAGGTGGTGGCCGCCGGCAAACAGCTCGCGGTGATGGCCCACTTCAGCCATCCTCGCGAACTGGAGACCTCCCTGGCCCGGCGGGCCCTGGCCCGCATCCGTGCCACCGGTGCCGTCGTCTACTGCCAGGCCCCCTTGACCGCCCACGTCAACGACGACGCGGAGGTGTGGGCCGCGCTGTGGCGGGCCGAGCTGGCGGCCGGCGCGGTGCCGTACTACCTGTTCGTGGAGCGGGACACCGGACCGCACGAGTACTTCAAGGTGCCGCTGGCCCGCGCGGCGGACATCTTCCGGACCGCCTACCGAACCCTTCCCGGGCTGGCCCGCACCGTGCGCGGCCCGGTCATGTCGGCCACGCCCGGCAAGGTCGTCGTCGACGGCGTCGAGGACACCCCCCAGGGCTCCTTCTTCCGGCTGCGGATGCTCCAGGCCCGCGACCCCGCACTGGTCGGTCGCCCCTTCAGGGCCCGCTTCTCGTCCGAGGCCGCCTGGCTGGACGAGCTGGAACTGGATCCTGCGACCCCGGCCGACATCGCCGCCGCCGTCCGCGGCGGCACGCTCGCCGAAAGGAGTCCGGCATGACCACCGCCGCGCCACCGCCCCCCTCCGCGAACCTCGCCCTGAACCAACTCGTCGCCGAGCGGCGGGCCGCCGGCGAGACGCTGGTGCATCTGGCGTTCGGGGAGGCACGCCTGCCCCTGCTGCCGCAGCTCGCCGAACAGCTGGCCAAGGGTGCGGCCCGCGCCGCGTACGGTCCGGTCGCCGGCGGCGCGGGCGTCCGGGCGGCGGTCGCCGGGTACTTCGCCCGGCGCGGCCTGCCCACGGACCCCGGCCAGATCGTCGTCGCTCCCGGCAGCAAGCCCCTGCTGATGGCACTGCAACTCGCCGTGCCCGGCGATGTGCTGCTCCCCCGGCCCGCCTGGAACACTTACGCCCCGCAGGCCACCTACGCGGGCAAGCGGACGATCGGCGTGCCCGTGCCCGACGAGTGCGGCGGCGTGCCCGACCCCGCCGCACTGCGCACCGCGATCACCCGCGCCCGCGCCGCCGGCCGCGACCCGCGGCTGCTCGTCGTCACCTTGCCGGACAACCCCACCGGCACCCTGGCCCCCGCCTCCCTCGTGCGTGCGGTGTGCGACCTCGCACGGGCCGAGGACCTGGTGATCGTCTCCGACGAGATCTACCGGGACGTCGTCCACGACCCCTCCGCGACCGGGTTCCTCAGCCCCGCCGAGGTCGCCCCCGAGCGCACCGTCGTCACCACCGGCCTGTCCAAGAACCTCGGCCTGGGCGGCTGGCGGATCGGCGCGGCCCGCTTCCCCGCCGCGACGACGGGCCGGCGCCTGCGGGACGGGGTCCTCGCCGCCGCCAGTGAGCTGTGGTCGACGCTGGCGGGACCCATGCAGCAGGTCGCCGAATACGCCTTCGCCGAGCCCCCGGAGATCGTGGAGCGACTGCGCGCCGCGGCGCGGCTGCACGGCGCCGTGGCCCGCGCCGTGCACCGCATCGCCGTGGACGCCGGCGCCCGCTGCCGCCCACCGACCGGCGCCTTCTACGTCTACCCCGACTTCGAGCCGCTGCGGGCCGAGTTGACGGCACGGGGCGTCACCGACTCCGCCTCGCTGGCCCACAGACTCCTGGACGAGTCCGGCGTCGTGGTCCTGGGCGGCCATCTCCTGGGCGACGATCCCGGCGCCTTGCGCTTCAAGGCCGCCACCAGCCTCCTGTACGGCGACGAGAAGGAGCAGGAGGAGGCGCTCTGCGCGAACGACCCCGTCCGCCTGCCGCACATCTCCGACCAACTGGCGCGGATAGCCGCCGGTTTCGCCCGTCTCACCGGCCGTCCGGCCTCCGCCCACCCCCACCCGGAGGAGGCACGATGAAGGAGATCGCGCCCGACGCCACGTCGTTCCACGCACTCGCCGCCGCGGCCGACCGGTTGCTGGCCGCTGTCGACGGGCTCACCGACGCCGGCGCCGCCGCCCCCTCGCGCCTGCCCGGCTGGACGCGCGGTCACGTCCTGAGCCATCTCGCCGCCCAGGCCCCGGCCCTGGAACGTCTGCTGACCTGGGCCCGGACCGGCGTCGAGACCCCGCAGTACGCGAGCCGCGCGGCCCGGGACGCCGAGATCGAGAGCGGCAGCCGCCTCCCCGCCGCCGCCCTCGTCTCCCGGGTGAGGGACAGCGCCACCCACTGGCAGGCCACGGTCGAGTCGCTGCCCGAGAGGACCTGGGACGCCACGATCCGCCCGTTCACGGGCGAGCTGTGCACCCCGCGCCGCATCCTCGTGATCCGACTGCGCGAACTCGCCCTCCACCTGGTCGACCTGGACCTCGGCCACGAGATCGACGACATCCCGCCGGGCGTCCGCGACATCGTCCTGGACGACGTGCTCGGCTACTACGCCCAGGCCGACGGCCTACCGGCGTTCACCCTGCGCGACGCCGACGGCACCCCGGTCGCGCGGTTCGGGGACGGCGGACCCGACGTCTCGGGGAAACCGTCCGACCTCCTCGCCTGGTTGAGCGGCCGCTCCGACGGCGCCGCCCTGACCGCCCCCGGCGAACTGCCGGACCTGCCCCCGTGGATCTGACCGACGCCACCGCCCCCGCACCCAGGAGGACCGCGACCCCGATGTCCGCTATCCCCGCCCCCGGTCCGCTGCCGCTCGACGGCGTCCGCACCGACCTGCTCGACTGCGTACAGGTCAACCTCGCCGTGCTCGCCGACCACTTCCACGGCACCGGCACCCATCTGCGCCTGGGCGCCCGCCTCGATCTGCCCCTACGCCTCCTGCCCGACGGGCTGCCCACCGCCGACCCGGCTCTGGACGACCGGCTGAAGAGCGCCGCGCCGCAGGCCGGCCTCGACCCGGTCCGGCGCGCCCACCTCTCCGGAACCGCCCTGCTGGACGAGTCGGCGCGGCACGGCGGTGTCCTGTACGTCGTCGCCGACGCCTTCCACCTGCCCTGGCTGCCCTACCACGGCAACGCCCACATGGAGCACAGCTTCCTGCTCGTCACGGGGCCGGAGGGCGTGCACATCACCGACGGCTACCGCATCGAGACACGGTGGGGCGCCGCCTCCCCCGGCACCCACGTCCTCGACCCCGCCGCTCTCCGCGGCCTCGACTCCGCCGAGGCCATCACCTTCGCCCCCGTCCCGCCCGCCCCGGCCACCCCTACGGTCGCGGCCTATGAAACCGGGCCCTACCTGACGGCGTACGCGACCTGGCCGGACCGCGCCCGTGCCCTGGAACAGCTCTCCGCCGAGACCTGGCTGCTGGCGCGTGCCCGCAAGCTGCACGCCGCCCGCCGCGCTCAGGTCGCCGGCCACACGGTGGAGAGCGACGCCGAGCAGGCACACCTCGCGGCATGGGACAAGCTCGTCGAGCAGACCTACCTGGCCGCACGCCGCGTCGGCCGAAGCCGCGCCGAACCGCCGGGCACGGTCGAGCGCCTGCGTGAACTCCTCGCAGCCGACCACGAGGTGTTCGCCGACGCGCCCGTCGCGACGGACGGCGACGCCGTCGACCCCGAGCTGCGCCGTCGCGTGGCCGCCGTCGCCGCCGGCGTCCTCGACGTCCCCTCCGAGGTTCTCCTGGCCGACGCCGCCTTCGACTCCCTGCCCTCCTTCAGCTCCTTCCGGCTCGTCGAGATAGTCGAACGGGTCGAGAGCGAACTCGGCCGCGAACTGGACGCCGACGAGCTGATCCCCGAAAACCTGCGTCGGGTCGACGACCTGTGCCGCATCGCCCGCCCGGCGTGACTTCCCGAAAGGAACCGATCCCCATGGATCCCCGCTTCGCCGAACTCCTGCGCCCCTTCCTCAAGTTGGCCGGTGCCGGTGAGATCACCATCACACCCGACACCGACCTGCGCCGCCTCGGCGTCGACTCCATGCAGGCGATCGAGCTGCTCTTCTCGCTGGAGGACACCTTCGGCATCGCCCTGCCGGACGAGGAGATGAACGACGCCACCTTCGCCACCGCCGGCAGTCTCTGGCAGGCGGTCTCGCGCCAACTGCCGGACCGGGCGGCGGAGGCGTCCGCGTGACCGCCGTACCCGACCTCACCGCCCGGCTCTCGGAAGTCTCCGAGGTGACCGAGGCACACCTGGCCCGCGTGGACCGGGACGCCGCCTTCCCCGTGGAGGCCCTGGACGCCCTGCGTCGCACGGGCCTGCTCGGTCTGCTCGTCCCCGCCGACGAGGGCGGCCTCGGCGGTTCGCCCCGCGACCTGGTCGCGGCGGCGCAAGTGCTGGGGCGCACCGACATGTCCGTCTCCATGATCTTCGCGATGCACTGCCAGCAGACCGCCGCCCTCACCCGGTACGCCGACGACCGTCTGCGCAAGGACCTGCTCCCCCGCGTCGCCGCCGGCGAGGTCTACCTCGCCTCGGTCACCACCGAGACCGGCACAGGCGGTCACCTCCTGAGCGCCGACGCCAAGCTGGACCGGGACGACGACGTCCTGACCCTCGACCGGTTCGCGCCGATCGTCACCGGCGGGGCCCACGCCGACGGCTTCCTCGTCACCATGGGCGCCCCCGGCGACACCACCGCGCACGAGGTCTCCCTCGTCTACGCCGACCGCGCCCAGCTCACCATCGAGGGCTCGGGTGACTGGCAACCGATGGGCATGCGGGCCAGTCACAGCGTGCCGCTGCACCTGACGGGCAGCGTTCCCGGCCACCACGTGATCGGCGGCCACGGCCGATTCCACGACATCGCCCTCCAGGTCTTCGGCCCCCTCGCCCACCTCGGCTGGTCGGCGGCCTGGCTCGGCACCGCGGCCGGCGCGCTCTCACGCGTTCTGCGCCTGCTCCGCAGCCCCGCGGGCCGGGGACGCTTCGACCTCTCCTCCGAGCTGCTGCTGAGCCGGCTCGCCCGCGCCCGCCGGCGGCTCGACGCCGTCCACGCCCTTCTGCACCGGGCCCTGGCGGACGTCGAGAGCGGCGGGGACCTCTCCCGGCCCCCACGCCAGCTCCTCCTCAACTCCCTGAAGGTCACCGCCTCCGAGGAGTGCCTGGCCGCCGTCGACGACCTGGTGGAGGCCGTCGGACTGCGCCACGGCTACCTCAAGGACTCACCCACCCGCCTCGAACTGGCCCTGCGGGACCTCAGGTCGGCCTCGCTGAACTACCACAACGACCGGTTGAACCTGGCCGACGGCCGACTGGCGCTGCGCGACCTCGGAGTGACCTTTGCCTGACGTACGGCCATCCCATACCCCCGGATCCACCCGCGCCTGCGCCCACCCGAGCCCGCACAGCGGCACACGAGGCGACTCGGCGCCGACGCCTCCCGCCGCGTCACCCGACCTCGACGCGCTGCCCGCGAACGCCGACGGCGCCGAGGTCTGGGCGGCCCTCGGCGCGGCCGGGCTGCTGACCAGCGCCTACCGGGGCGGCGACGTCCGTGCCGGTGTGGACCCCCATGGCCTGGCCGGCCTCCTCGCCGCCGCCGACGCCCGCTGGTCCATTCCGGCCACCCTCTCGGCCAGCGTCCAGCTCGCCACCGCGCTGCCCGTCCTGGCCACCGGCACCGGGCCGGTCGTCGAACGGACCTTGCGCCGAACCCTGACCGGGCGGGCCACCCTTGCCCTCGCCTCCACCGACACCACCGCAGGCACCGACCTCACCGCCCTGCGCACCGAAGCCGTCCTGGACGACGACTCGGTCCGCGTCACCGGCCGCAAGGAGTGGATCGCCAACACGACCACGGCCGAGGCCTTCCTGGTCCTCGCCCGGCACCGGCCAGGCCGCCACTTCACCAGCTTCTCCTGGGTCCTCGTCCCCGCCGGCGCCCCCGGCGTGACGGTCCGGCCCGCGCCCTCCGCCCTCTACGCGTCCTCCGGCGCCGGCCATGTCACCTTCGACGCCGTACGGCTGGGCCGGGACCATCTCGTCGGCCGGGTCGGCATGGGGCTGCCGCTCTTCGCCCGGCACATCGCCGTCGAACGCCTGGCGGGCGCCCTGTGGGGCGTGGCCCTCTGCCGCCGCGTCCTCGCCACGACGCGCAGCCGCCTCGCCGACCGCGCCCACGGCGACGCGACCTTGTGGGACCTCCCGCACATCCGTCAGCGCTTCGCCGCCTGTCTCGTGCGGGTCCAGGAACTCAGGGCCCTGGCCGACCGGTTCGGCCCCAGGGTCGCCCTGCGTCACGATTCCCGGGCCGCGGCCACGCTCAAGGCCGCGGCCGGCACCACCGTTCCGTACGTGCTGGGCGAGTGCGCCCAGCTGTGGGGCGCCGCAGGGTTCGCCGACGGCGGCATCCAGGAGATCCGCGCCCAGGCCGCCCTCTTCGGCATCGGCGGCGGCGCCACCGAGGTCGTCCTGGACACCGTCGCCGAAGGCGCCGACCAGATCCTGGCGGAGCTGGCCCATCCCGGCCCACTCCCGGTGGGGCCGGCCGGTCGCGGCACGCCCTCGTGAACGCGGCGATCCAGGTCGAAGACGGCGTGTGGGTGCTGACCAGGGCCGCCGCGGAGGTGCCGCCCAGCGCTCACCGGGACGACCTTCGCCGCGCCGCAGGTCTGCCGCGGTGGCGGGCCGGCCGCTTCCTCCGCGGCCGAGGGCTGCTCCGCGAGCTCCTCGGCACCACTGTCCCGCGTCTGGCCGGAGCCGATGTCGTCCTCGACGAGCGGGGAAAACCCTGGTTGGCGGGTTTTCCCCGGGCGGGCGTGAGCATCTCGCACAGCGAGGGGCGACTGGCCTGCGCCTTCGCCGCCGGCCGCGCCATCGGGGTCGACGTCCAGCGTCCCGCCGACTCCCTCGGGGCCGGTCTTGCCCACCGTCTGCTGCGCTCCCATGCCCCCGCGGTCCTGGTTCTGCCACCCGCCGAGGCCGCCGAGACGGTGGCGTGGGTGTGGACCGCACAGGAGGCGTGCGTCAAGGCCGCGGGATCCGGTCTCGCGGGCCGGCCGTGGGCCATCGACGTGGCGCCCGGCGCCTCCCGCGGACGCTGGGGGCCCTATCGCTGGATCTCTCTGCGTGAGTACTCCCACACGCCGCTGAGCTGTGCCTTCGAGGCCTGCCGGGAGGAGTGAACGGTGTCGCGCGCACCCCTGCGGCGCACACACCCAGCCCACCCGCGAACGTGCCCCCTTCCACACCACTTGCGAAAGGCGACAGCCGCACGTGACACACGAGCACCTTCCCACCCTGCACCACTGGTTCGCGCGCACGGCCGCCGAGCACCCCTGCGCGCCCGCCCTGGAGATCGGTGACACCCGACTGTCATACGCCGGACTCGCGCACCTTTCCGAGCACCTGGCGGCGCGACTTCTCCGTCTGTGCGGCGGCGAGTCGCCGCGCAGGGTGGGACTGCTCACCGGCCGTACCGCCGTCGCCTACGCCGGTTACCTCGCCGTCCAGCGTCTCGGAGCCACCGTCGTCCCCCTCGGCCCCGCCTTCCCCGTCGCCAGGAACACCGTCGTCGCCACCGCCGCCACCCTCGACGCCATCCTCACGGACGGCACCTGCGACCACGCCGAACAGCTTCCCGCCCCCCTGCTGACCGTCACCGGCGACACCCTTGCCGACCTGACGACCAGTCCGCCCCCTCCCCTGCCGGCCTGCACCGCCGCCCCTGACGACGTCGCCTATCTGCTCTTCACCTCGGGCTCCACCGGTACTCCCAAGGGCGTGCCCGTCCGGCACCGCAACATCTGCGCCTATTTGGCCCACGCCGTGCCGCACCACGACACCGGTCCCGGCGACCGCGTCTCGCAGACCTTCGACCTGACCTTCGACCCCTCCGTGCTCGACCTGTACACGGCCTGGGGAACCGGCGCCACGCTGGTCGCGGCGAACCGTGGGGACCTGCTGCGCCCGGTGAGGTTCGCCACCGGCCGCGCCCTGACCCACTGGAACTCCGTACCGTCGGTGATCTCGCTCGCCGAACGTCTGCGTGCGCTCAAACCCGGCTCCCTCCCCACCCTGCGCCACTCCGTGTTCTGCGGCGAGCCCCTGACACTGCGTCAGGCCCGGGCATGGGCGGCGGCAGCCTCGCACAGTACGGTCGAGAACGCCTACGGCCCCACCGAACTGACCGTCACGTGCACCACCTACCGGCTACCGGCCGACCCCGCCGACTGGCCCTCAACCGCCAACGGCACGGTGCCCGTCGGCTCTCTGCACCCAGGCCTGGAAGGACGCCTTCTCGACGGCGA
The DNA here is from genome assembly GCF_000444875.1 of Streptomyces collinus Tu 365. Taxonomy (NCBI): domain Bacteria; kingdom Bacillati; phylum Actinomycetota; class Actinomycetes; order Kitasatosporales; family Streptomycetaceae; genus Streptomyces; species Streptomyces collinus. Next base: position 8,028,164 of record NC_021985.1, on the reverse strand, counting down.
ACTCTGCGTCCGGGGCCCGCAGCGCTTCCCCGGCTATCTGGACCCGGCCGACGACGCGGGCCGCTTCCTCGCCGCCGACGGCACCGCGCACGACTCGTCCACCGAGCTGACGGACGCCCACTGGTACCGCACCGGCGACCGGGTGGCCCCGCTCACCGGGCCCACCCCGCCCGATGGACCGCTCGTCCCCGGTACCCTCCTGGTCCATGTCGGGCGCCTCGACCACCAGGTCCAGGTGCACGGCTACCGCGTCGAACTCAGCGAGGTCGAGGAGGCGTTGCGCTCCCTTCCCGGAGTACGGGACGCGGTGGTCCTCGCCCTGCCCACCCCGGACGGCAGTGTCGAACTCACCGCAGCCTGCACAGGCCGGGTCGAGGAGGAGCCCCGCGACGCGCTGCGTCGTCGGCTTCCGCCCTACATGGTCCCGGCCCGCGTGGTTCCGGTCCCAGCGCTGCCGCTCAACGGAAACGGCAAGGTGGACCGGCGTGCGGTGGCGGAGCTGGTCGGTCACGGGGATCGACGATCGGAGACGAGAGTCTCGCCCTGAGCCTCCCGGGCTGCTGCCGGCTTGATGTGTCCCACGAAATCCGAGGATGCCGGCATCACCGTCCCGGCGTGGTCCCTGACTTATCTCCGAATGGAGATGGCCGGGTCGGTCGCCGTCCGCGATCGTATGGTGCTGCCGAGGGCGGCCTTGACCCCGGATTCCTCCCATGCGTTGCAGTCGGCGCGGTCACCGGGCAGCGGCGGGCCGACCACGACGACCAGACGGCTGTCGGCGTCGATCGCGGGTGGGCACCAGGGTGCCGTCCACGGTGAGCACGGCGTCCTCGCGGAACCGCTTGCGCGGCCGGAGCGCGAGCAGGGGACCGAGATGCCCGATGATGCGGTCGGCCGCAGACTTCGTCCAGCGGGACATGGGAGGCGGCCGGCAGACGGCCGGGCCGGGGATCCCCTCGGACCCGACTCCTTGAGGACGGTACTGGCGCAGTCGTACATCAACTTCCTACAGGACGACATGGACGGTGCGGCGCCGGCGATCGGATCGGTCACGGGTGTGCGACCCGACATCGCATCCAGCTGATCGATCAGGCGATGAGGTACGAACTGGCTGAGCCCACACTTCGCGCGGCCGGGGCCGCCCGTCCCTGCGGGGCCCGACGTACGCAGCCCGAGGACAGCCGAAGCCTCAGTCAGTGGGCGGGGCAGACGCCCGAGCGGTGCCAGGTCCCAGTCTCGATGTCGGTGGGGGATGTCATCCTCGGCTCCATGGATCACTCTGCGCGGATCACCGCGTTCACAGGTCTCGTCGGACCGCCGCCCGGCCCGGCGCCCGCCGTCGACTGGGCGGCGGTCGAGGGCTGGCTCGGCACCCCGCTGCCGGGTGACTACAAGGCGCTCGTGTCGGCGTACGGTGCGGCCGAGATAGGCGGCGCGGGTGCGGCGATCCGGCTGCACCCCCCGTGCGTCAGCACCGACGGCCGCTTCGAGTACGCGGCATGGATCGCCGAGACGCACCGGCACTCGGCGATCCGGCCCGGCATGTTCACCAGGCGTCGGCGCCCCTTCCTGCCCGAGGAGGGCGGCCTGCTCGCCTTCGCCACGACGAGGAGCGGCGACCACCTCTTCTGGAACACGGGCGCGTCGGACGACCCCGACGCGTGGCCGGTCACGCTCATGACGACGAATGTGGCAGTCGGGGTGAGCGAGCCCTGGGTGGACTACGAAGTCCCGTTCCTGGAGCTCCTGTTCACGCTGCTGCGCACCGGCGTGCCGCACCCGGGCGAGCCCGGCGGGCTGCTGGGCCCGCTGTCCTCACAGATACGGGTCTGGCCGCCGCTGGCCGGGGCCGCACCCTGGTCGCCACCGCCTGCGGGCACCGCCGTGGACGCGCGGCAGCACGCGGCGCTCACCGAGGGCTCGGGCCTCGACGCCGTCATGACGCTGGTTCCACCGCCCCTGGAGCCGTACCTGGGCGAGGGCACATGGCAGCAGGTCTTCGAGCGGCTCGGCACCCGGCTGCCGCCGGACTTCGTGGCGCTCGCGGAGCGGTACGGGGCGGGCAACTGGAGCTGGTGGCTGGACATGAGCGCCCCGCTGTCCCTGAACCGGCCGCGGGAGCAGGGGCTCGCGGCCACCGTCGAGGGCATGCTTGACGGATACCGCCAACTGCGCGCCGCCCATCCCCAGTACTACCCGATGCCCGCGTGGCCCGAGCCCGGCGGCTTCCTGCCGTTCGCGTCGACGATCGACGGGGACCAGATCGGCTGGTGCGCGGACGGCCCGCCCGAGACATGGCGCGTAGCCGTCAACCCACGCCACTCCGACCAAGGACCGCCCCTGTCAGGCGACTTCACGGCAACCCTGCTCACGTGGTTGCGCGGCGGCCCCGCCGAATCCGGCTTCCCCGGTCTGACCGGCCGGGACCTGCATCCGCTGGACGTCATGTTCTTCGAACCGTTCGGGCCGGGCGCGCCGTGGTGAAGGCCCCAAGGCGACGGGCTGGGGCCTCAACACCGTCGCGTCAGGGCCATGAGCGGCTGTTGAGGCCGTGGGCGAAGAACACGAGTGTGGTGCGGACGGTGTACTTCTGGGCCTTGTGGGGGCGTTGTCCCGCGTTCGGGCCGTACTTGCCGGTGGGGTTCTTTCGGGTGCGGGCCTTCACCTCCCGCTCGATCCTGCCGTCACTGTTCCGTCACAAGTAGTCGCCGCATGGAACCGTGCCGCTCTCTCGCCCTATCTGCACTCACGCACCACGACCACGCGTACCGCGGGGCAACAACCCACGACCCAAACCCGCGGACGATACGAATCAGGGGGACGACAGCATGCGTCACAGCAACGGCATTCGCAGGGCGGCTCTGGCGACGACGGCGGTTACGGCCGTCACGGCGGCAGTGACCGGCATCCTGCCCGGCACCGCCATGGCGGCGAGCACCACCACCTCCACCCCGCCGCCCGCCTGCCCGGCCCCCGCCCTCCAGGTCAGCGCCTGGCAGGCCGTCCACCGGCCCGTCGGAACCGGCACCGGGGCGGCGGTCGTGCAGTTCACCAACGTCTCCCGGAGGACGTGCGTCCTGAAGGGCCATCCGACGGTCGCGGGCGCCGGCAACGGCTCCCCCGCCCACAACACCCCACTCAAGGTCACCCCCACCGGCAGGGCGGCCACGGTGACGGTCCGGCCGCACGGCAAGGCGTGGGTGAAGCTGACCTTCGTCCAGGTCCAAGGGGAGGCCGACGGCTACTGCGTGTCGGGACAGGACCCGGTGACGTATCCCACGATGGTCATCGGGCTGCCGCACTCCGGGAAGCACCAAGTCGCCCTGAAGGACGGAGTCTGGGCCGAGTGCGACAACAAGGTGACCGTCACCCCGGTCTCGGCGGTCAAGCCATCCTGACCACCGCCTCCACAAAACGAGCAGCCTGCACGACGAGCGCCAGGCTCTGACCCGCGCATTTACGAGGACCTGCACATAAGTGCAGGTCGGCGACTCAGCGCACTTTCGGGTGCGCTGAGTCGCTGACCTACGGTGATCAAACTCCGATGGACGACGTCCGGCACTTCGTGGCGGTGCTTGCCGCTCGGGTCCACGACGCGCACACCACCCGCGTCTGGGTGCCGCCCGGGCACGGCAGCTGGGAGGCCTACTGCGACGTGGGCGACGTCGCGGAGCTGTTCACCCGCCGACTTGCCGCGCTCGCCGCAGCGGACCAGGCCCTGGATGAGGCCGCCGTGCGCGCTGGGGTCCGCCAGGCCGTCCGTGATCCCCACCTCGCCGCCCCCGGCCGCCGCCCCGTCGACGGCCCCGACCGTCGCCGCGCTGCGCCGCGTCGTCGACGAACTCGCCGCCAGCACCCACACGATCGGCGAGCTGATGCTCGGAGTCGCGCCGGTCTACCTCTCCGACGCCGATGCGGCCGACGCCGTCACCCTGCTCTGTGAGGCGATCGGTGAGCACCTCGAGCACGGCCTCGCCGCTACTCCGTCTCCGGCGGCCGCCGCGCCCTGCACGGCACCGTCCTCTGACCGGCGCCGCTCAAGGACACTCGGGCTGTGGTTCCGGTGAGGCGGTCCTGACGCCGTCGCCCACGTCGTCCCAGGCTCGTACTGGGCGGGGCGGAAGAACGGCGTCGACTGACCGCCGTCGCGTGAGGGGTGGCTCAGGGCGGAGCGTCGGACAGGGTGCCGACCGTGTAGGTGTCGTAGAAGTCGAGGAGGTCCTCCTCGGCTTCCAGCCACACCTCCGGCGGCATCCGGCAGACCAGGGCGGTCAGCCGGGTCAGGGCGGTCAGACCCGGCAGCCGGTCGGCCTCCTCGGTCAGCAGAGGCTCGGTGCCGGGCCACTCGACGGTCAGGGCACGCAGGCAGTCGTGCCGGGCGCGGTCCTCGTCGAGGGCCGGACGGCCGTCCGTGACGTGCCAGAGGCCCGCCGTCGGCACCGGCCGACACGCGGCGACGAGGTGCCGCCGCAGTGCCGGTTCCGCGTCCACCCACGAGGCGGGCAGGGCCAGGTCGGCGAGGGCCGCCGCGGCCTTCTCCTCCGCCTCGGCCAGCCGGTCCGGGGCGATGCCCAGCACGGTCAGCCCGTAGGGGGGCTCACCGTGCCAGTGCAGCAGGCCGAGCACCTGCGGACCATGGGTCACACGCATATCTCATCCCATCCCTTCAGGTACTGCAGACCCGATGCAGCACTCGGCATCTCACCCTAGGATCGGCGCATGGCCTTGATCACGCGTGACGTCGACCGGTTTCAGGCCGTCAGGCCCCGCCTTGAGGCCATCGCCTACCGGCTCCTCGGCTCGGCGAGCGAGGCTGAGGACGCCGTACAGGAGACGTTCCTGCGCTGGCAGGCGGCCGACGTCGAGCGGATCGCGGTGCCCGAGGCATGGCTGACCAAGGTGCTCACCAACCTGTGCCTGAATCAGCTCGCTTCGGCACGCGCACGACGAGAGAGCTATGTGGGGCGGTGGCTTCCCGAACCGCTGCTCGCCGGGGACCCGATGCTCGGCCCGGCCGAGACCGCCGAGCAACGGGAGTCGGTGTCCTTTGCCGTCCTGGTCCTGCTGGAGCGCCTGTCCCCCAACGAGCGGGCGGTGTACGTGCTGCGCGAGGCGTTCGACTACCCGCACCGGGAGATCGCGGAGATCCTCGGCATCACCGAGGCGGCCAGCCAGCAGACTTACCACCGGGCCAAGAAGCACGTCACCGGGGCCAAGGCGCGCACCGAGATCGACGAGGCCGCCGCGCGCAGGATCGTCGAGGAATTCCTGGCCGCGGCGACGAGCGGCCGGACCGAACCCCTCGTGCGGCTGCTCACTCAGGACGCCGTCTCGGTCGGCGACGGCGGCGGGAAGGTCCCGGCCCGCGCGAAGGCGTTCGAGGGCGCGCTCGCGGTCGCCAAGTTTGTGCGCGGCCTGTTCAAGCCCAGCCCTGCCAAGCGAGCTCATGTCGGCGGCGCGCCCGAGATCTATGCCACGACGGCTTGTGGCGAACCGGCCATCGTGGCGGTGGTGGACGGCCGGGTCGTCGGTATCACCTGCCTGGAAGTCACTGCGCAGGGCATCGTTGCTCTGCGCAGCCAGGTCAACCCCGACAAACTCGTCCGTGCGACCGGCCAGTGGGCTACCGCGGACCACGGGGATGCCTTGTACACCCTCTGACCGCATGTGACGCGCTTCACATCCTGGCCTTGTCAGGAAACGCCGGGCTGTCTGGTTCAAGGTGCGAAACCGCGCAAGACAGCGGTGGAACCCTCGCAGACAGGAGCATCCCCATGCAGCACCGCATCATCGTCCTCGGGGCCGGCTACACCGGAGCCGTCACCGCCGGCCGCCTCGCCAAGCGGCTGCACCGCGAGGACGTCACGATCACCCTCGTCACCCCCGAGCCCGACTTCGTCGAGCGCGTCCGGCTGCACCAGCTCGCGGTCGGCCAGGACCTCAGGCCCCGGCCGTTCAGCGAGCTGTTCGCGAACACGGGCGTGGAACTGAAGCTCGCGAGGGTCACCGGGGTGGACGTCGACCACAAGGCGGTGATGGTCACCCCGGCTGACGGCCCGGAAACGGAGGAACTGCACTACGACACCCTGGTGTACGCCCTCGGCAGCGGCTGGGACGACGGTGGCGTCCCCGGAGTCACCGAACACGCCTACGAGGTCTCCAGCCGCACCGGCGCCCTGCGCCTGCGCGAGCGCCTGGCCGACCTGGGCGCCGGCCGGCCCGTGGCCGTGGTCGGCGGCGGACTGACCGGCCTGGAGGCCGCTACCGAGATCGCCGAGGCCCGCCCCGACCTCGATGTCGCCCTGGCCGCCTCCGGCACCCTCGGCGACTGGCTCTCGGACAAGGGCCGAGCCCACGTGGGGAGGGTGGTGGACCGACTCGGCATCACGGTCCACGAACGCGCCGTGGTCACCGCCGTGGGACCGGACGCCGTGACGACGGCCGACGGCCGGACAGTCCCCTCCCAGATCACGGTCTGGGCCACCGGCTTCGCTGTCCACCCCCTCGCCCAGGCCACCACGCTCGACCTCACCGACCGGGGCCAGATCCTGGTCGACACCACCATGCGCTCGGTCTCCCACGAGGACGTGTACGCCGTGGGCGACGCAGCGAGCGCGATCGGCCCGGGCGGCAAGCCGCTGCGGATGTCCTGCGCCTCGGGCGTCCCCATGGCCTGGCAGGCCGCCGACGCCATCGCCGCCCGTCTCACCGGCGCCAAGATTCCCCGTATTTCGATCCGTTACTACCAGCAGTGCATCTCCCTCGGCCGCAAGGAGGGCCTGATCCAGTTCGTCACCGCCGACGACCAAGCCCGCGAACGCGCCCTGACAGGCCGCGGGGCCGCCTTCTACAAGGAAATGATCTGCAAAGGGGCAGCCTGGGGCGTCGCCAACCCGACTGTGGGCATGCCCTCCAGGCGCCGGCGGGTCGTACAGCCGCAGGCCCGGATGGACGTACCGGCCGGGACAGTGGCCTGACCCCCTCCGAGGCAGTCGGTGTCAAGGAGATCGCCGTGGCCCGGGCAGTCACAGTCCCCTAGGACCTGTCACCCACGGCCTCAAGGAACTCCAGCGAGCGCGCAAGGTGATCAGTCCCGAGGATTTCAGCCAGCTCTTCCGTACCTTCGAGCACTCGGCATGGCACCTGGAGACGCGGGGCGGATGCGGATGCGCCTCCGACCGCGAAGATCGTCGAAGGGCTCACCAGTGGGTGATCAGCGGCGCGTCCGGTTCGTGCTGCCGCCAGTCTTCGCTGAGGCGGACGAGGCGGGCGGGGGCGGCGATGCCCCGCACCGTCGCGATCTTGCCTCCTGCGATGTCGAACGTCACGGCTCCGACGACCTGGTCGCCGATCACGAACAGAATGGCCGGGGCGCCGTTGACGAGCGCGTAGTGGACGGCGGGCGTGCCGCCGGCGAGTCGCCGTTTCGCGGGGGTGGGTCTGAAACCGGCCCGTGCGACGGCGGCGACGCGCTGCGCGGTGTCGAACTGCAGCAGCTTCTCGGACAGGCCGGCGCCATCGGAGATCGCGGTGGCGTCGTCGGTGAGCAGCGCGACCAGCCGTTCGGTGCGGCCCGAGGACGCGGCGGCGAGGAACGCCTCGACGATCCTGCGGGCGGATGCCGGATCGGCTTCTTCTCGGCCGCCGGGGCGCGCACCGGTGATGCGGCGTCTGGCCCGGTGGAGGTGTTGCTGGCTTGCGCCCTCGGTGAGGTCAAGGATCTCGGCGATCTCAGCGTGACTGTGGGAGAACGCTTCGCGCAGGACGTAGACGGCCCGCTCGACGGGTGACAGGCGCTCCATGAGCGTCAATACGGCGAGGGAGACCGATTCGCGCTGCTCGAAGGTGTCGGCCGGCCCGAGCATCGGGTCGCCGTCGAGGAGCGGTTCGGGCAGCCAGGCACCCGCGCTGCGTTCGCGGCGGGCCTGCGCCGAGCGGAGCCGGTCCAGGCAGAGGTTGGTGACGACCTTGGTCAGCCACGCCTCCGGCACTTTGATCCGCTGCCGGTCGGCGGCTTGCCAGTGCAGGAACGCGTCCTGCACGGCGTCCTCGGCGTCGACGGCGGAGCCCAGCAGCCGGTAGGCCAACGAGGCCAGCCGGTTCCGGCTGGCCTCGAACTGGCTGGTGTCGAAGCGATCGGGCGCGGTGTTGTCCACTCGGATCACCCTAGGCGGCAACGCGAGGCGCCTTGTCGGCGGACGCGTGCGGCGCAGCGGCCAGGCGGTGCTTGCGCTTGGGCAGGCCGAAGGTCGGGTGTGAGGTGGTCCACAGCGACAACTTGAGGATGGCTGCCTTGATCCGCGCGGCCTTCCGGCCGCCCACGTACTTCGGCTTTGCCTGCCCTTCGTCGTCGACCATCTGCAGGATCCCGTCCCGCCGCCCGAGGCTGATGTGGTTGCCCAGGTACTCCAGCTTGGTGTTGGGGATCTTCCGGCCGGTCAGACGTCCCACGATCGCGGCCGTGGCCTGCATGCCGGTGTAGCCGGCCGAAGCGCAGGACATCGGCAGCGGGCGGCCGTTGTCGCCGACGGCGTGGGCGCTGTCGCCGACGGCGTAGACGTTCGGGTGCGAGAGGGACCGCATGGTGCGATCGACGACGATGCGGCCGTTCTCGGTGACGGTCAGCCCGCCGGCGGCGGCTATGCGGCTGACCGCGAACCCGGCCGTCCACACGGTTGCGTCGGACGCCAGGGCGGTGCCGTCGGCACACAGCACCCGCGTCGCCTCGACGGCTTCGACCACGGTGTGCTCCAACACGGTGACGCCCAGCCGGTGGCAGGCCTGACGCAGGTGGCTGCGGGCTCCGACGGAGAGGGGGGCGCCCAGCTCGCCGCGGGCAACCAGCGCCACCGACAGGCCGGGCCGCGTTTCGGCGATCTCCGTAGCGGTCTCAATGCCGGTCAACCCGTCGCCGACGACCAGCACACGCCCGCTTTCGGCCTGCCTGCCCAAGCTGTCCAGGCGCTCACGCAAGCGCATCGCCGAGGGTCGGCTGGCGACGTCGAAAGCGTGCTCGGCCGCGCCGGGGACACCGTGGTGGGCACCATGGCTGCCGAGCGCGTAGACAAGCGTGTCGTAGCCCAGCTCGCCCCCGCCGCCGGCGTCGGCCACGGCGACGACCTGGCGCTCGGGGTCGACGGCGGTGACACGGGCCAGGCGCAGCCGGACCCCCGTGCCCGCGAAGACGTCGGCGAGCTGGGGAGCCTCGATCTCCCGGCCGGCCGCGAGCTGGTGCAGCCGCAGCCGCTGGACGAAGTCCGGTTCGGCGTTGACCACGGTGATCTCGGTGTCCGCCGGGGACAACCGGCGGGCCAGGGTCCCCGCCACGTAAGACCCGGCGTAGCCGGCGCCGAGGACGACGATGCGGTGCCTCATGTCTCGCTCCTGTCGGTTGGATTGCTCCCGGCGACTTGAGCGGGACAGCCCCCCGATTCCTGACAGGAACCGCGTGTGGCATAGGTCACAGGCCGAAAGGAGCGGTGGCGGCAGGGTCTTCAGGACGGGGTGAGGACGTTGCCCGCCAACTCCTGGGAACACACCGCTGCCGCGCTGAAAGTCCAGGTGTTCGCCGCGTTCACGGGCTTGCCCCCCCCCACTGTCTGAAACGGGACGCGCTGGAGTTGGTCGTGAGCCGTTGGAAGCGGATGCAGGGCCGGAGCCGAAAGGCGCACCGAACGTCGTCCGGCGACCACCACACGACTGTTCTTCACCTCAGGCGGTGGCCCCGGCTCTGTGCGCATGCCCGGTCTGGCCCGGCTCCTGGCCGTTGTCTTCGGCCGCCTCGATCGTGCTCGCGCTGATCACTTGGCTCGAGCCCCGTCCTGGCTTGATCACGGATACGCGATACCTGAACATGGGGGCCTACCGGTACCGAGGCCGATCATGCTGGCAGGCCGTGCGGAGTACCTTGCATCTCGAGGCCCGCTTCCGCCTTGCGGAGTCTCAGCCTCGCACCCGCTGTCCGAAGGGACTGCCCGTCTTTGGAAAGCCGACGCCTCCGCTGGGAAGATCTTCCCACCGCTGTCCAGAAAGCGGTCCTGGACCGGACCGGACCGGTCCTCGGCGCCCGGACCATGCCGAGCGGGAACAACAATGCGCTGGCCGCGCGGCTGCGCACCGCGCGGGGCGAGGTCTTCGTCAAAGGACTCCCCCGCGCACACCCCCAATTCCGGGCGCAGCAGTGGGAAACCGACCTGGGCGTCCATGTGGCGCCGATCGGGCCTCGATTGCTGTGGCAGGTGGAAGCCGGCGGGTGGAGCCTGCTGGGCTTCGAGTACATCACCGGCCGGCAGGCTTGCTACGCCCCCGACTCCCCCGACCTGCTCCTGCTCGCGCAGACCCTGACCGAACTCGCCGTGCGGCCTCTTCCGGCTGTCGCGCTCGAACCTGTCGAATGGCGCTGGGCCGAGCACGTGGACGATCCCGCGGACCTGGAGCGCTTCGCCGGTGCCACGCTGGTGCACACGGACCTGAATCCCGCAAACGTGCTCATCACCCAGGAGCGGTCGTGGTTGGTGGACTGGGCCTGGGCTGGGCGCGGTGCGGTCTGGCTCGACGCAGCCCTGGCCGTCATCTGGCTCCTCACCAGCGATCTGCACACCCCCGCCAGCGCCGAGGCGTGGGCTGCGCGCATGCCGGCCTGGCAGCAGGCCCCCGCCTACTCCCTCGATGTCTTCGCCGCGGCCAACGCGGCGAAGTGGAGTGCGATCGCCGAGAAAGAAGAGTGGGCGCACGGCCTTTGCCACGCCGCCCGGCTGTGGGCCGAGCACCGCATCCGCTGAGCAACCGGTCGCCGCACAGCGTCCGTCCAGGGACCTCACAGGACGCCCGGGGCGGGGAGCCGAAGGTGTTGCCCGCCAAGTCTCGCACCGACGATCGCGTGCTCCAGTCGCTCCGTCGGCGCCGCCTCTGAGGATGCATGCACGTCGGCACACGGCAGCTCTGTACGGGGGTGGGGGGCGAGCGGGCGGCTTCGCGAGATGGCGCCTCACAAAGCCGCACGCGATCACGACGAGCGCGCGCTGTGGGCCGGGGCTCGGACCCGAGCGGGCTTGTGACCTTCATGAACGGGGTGGCCCCGTACGGGATGTGGGTATGGGGTCAGACGTCGACGGTGACGGTGGCGTGGCCGGTGGCGACGGGCGGGTTGCCGATCTGGATGTCGACGCGGACGGCGCCGGCCTGCGCGTGGGTCTCCACCTCCATCTGCGGATAGACGGCGGCCCACTGTCCGGGGTTCAGGTCGAGGGCGACGGCGCCCCGGACGGTCAGGGTGCGGTTGCCGTTCGAGCGTTCGGCGGTCAGCTCGATCTCGTCGTCGTGCTCTCCCCGGTACATCCCCGTGGTGTCCTGGCTGAACCACAGGCCCTCAGGCGCGGTCAGGACGAGATCCTGGGCACCGGTCGAGTGGTCTCCGGTGTTGGTGAGCTTGAAGGAGACGGGGTAGACCCCACGCTGGCCAGGCCTGACGTTGGCCTTGTGAAGCTGGGTCTGGACGATCCTGATGCTGACCTCGGCTGGGGTACCGGTGACCTCGGCCCGAATCTGCACGGGGGGCCGCCGGCCGATACTGACCGAGCCGTCGCTGACCACACCTGGAACGGCATCGTCCTCGGCCTGCAGGTCGATGGCGTAGAGAAGGGGCGCAGTGTCGGTGCCGGAGGTGTTCAGGTGCGGGTTGTGACGGATGACCAGAGTGCGGCCGTCGTCGCGGATGTCGTGCTTCAGCTCGCCGGTGACAGCGCCCATCGCGGTGTTGGGGTAGGTGTAGGTGGGCCGGCCCGTGAAGACGAACCCGGTGGGCGCAGACAGGCGCTGGTCGATGTCACCGGGGTTGACCGGCTGGCCCACGGGAGCGAGGAAGCGCAGGTGAAAGCGTGCGCTCTGGCCCGGCGCGGCCTTGGGAAGGTTGTCCTGGAAGACGATCAGCGCATGCTCGCCGTCGACGGGTTCGGGGACGACCACGGTGACCGGCAGGACGGCGGTGTTGTCCTTCAGATTGAGGTCGCCGCCGTACTGGATCTCCAGCGTCGACTCGTACACCCCCGGTGACGCGTCGTCGGTGGCGCGGACGCGGAACACGCCGTCCAGTGAGGCGCTGTGCGGGGCGAGGTCGATGCCGGCGAAGGCACGGGTCAGGCGACGGCCGTTGCTGTGATGGGCGCACTCCAGGCCGTCGGCCAGGGTGAGGACGACGGTGATGTCCTCGCCGCTGGCGATGGCCGGGCCGCGGTTGTGGATACGGGCGCCGAGCTCGAACTCCTCGCCGCGGGGGGCGGTCACGGGCAGGACGTACTTGCCGTACAGGTCGGCGACCGGCGGAGCCGGGGGCATCACAGCCGATGCCCCGACCACCTTGTACACGTAGTAGCTCCCCACGTCGCCGATGTACAGGTCACCGGACGGAGCCACCGCCGCCACGACGGGGGTGTAGAGGTGGGTGTTCATCGCCGGGGCGCCGTCGACAGCGGCCCCCGAGACGCCGTCGCCGGCCATGGTGGTGATGATGCCGTCGGGTGCCACCTTGCGGACACGGTGGTTGTCCTGGTCGGCGATGTAGAGATTTCCCGTCCCGTCCATGTCCACGAAGTAGGGACCGTTGAGGGTCGTGGTGGTGGCGGGAACGCCGTCACCGGAGTATCCCTTCGTGCCGTTGCCGGCGACCGTGCTGATCGTCCCGTCCGGCGTCACTTTGCGGACACGGTGGTTGGAGCAGTCGGCGATGTAGAGATTGCCGTCCTTGCCGACCGTCACCCCGGTGGGATTGTTGAGCTGGGCGGCGAAGGCAGGGCCCTCGTCGCCGGAATACCCGCCGGTGCCGGTACCGGCCACCGTGGTGATCTTCCCCTCGGGCGCCACCTTACGGACTCGGTGATTGCCCACGTCGGCGATGTAGAGGTTGCCCGTGTCGTCCAACGCCACGGATTGGGGCAGGTTGAGCTTGGCGGCAGAGGCGGGTCCACCGTCGCCCGAGTATCCCCTGGGGCCGGCGCCGACGACCGTGGTGATGGTGCCATCGGGTGCCACCTTGCGGATCCGGTCGTTCTTGCGGTCGGCGATGTAGATGTTCCCCGCCTTGTCGATCGCCGTGCCGTGCGGGCCGCTGAGCTTGGCGGCGGTGGCCCTCTCACCGTCACCGGAGTAGCCCTCGGTGCCGGTGCCGGCGATGGTGGTGATCTTCCCGTCAGGGGTCACCCTGCGGACGCGGTTGGTGCTGTACTCGCAGACGTAGACGTTTCCCGCCTCGTCCACCGTCACTCCCCAGGGAGTCCCGATCTTGGTACTGGCAGCCGGAACGCCGTCCGCTTCAAAACCGCTTTGGCCGTTGCCGGCGACCGTGATGATCGTGCCGGGAACTGGTCGTGTCATCGCTGTGCTCCTCCTCTTGCACGGCACGGCACCCGGGCCGGTACTCCGGCAGCGGAGGTCGCGCCTTGGGATGGTTGTGCGGCCGCGCGGTGTATGAACAGCGCGCGGAGTCTGAAGGGCGGCGGCCGCTGTCCGGCTGCCGCCTGGCGCGGCAGCCGGAATGCCGAGTTCAGTGAACCTCTGCCGAGGCTTGGACCAGGTCCTGCTGGTCCGGTCGCCGCGGTGTCAGCCGCCCCGGCGCCGTGGGGCCGGAAAGCGCGGTGGGGAACGAGCTCGGGCATCGCCGGGGCAGCAGTTTGTACACCGAGACCCCGGCCATGAGCAGGGTGGTGGCGGCGACGACGGTGGCCATCGTGTCGAAGCCGGAACGGCGCCGACAGGCCAGCGCGGAGGCCCCGCCGACTCCCAGAGCACTGGCCAGGGGCACGCCTGCGTACACCGCTCTCCCGTCTCTCGTCAGCATGTACGCCCGCGCGGCCGTCATTCGGGCCGGCGCACCGGCTCGCAAGAGCATTCCGGGCTGGGCTGGTCGTCTCATGTCGCGCACCAGCGCTCCTCGCGGCGTCGAGCCATGTCCCACAGGGAGCGCAGATAGACGGCGTGCTGGAACATGTCGTAGGCCAGCTCGACGGCGAGCGTTCCCGCGAGCAGCTGAGACCTCCATCCCGCGCCGCGGGCGGTGACCACCTTCTCGGCGACGAAGACCAGGCCGACCGCCACCCAGAACGGGGCGAACTCCGGGCGGCCGCGGGCCAGCATCCACACGGTGAAGACGAGATACAGGGCGAGCGCCACCACGGACAGGCCCATCATCCCTTGCCGCACGATGTAGGGGGTGGTGACCTTGGTGAGGCCGTAGTCGCGGAGGTTCTCCAGGGCGCCGCGCTGCCAACGCATCCGCTGATGCCACAGCTTGGGCACGGTGGTCATCACCTCGGTGACCACCCGACAGCCCGGGGGTGAGACGGTGCGGTAGCCGAGGGTGCGTACCGCTTTGGTGATCTCGTCGTCCTCGGTGAGCGAAGCGAGGGAGTAGTAGGAGGTGCCGCCGCCGATGAGGCCGTCCAGGCGGGCCTCTCTGATCTGGCGCAGGGTCGCGGCGCGGAAGACGGTCGCGGTCCCGGTGAGGACGTCGGCGCGGTAGTCGCGGCGGGCGATCTCGCGGGCGTAGCGCTGGAACTCGATGCGCTGCAAGGCGCCGAGCAGGCCGCCGCCCGGCTCGCCGAAGAAGATCGCACCGACCGCCCCGACATCCTCAGCCATCGCCTCGACGGCGTCGGCGAGGAACGAGGGGACGAGGGTGGTGTCGGCGTCCTGGACCAGGACCAGATCGTGGCCGGCCAGGCCTTGCAGCACCTGGTCGAGGGCCTGGTTGAGCGCGCCGGCCTTCTTGTGACGGTTTTTCACGGACTCCACGACCTCGGCGCCTGCTTGCCGGGCGACGTCCGCGGTGGCGTCGGTGCAGTTGTCGGCCACCACGACAATCCGCTCCGGCGGCCGACTCTGCGCCCGTAAGGCTGCCAGGGCCGCACCGATGCGGTCGGCCTCGTTGTGCGCGGGGACCAGAGCGACGACCCGGCACGCGGCGATTCGGGACGCCACCGCCGTGGTGCCGGGTAAGGACCGCACACGGGCACGAGGTGGGCGCATTCGCATAACCGTGCTCCTGACCGCGCGCACGAAACGCCGAGCGCACAAGGGAACGGGACAGTGCTTGTTCAATGTGAAAGGACTAGGTCTTCACCAGCCGCGGCGAGCGGAGCGAAGAGACCGCACAGACGCGGCAGCCGAAGGCTGGTCATGACTTCGCTCCTACCAGCAGCGACAGGCCACCGAGCCGTCCGCCCCCTTCACCGGCACAGACGGCGACCGAGCGCGGCGCAGTGACATCCCCGGCGCATCGGACGACACCAGTAGCCCTTCCATCAACGGGAGGGGTCGAGCGACCTCTTCACCCAGCCGGAGTGGGGGCGTGCAGAAGCTCAACGGCAACCATCGTCCGCTCCGGCGCACACCCTGAGCGGACGCGCGCCCGGCATCCCGGTGAACGCCCGCCTCTGTGCAGCCGGCCCCGGCTGCACAGGCCGGCGTCTGACAACGCACGCCGGCCGGGCTCATGGCCTCGGAACGGTGATCTCCTGTGGCTTCGCGAACGGACACTCCGGGGACCCGCCGTTCGACCGGAGAGCTTCACCGGCATTCCGGTCAGTCGGCTTGATACCCAGTCACATACCCCCTGCGGGTGGTCGATCACGGTGATTCCTCAAGGGCCGGGCCGCTGCTTCACGGCCCGCCCCTGTGCGGTAGCCGTCTCCGACCCACCTGGCGCTCGTGCCCGTCTGAGGGGGCCGGTTGCCTCACAGAGGAAGGCGTCCGCAGACGGCGCCCCATGGATCGTCCGCCAAGGCGATGCGGGCGGTGATGCGCTTGCCGACCGGCTCGCGTCGCGCTTCGAAGCCCTGCGCGACGGCCATCACGATCTCCAGACCGTGCTGCCCGACCCGGCCGGCGTCCGCGGCCCGGGCCACCGGCAGCACCGGACAGGCGTCCCACACCACGACCTCGACCGTGCCACCGGTGATCCCCAGGTCCAGCAGCACCGGCCCGGGGGCGTACTTGCGGGCGTTGGTCACCAGTTCACTGACCACCAGCTGGGTGAGGTCCATGGCGCGCTGGGAGACGGGCAGGCCGTGTTCGGCCTGGACCCGGGTGAGGAAGCCGGCCGCCAGATGACGGGCCTGCGCGATGTCCGTACCGTCTCCGACCAGGGCAGCGCCGGTCCGGATGTCCGGCCCGTCCGGCGCCGCGCCCTCGTCCGGCGCGGGGACTGACTCCATCACGACCACCATTCGCTCCCCCACGTACAGAAATCTTCGCGGCAGGTACCCGGGCAGCCGCAGATCAGGCCATGATTTTCGGCGGAGCAGCCCCCGCTGCGCACGAGGGGTGGGGTGTGCCAGGATCACCGGCATGTCTGAGGGAGAAATGACCGGCACCGAACACGCGGGGCAGGCCGGCCGGCTGTCGGTCGTGACCACCGCGACCGACGGCATCCGCGTCCTGGCGCCGGCCGGAGAAGTCGACCATCACACCGGCGACACACTCCGCGACGCTCTCGCCGCACGCGACATGGCGCGTCCCCGCATCGTCGTCGACCTGCGCCAGGTCACCTTCATGGACTCCAGCGGCATCAACATCCTGCTCGCCGCGCACCTCGACGCCACCGCCACCGACGGCGGCTGGCTACGCCTGGCCGACGTACAGCCCACCGTCATGCGCACCCTGGACATCGTCGGCATCCCCCACATCATCCCCTGCCACCCCAGCCTCCAAGAAGCCCTCACCGCCTGACCACGCCGGCCGCCCGGTACCGCCTGAACGGACGCCGCAGGCCCGTTCGCTCAGCGGCCAGAGGCACCCCACCGCGCCGGGTCGTGCAGACAGGGCCGGACCCACCTCAACGGAGTGCCGCTCGACATGTCCGCGAACCTGGTGCCTGTCGGTGCGGCCGGGCGGCCTGCGGCCCAGGCACCGCTCAGCGCGGGTCCTCGTGACGCGGGTCCTCGTGACAGGGGTCCGACCGCAGGTACGCACGCCAGCCGCCGAACGAGGTGATGTCACGGGCACCCTCGACGGCCAGGGGTTCGCAGAGGAAGCCGGTCACCGAGCTGCCGTCCGCGAGTTCCACGCTGCCGAGCGTCATCGGGCGGGGCAGCGCCGCGGCCAGCGCGCCCAGCCCCTCGGCGGGCAGCCGCCACACCTCGGCCTCGACGGCGCCGCCGCCCGCGCCGACCCGGACCAGACCGGGCTTCGCGGGCACCGTGTCCAGCGCGTACAGCCGGTAGGCGGCGGCGGTCGTGGTGGTGCGCAGCAGCCGGCCGCCCGCGGCGAGCAGTTGACCGTGCAGGGGCTGTCCGGACAGATGCGCGCCGACCACCGCCAGCGGCAGCGGCGGGGCGGTGAGCAGTCCGGCGATGCGCGCGAGCCGCTCGTCGGTGAAGGCCGGGCCGACCAGCATGACACCGAACGGCAGCCCGTCCACCTCGCCGGCCGGGACGGCCACCGCCGCCAGGTCGAAGAGATTGGTCGAGTTGGTGAAGCGGCCGAGCCGGGCGTTCACGCCCAGTGGGTCGGCCGCGACCTCGGCGAGGGTCGGGTGGCCCGGTGCGGTCGGCAGCAGCAGGGCGTCCGCGTCGCCGATCGAGGCCATCGCGCGCAGCCGGAGGGACTCCAGCCGCCGCTGGTCCGCGTAGAGCCGGTGGGCCCGGACGTCCCCGGCCCGGGAGATGATGCCGGCCACGGTCGGGTCGAGGCCGGGCGAGCCGGCGTGCGCGTCGACGAAGGCGCCGACGGCGGTGTAGCGCTCGGCGACGAACGCGCCCTCGTACAGCATCGCGGCCGCCTCGGTGAACGGCGCGAGGTCGACGGTCAGCAGCTCGGCGCCCGAGTCGGCGAGCAGCCGCGCGGCGGCCCGGAACGCCTCGGCCCAGCCCGGGTCCAACGGGCCGAGTTGCCCGGCCGTCGGTACGGCGATCCGCCACGGCCCCGGCCGGCGTTCGACCGGGGGCGTCAGCGCGCGTCCGGACGGCGCCGCCATGAGGGACAGGGCCTGCTCGGCCTCCGGGAGCGTACGGGCGAAGACCGTGACGCAGTCGAGCGAGGCGCAGGCAGGGACGACACCCTCGGTCGGCACCAGTCCGATGGTCGGCTTCAGGCCGACGATCCCGTTGAAGGCCGCCGGGACCCGGCCCGAGCCCGCGGTGTCCGTGCCGAGCGCGATGTCGGCGACGCCGAGCGCGACGGCCACCGCCGAGCCGGAGGAGGAGCCGCCGGACACGCGCTCCGGCGCGACGGCGTTGCGGACCGCGCCGTAGGGGCTGCGGGTGCCGACCAAGCCGGTGGCGAACTGGTCGAGGTTCGTGGTGCCGAGGACCACCGCGCCCGCCGCCCGCAGCCGGGCCACCGCCGGGGCGTCCGCGTCCGGCAGATACGCGTACGCGGGGCAGCCGGCGGTGGTCGGCAGCCCGGCCACGTCGATGTTGCCCTTGACCGCGAGCACCGTCCCGGCCAACGGCAGCCGCTCACCGGCGGCCACCTTCGCGTCGACCGCGGCGGCGTCGGCCTCGGCCTCCGCCTGCGGGCGGAGGCCGATCCACACCTCTGGCCGGTCCACCCGCGCGATGCGCGCGTAGGCGGCCCGCACTCGTTCCACCGCCGTGATCACGCGGCCGCCTCCAGGTTCTGCGCGGGAGCGAGGACGACGAGGGCGGTACCCGCCTCGACCTGGCTGCCCGGCCTCGTCAGGACCCGCACCACGACGCCGTCGGCGGGGGCCGGGACCCGGGACTCCATCTTCATCGCCTCCAGCACCAGAAGCGGCTGCCCGGCCGACACGCGGTCGCCGACCTCGACGCCGACCTGCCAGACGGAGGCGGCGAACTCGGCCTCGACCAGATGGCCGCCCTCGGGCACGTCGATGTCGGCGGCCGGCGGGGGCACCTCCGCGGCCGACTCCGCACGCGCGAACTCGCCCGCCGCCTCCCAGGCCGCCCGCTCCGCGTCGAACGCCGCACCCTGCCGGGCCCGGAAGGCGGCGATGGAGCCGGCGTTCTCGGCGAGGAAGCGCCGGTGGTCGGCGAGCGAGAAGGACCCCTCCTCGATCCGCGGGACGAACCGGCCGGAGACGATGTCCGCGCGCAGCTGAAGCAGTTCCTCCGCCTCGACCGGGTACCAGCGGATCCGGTCGAAGAAGCGCAGCAGCCAGGGCCTGCCCGGCTCGAAGGCGCCGCGCTGCCGCCAGCCCGACCACACCTGGGTGGTGCGGCCGACGAACTGGTAGCCGCCGGGGCCCTCCATGCCGTAGACGCACAGGTACGCGCCGCCGATGCCGACCGAGTTCTCCGCGGTCCAGGTACGGGCGGGGTTGTACTTCGTCGTCACCAGCCGGTGCCGCGGGTCCAGCGGCGTGGCCACCGGAGCGCCCAGGTACACGTCGCCCAGGCCCATGACCAGGTACTCGGCGTCGAAGACGGTGCGGTACACCTCGTCCACCGTCTCCAGGCCGTTGACGCGGCGGATGAACTCGATGTTCCAGGGGCACCACGGTGCGTCGTCGCGCACGCCCGCCATGTACCGGGCGATGGCCTCCCGGGTCGCCGGATCGTCCCAGGACAGCGGCAGGTGGACGGTGCGGCTGGGCACCACCAGCTCGTCGGTGGCGGGCAGTTCCTCCTCCACGCGCCGCACGACGCCGAGCAGCTCGTCCAGCGGCAGGACACCGGGGTCCGTCCGCACCTGCAGGGAGCGGATGCCGGGAGTCAGGTCGGCGATCCCGTCCGGGCACCGCGCCGCCAGCGCCTCCGCGAGCGCGTGGATCCGCATGCGCAGCGCCAGGTCGAGCTGCATCGGGCCGTACTCGATGAGGAGGTTGTCGTCGCCGCTGCGCCGGTACGTCACCGCCGGGCGGGTCCCGGTCTTCGGCAGGCGGGCGAGGATGCCGCCGTCGACGACGGGCGCACGGTCGGCCCGCGGGGCCGCCGACGGGTTCCGCCGTAGACCGGCGGCCGCCTCGGTGGTCACGGGGACGAAGCGGACGGTGTCGCCGGGGCGGAGCTGCCCGAGTTTCCAGCGCTGCCCGGTCACGACCGTGGCCGGGCAGACGAAGCCGCCGAGCGAGGGCCCGTCGGGGCCGAGCAGGACAGGCATGTCGCCGGTGTAGTCGACGGCCCCGACGGAGTACGGGGTGTCGTGGATGTTGGACGGGTGCAGGCCGGCCTCGCCGCCGTCCGTCCGCGCCCACCGCGGCTTGGGGCCGACGAGGCGCACGCCGGTGCGCGCCGAGTTGAAGTGCACCTTCCAGTTGGCGCCGTAGAAGTCGCGGATGTCGTCCTCGGTGAAGAACTCGGGTGCGGCGTGCGGGCCTTCGACCGCGCCGATGGACCACTCGCCGCCGAAGGCCGGGCGCCGGTCCGTGGGAACGGCCGAGGCCCCCGCACGTCGTTCGCCGCCGTGCAGGACGTCGCCCGCGCGCAGGGCGCGGCCGCCGTGCCCGCCGAACCGGCCCAGGACGAAGGTGGCCGCGCTGCCCAGGAACTCTGGAACGTCCACGCCGCCCGCGAACAGGACGTACGTGCGCAGGCCGTGCTCGTGGGGCGCCCCGACCGCCAGGGTCTGCCCGGCCCCGACGGTGACCGGCTCCCACTGCGGTACGGCGGTGCCGTCGACCGTCACCGGCGCGGGCGCCCCCGTGACGCAGACGGTCGTGGGGTGGGTGAACCGCAGGGACGGCCCGTGGAGGGTGCACTCCAGGCCGGGCGCGCCCTCGGCGTTGCCGAGCGCGGTGTTGCCCAGCCGGAACGAGAGGTCGTCCATCGGCCCGCACGGCGGGACGCCGACCTGCCAGTGGCCGGTGCGTCCCGGCCAGTCCTGGACGGTGGTCAGGGTTCCCGGCGCGACGACCTCGACGCGAGGCGTGGGGTCGCCGATCCCGGCGAGCGAGGCGGTGCTGTGTGCGGCCGCGCGCACACCGGCGTCGCCCAGCGCGGCCCGCACCAGGCCGAGGTTGGTCTCGATGCCGTCGAGGCGGGTGGCGGCGAGCGCCGCGTCCAGCCGGTCGAGCGCCTCGGCGCGGTCGGCGCCGTACGCGACGACCTTGGCGAGCAGCGGGTCATAGGAGGTGGTGACCTCGGTGCCGGTCTCCACCCAGGTGTCCACGCGGACTCCGGCGGGGAAGGCGACCCGGGTGAGCAGGCCCGCGCTCGGGCGGTGGTCGCGGGAGGGGTCCTCGGCGTAGAGGCGGGCCTCCACGGCGTGGCCCTTCGGCGCCGGCGGCGCGCTGACGACGGCGGTGTCGCCCTGTGCGAGGCGCAGCATCCACTCCACGAGGTCGACGCCGTAGATCTCCTCGGTGACCGGGTGCTCCACCTGCAGGCGGGTGTTGACCTCCAGGAAGTACGCCTCCTCGCGTGCGGCGTCGTACACGAACTCCACCGTGCCGGCGGAGCGGTAGCGCACGGAGGCGCACAGCTCGCGGGCGGCGGCGGTCAGCCGCTCACGTACCCGGTCCGGGAGGTTCGGCGCCGGGGCCTCCTCCACGACCTTCTGGTTGCGGCGCTGCAGCGAGCAGTCGCGGTCCCCGAAGGTGACGACACGGCCCTCGCCGTCGCCGAAGACCTGCACCTCGACGTGGCGGGCGGACTCCACGAGCCGTTCCAGGAAGACGCCGGCGGAGGAGAACGAGGCGGCGGCCACGCGCTGCACCTGCTCCCAGGCGTCGGCGAGGTCCCCGGCGTCGCGGCACGCCCGCATGCCGATGCCGCCGCCACCGCCGGTCGCCTTCAGCATCACCGGGTAGCCGATCTCCTCGGCCGCGGTGAGGGCCGCGGCCACGTCGGGCAGCAGTCCGGTGCCCGGGGCCAGCGGCACACCCGCCGCCTGAGCGGCCGCCCGCGCGGTGTGCTTGGCGCCGAACAGTTCGAGCTGTTCGGGCGTGGGGCCGACGAAGACCAGGCCCGCCTCGGCGCAGCGGCGCGCGAAGCCGGCGTCCTCGGACAGGAAGCCGTAGCCGGGGTGGACGGCGCCCGCCCCGGTGTCCTTGGCCGCCCGGATCACCAGGTCGGCGTCCAGGTAGGACTGCTTGGCGGGGGCCGGGCCGAGCCGTACGGCCTCGTCGGCCAGGCGGACGTGCTCCGCCCCGCGGTCCGGGTCGGAGTAGACCGCGACGGTGCGCAGGCCGAGTCGGCGGGCGGTGCGGATGACGCGGGAGGCGATCTCGCCGCGGTTGGCCACCAGCAGGGTGTCGAACGTCATGGCACTCAGCTCCCGTCCGGCTCGGAGACGGTCGCCCGCAGGGCGGTCGGGTCGAATCCGTTGCAGGGGTTGTTGATCTGCGGGCAGTTGGACAGCAGCACCAGGACGTCGGTCTCGGCCCGCAGCACGACCTTCAGGCCCGGGGCCGAAATGCCGTCGACGATGCCGAGGGTGCCGTCCGGCTCGACGGGCACGTTCATGTACCAGTTGACGTTGGACACCAGGTCGCGCTGGTCCAGGCCGTGCCGGGCGCCCTCCGCGAGGAAGTTCTCCACGCAGGCGTGCTGCGACCAGGTGTGGTGCCCGTAGCGGAGGGTGTTGGACTCCTTGGAGCAGGCGCCGCCGATGGTGTCGTGGCGCCCGCAGGTGTCCTCGACGACCGTCATCAGCGGCGTGTGCTCACCCGACAGCAGCACCGAGCCGGTGGTCAGGAAGATGCCGCCCTGGGCCTGGACGGTGTCGGGGGCGCTGTAGCGCACGGACGTGTCGTGCGCGTCGTAGACGAGGAAGTCCGCGGCCTGGTTGCCGTGCAGGTCGGTGACGGTCAGCAGCGAGCCCGCGCGGACGACGGCAGACCAGGCGGCGCGGGCGGGGACGGTCGCGTCGGTGACGACGCGTCCCACGCGGGTGGTCGTGGTGGTCATGCGATCCCCCTGGCGGCGAGGTGCTCGGCGGTGTTGAGGAAGGCGCGGCGGCCCTCGGGCGTGGCGTTCCACAGCGCGTCGTGCGGGCCGGTCGGCCGGGCCCGGTACGCGAGCACCTCCACGGGGCCGCAGACGTAGTCCGGGCGCGGGTCCAGCGGGTGCGGGACGTTGGCGATCAGCACGGTCAGCGGCTGTTCGGCGCGCAGTGTGACGGATGTGCCGGGGCCCGCGGAGCCGGTGAACGTGGTGGTGCCGTCCCTGTTGATCCGGACGCCCTGGAAGAAGGAGACGGACGGCGGGACGTCCCGTGGGCCGAGGCCGTTCTTGAGGGCGGCGAGCTTGAACAGCTCACGCCCTGCGGGGGACGCCGACTGAGGGGACCCGTCGCCGTAGCGGGCGGTGTTGCGGGCCAGGGCGGAGGTGCCGGTGAGGGCGTCGTGCCGGCCGGAGGTGTCCGCGGTGACGGACGCGAGGACCCGTCCCTGGCCGGACAGGAGCAGGTGTCCCACGCCGAGGTAGGCGTTCCAGAGCACCTTGACCGTGTCGGCCGTGTTCAGCCGCTCCCAGGGGCGGTCCGCGCTGTAGAGCAGGACGTGGGCGCACGCGTCGCCGGTGAGGTCGGTCAGCCGCAGCTCGGTGCCCCGTGCGAGGACGTTGTGGGTGTAGTTGCCGCCCGCCACCGTCTCGGCCCATACGAGGTCCTCGCCGGCGATCCCGTCCGGCGGTGCAGGCCAGTCGCTCGCCGGGAGTACGGGCATGGTGGCGGACCTGGTGCCCTCCTGGGCGCGGGCATGGTCCCGGGCACCACGGGCCGACGCTGTCGCTGACGGTGTCGTCACGGCTGAACCTCCGGCTCGGCGCTATTTCTGTCGTGCGACAGAAATTAGGGGCGGGCCGAGTCCCGGCCGTTGCCCGTGCGTTTCCGGGCGGTAACCGCCGCCTCACCGCCGCCGATCGGCGCCCGGGCAGCCTGCGGCCCTGTGCGAGGATCACGGAGTGAGCCCGCCCCCCAGCAGAAGAGTCGGCCGCCCCCGTGCCCAGGAGCGTCCCGCCAGTGGACTCCCGCCCCGCGAGGAGGTGCTGGCCGCCGCCGCCGAACTGTTCACCGCGCACGGCTACACCGCGACCTCCACCCGCGCGGTCGCCGAGCGGGCCGGGCTGCGCCAGGCGTCGCTGTACCACTACTTCGACGGCAAGGAGGCGATCCTCGCCGCGCTGCTCGAAGGGACCGTCCGTCCCTCGCTGGAGATCGCGCGCGAGCTGGTGAGGCGTACCGGGACGGCCGCCGAGGCGCGGCTGTGGGCGCTGTGCCACTCCGACGTACTGCTGCTGTGCGGCGGCCCGCACAACCCGGGGGCTCTCTACCTGCTCCCCGAGGCGCAGACGGAGCGCTTCGCCGTCTTCCAGCAGGTCCGGGCCGAACTGAAGGCCGCGTACGGGGAGTTGCTGACGGACACGGAGCCGGGCGCGGCGCTCGCCGCGGAGGAGCTCGCCCTGCGCACGGACCTCGTCTTCGGCCTCACCGAGAGCGTGATCCTCATCCGGCGCGCCGACCCCGCCCGCGATCCGCGGGTCCTCGCCGCGGCGACGGCCGACGCGGCACTGCGGGTCGCGGGCGTGCCGCAGCGCTCCGTGGCACGGCAGCGCCGCGAGGGGCAGCGGCTCCTCGCGGCGTGGCGGTGACGGCGCGCCCGGGGCGCGGGTCCGCTCAGAGCGGTGCGGCCTGCGCCGCGTCCGTGCGGTCCGGCTGCCCGGTCGGCGTGACGGCGGGCGCGCGGCGGCGGCACAGCGCGCCGACGGCGACCGTGGCGCCGACGAACAGGACGGTGAACCACTGGAAGTACCAGTGGCCGCCCGCCGGGTCGTACACCCCGGCGCGCGGCCAGGCGAGATTGACCGTCATGAGCAGCCCGTACGCGACCGCCAGGGCGTTGACCGGCAGACCCCAGCGGCCCAGGGAGAACAGCGGCCGGCCCAGCTCGTCGCGGCCGTGGGCGTCCGTGGCCGGCCACTGGCCCCTCAGCCGCCGGACCAGCATCGGCGCGGTGACCCCGGCGTAGGCGAGGTAGAGCATCGCGATGCACGTGGTACCGATGGCCAGGAACGCCTCCGGGGAGGCGAGGTTGAGCAGGGCGAGCGCGGCGGCGAGGACACCGACCACCAGGGCCGGGGCGAAGGGCATGCCCGTGCGCGGCGAGACCTTGGCGAGCCGTGCGGACAGCGGCAGCATCCCGTCGCGCGCCATGGAGAACAGCATGCGCGTGCCCGCGGTCTGGATGGCCAGGGTGGCCACGCAGATGGCGACGGCGACGTCCGCGAGCAGCGCCCTTCCCACACCGCTGCCCAGACTGCTGGTGAGGACGTAGCCCAGTCCCTCGGTGGCCAGCCGGCCGTCCTCCAGGCTGGGCGCGGCCAGCACACCGCCGAGCAGCAGCAGGCCGCCCAGTACGCCTGCCGCGGCGAGGGCGCCGAGGATGGTGCGCGGAGCGGTCCGGCGGGGGTTGCGGGTCTCCTCGCTCATCTCGCCCGCGCTGTCGAAGCCGATGAGAACGTAGGCCGCGGTGAACGAGCCCACCAGCAGCGCCGCCACCGGGCCGCCCTGGCCGCCGGTCCTCAGGGTCACGCCGGCACCGCGCTCGGCGTGGGTGAACAGCAGGACGACGATGAGGACCGCGCCGATGATCTCGGCCGTGACGCCGACGCGGTTGACGGCGGACATGACGCGGTTGTCGACGACGTTCACGACCGTGGTCAGTACCAGCAGGACGAGGGCCAGCAGGGCGGCGTTGGCCGCCCCGGTCGTGGTGGTGGGCGCCGGGTCGCCGCCGGCCAGCTGGAAACCGGACCAGATCGCGGGCAGTACGACCTGCAGCGCCAGCGCCGCCGCGGCGACTACGACCACCTGGCCGATCACCATGATCCAGCCCGTGAACCAGCCGAAGGCGGGGCCGCTCAGCCGGGTCGACCACTGGTAGACCGCCCCGGAGATGGGGTAGCGGGCGGCGAGTTCGGCGAAGCAGGCGGCCACGAGCAGCTGGCCGGCGAGCACGGCGGGCCAGGTCCACAGGAACAGCGGCCCGCCGAAGGAGTAGCCGAAGGCGAAGAACTGGAAGACCGTGGTCAGGACCGAGATGAAGGAGAAGCCGGCGGCGAAGGACGCGTACCGTCCCATCTGCCGCCGCAGTTCCTGGCGGTAGCCGAATGCGGCGAGCGTGCCGTCGTCGGCGACGCCGGCGGACGGTGGCGGTGGCGGTGCGGGATCTGTGGTCACGGTCATGGCGGTCCCCTGTCGCGGAGGCGTGATCCTGCGAGTTCCTGTCGTGTGACAGAAATTAGGGACGCCCCGTTTCCCCGGGGTGTCACGACCGTGTCCGCGCCGTTAGTGACTCCTCTCCCCACCGGGGTCAAGGCCTGCCTGGACACCCAACGCGGTTCGCCTCGCCCGTGAGCCCCCCATCCCGCTCCCGCTCCCGCTCCCAAGGGGCGATGCCAGGCCGACCGTGTCATGACTGCTGCCGGTGCGTGGCTTGGTGGCTTGGCCGGCTTGCGCGGTGTGGCGGTCGACCGGCTCATCACCGCCCTGGGTGTGCGGCGTGCGACCGTCGGCTCATGGGAGTCGGCCAAGACCGAGCCGCGCCCACCGCAGCGGAATGCGTACGCGCGTCTGCTCGAGCAGCTCGCACAGCTCTATCCCACGGAAGGCACCGGCGCCCTGCAGGAGCGCACCGGGGCGAAGCAAGCCCTGCAACTGCTCGACGCGGTGCACGACTTCACCACCGCGACCGACCTACCTGTCCCCATCCTGCTGCTGCGCAGCCTGGCCTCCGCCCCAGGCACATACCAAGGCACCCCACAATCTCCACGCCGCGGACGGTGCGGGTGCAGGTGAAGCCCCCCGCGCGCGTTCCGTGGCCGACGCCGTGCGGCCCAGGTGGCGAAGGCCGACGTCGAAGACACAAGCCGCCCGAAGGTCATCAAACGGGATGCGGCGTCCCCGGCGGGCGTCACGTCGAGCCCGGTCGCCGCACTTCCGGTAGTCGAGGAGGATCTCGTCCCGTAACGAGGGCCGGGGCGGGTCCGGGACGGGCGCTTCGTAAAACGCTCAAAGTACAACGGTTCGATTTCCGTACGCGCCAGGGGGCTGACCCCGGGGTCCTGCTGCGCGATAACGTGCGGGCTCGGCCTGATCATCGTACTGTCCGGGGACTGTTATGCCTGATCCTTCCATGCCGCCGGACGACCGGCCGGCGTCGCCCGTGAGGCCCCGCGCGACGGCCGAGTCGCCGGCCGGGTCCTTGAGACGGCGTCTGGTGCTGTCGTCCGTGCTGCCGCCGAGCGCGGTCGCCGTGACGGGTGCGGTGGCCACCGCGCTGGCGGGGGGCGGCCACCTGGACCAGGCGTACCAGGGCGCTGTGTTCGGCGGCGTTGTGCTCATCGGGTCCCTGGCGGCCGCGATCGCGGGCATGCGGGCTTCGGCGGAAGCACGAGCAGTCACCCAGCACTGGGCAGAGCTGTCCCGCGCAGCCGACCGAAACCGTGCCGAGCTGACCGAGTTGACCCGTGCCACAGCCGAGGGCAGAGCCGAACTGGATGCGCTGAGCCGTCGGCTGCGGGCCGGGGAGCGCCCTGTACGGGACCGACCGGAACTCCCGCCGCAGACCGGCCCGGACGAACTCTCCCGCCTCGGATTCGAGATCGCCGTGGCCCGGCACGAGGCGGAGGGAGCCCTGCTGGAGACCGCCGCCTTCGCGATCGGCGCGGAACACCACTCCCGGCTGGAGCAGTTCGAGGTGTTCGCCAACTTGGCGCGCCGTCTGGAGTCCCTGGTGCACCGCGAGATCGGCCTGCTGGACGACCTGGAGAACGAGGTCGAGGACCCCGACTTGCTCAAGGGGCTGTTCCGGGTGGACCACCTGTCCACCCGAATCCGCCGCTACGCCGAGAACCTGGCCGTGCTCGGCGGCGCGAACACTCACCGCCAGTGGACCCGCCCCGTCAGCCTGACCGACGTACTGCGTTCCGCCGTCGCCGAGATCGACCAGTACGCCCGGGTCAAGCTGGTCCCGCCCGTCGAGGGATCGGTCAGCGGCCACGCCGTGGTAGACGTCGTCCATCTACTGGCTGAGCTGCTGGAGAACGCGACGGTCTTCTCACCGCCCCAGACCACCGTGCACGTGCGGGTGGAGCCCGTCGCCGCTGGGGTGGCGATCGAGGTCGAGGACCGGGGCCTGGGCATGTCCCCGGCCGAGCGCGGTGAGATGAACACCGTCTTGAGCGCACCCGACAAGGTTGCGCTGGGCGAACTGCTGCAAGACGGCCGGATCGGCCTGTACGTGGTCTCCGTCCTGGCTCGGCGACACGACATCGCCGTGCAGTTGCAGAGCAACGTCTACGGCGGCACGCAGGCCGTCATGGTGCTGCCCGAGGCACTGCTCGGTCCGCAGCCGACAGCTTCCGCGCCGGCGCCCCACACCGTCCCGGCCCCCGAGGCGGAGCCGCACGACCGTACGGAGACCGAGGCGGTGGACTTCCCTGCGATGGAGACGACCGCCGTCGCGGATCCGAGCGTGTCAGATTCCGCACCCGGGCCCGCCCCGGCCCCCTCCGACTGCGAGGACGACCGCCCGCAGCTGCCTCAGCGCCGCCGTCAGGACCACGCCGCCGAAGTGACGCAACCGGTCCGCGGCGCCGGTGCTGCCGAGGACATCGAACACGACCCCGGCCTCATGGCCGCATTCCAGACCGGACTGCGCAGGGCCGAGGAAGCGGAGACGCCCTGATGGCCGTAGCCGCCGTGAAGGCCCGGGATCCGTACAGCGAAACGTTTCCTTCTGCCGAATAGGAGTACATGATCGTGGCGAGCGAAGACCTTTCCTGGCTGTTGACGGGTCTGGTGAACCGGGTGCCGCACACCCGTAGCGCGTTGTTGCTGTCCTCGGACGGGCTGGTGAAGGCAGCGGAGGGACTGGACAAGGACGCCGCGGACCAGTTGGCCGCGCTCGCCAGTGGGCTGTACTCGTTGGCACGTAGCGCGGGCCGGCACTTCGACGACGGCGGTGACGTGCGACAGATCGTGACGGAGCTCAGCACCTCGCTGCTGTTCGTCTCGTCCGCCGGACACGGCGCGGTGCTGGCGGTGCTGGCCGGACGCGATGCGGACGCGGCGGTGCTGGGCTACGAGATGGGCATGATGGTGAAGAGCGTGCGTCCGCACCTGGCCACACCGCCCCGGCACCCGGTGGGGTGACCGATGACGCCGGTCCTCCCAGACGGACCGCAGCTCGACGAGGCGGCCGGGCGACTGGTTCGTCCCTACACGGTGAGCGACGGCCGGACCAGGGCCACGTCCCATTTCACACTGGTGACCACCGTGCGGGCCACCGGCGCCCAGACGCAGGGCGTTTTCGGCCTGGAGCACGCGCAGGTGCTGGCGCTGTGCGAACAGCCCGTGAGCGTTGCCGAGGTCGCGGCCCGGATGCAGGTGCCCGCCGCCGTGGTCAAGGTGCTGCTGTCCGATCTGGCCGAGGGAGGCGCGGTGGTCGCAGGTGATACGCGCCCGGCGTCCACGGGCCACTCCGCACAACCTGATCGAGACCTCCTGGAAGCGATACGCGATGGCCTCCTCAAACGACTGTGACCCGCTGCCCGCCGACGTCCTGCCGGTGGGCGTCAAGGTGCTGGTCGCCGGCGGGTTCGGCGTGGGAAAGACCACCTTCGTCAACGCGCTCAGCGAGATCGAGCCGCTGAGCACTGAGGAGATGCTGACCGCCGTCAGCGCGGCCACGGACCGGCTGGACGGGGTGGAGAACAAGGCCACCACCACGGTGGCATTGGACTTCGGCCGGATCACGCTCAGCCCGTCCCACGTCCTGTACCTGTTCGGCACGCCCGGGCAGGAGCGCTTCTGGTTCATGTGGGACGAACTCTCCGAGGGAGCGCTCGGGGCGGTGGTGCTCGCCGACACCCGCAGGCTGGAGCACTCCTTCGCGGCGGTGGACTTCTTCGAGCGGCGCGGCATCCCTTTCGTCGTCGCCGTGAACGAGTTCGACGGGGCTCACCGCTATCGCGGGGAGGAAGTGCGGACCGCGCTCGACCTCAGGCAGGAGGTGCCGGTGGTGTTGTGCGACGCCCGCGTACAGAAGTCGGGCACACGCGTGCTTCTCGATCTGGTTCAGCATCTGATCACGACAAGGAGTTCCCATGGCAGCGACACAGATCAACCCACCGTCCGGGCCTGAGTCCGGGATCGCCCTGCGCCATCTGCTCCTCCCCCCGGAGGACCCACAGGTGCGCGCCCGTTCCGAGCGGCTGCGCGAGCTGGGCATCGATGCTCGTCCGGACGCCGAACTCGACGTCTTCGCACGGGAGCTGGCACAACGCACCGGCGGCTGCTACGCCGGGGTCAACTTCTTCCTCGACGCAGACCGCCAGTACTTCGCGGGGTTGTACAGCGCCGCGCAGGACATCACGGCTCATGTGGGACCGCCGTTGCTGGAGGAACCGGTCCCCGGCCGCGTCATGCCCCGCGACATCGACATGGGCATCTGCCCGCACGTGGTCAAGCGCCGCCGGGCGCTGGTGCTGGAGGACATCCGGGACTTCCCCCGGTTCGCCGGTAACCCGGTGGTCGACGCCATCGGCGTCCACTCCTACCTGGGCGCACCGCTGATAGACAGCACCGGCGTGGTGCTGGGCACCATCTGCGTGGTCGACCAGGACCCACGGCCGTGGGGACGCGAAGGGCTGGAAACCATCAAGGCCATGGCTGCCGAACTGGTCGAGCGACTGGAGGAGTCGGCGAACCACCGCGGCTGACCGGCGCTGCCGGACGCGCACGTGATGGCGTCCTGGCCCTGCGCCTCCGCTCCCCCGCCGATGGCGACCTTCCCCTGCGGGCAGAACACCGTCCGCGCTGGAAGTTCGGCACGGTCGCGTTCGGCAGCTTCACCACCTGGTACCCGTCCACCACCGCGGCCGCCTCGACGGACGTCCGGCTGTCCGACGCCTGCGCCCCCCACCCGACGCCCGACACCAGGGCCACCGCCGGCGCGCCCGCCCCGAGAGTCCTCAGGCCTCGCGGCGCCCGACTGGTGTCGCATGCCATCGCGCCCCTGGTCGATGTGGCCTCACCTTCTGTTTCTGGGGCGGCCCGCCAGGTGTCGGCGCCGGGACGTCCAGCACGGCCGTCCGGAGGTCCCGGCGGTCGGCGGGCTCAGCCGATTCCGGTGACCTGCAGGGCCGTGTCCCAGTTGTTCTTGATGGCGCTGCGGGCGGCGGACAGGGCGGGGTTCTCCCGCGGGATCGGCCCGGAGGGTGGGGTACCGGGCGGCTGACGGCATGACACCACCCCTCGCGCGCTTTGAAGGTCAGTAAGAAGCCGCGGCCAAGCCGATCCCGATGCCGATGAACAGCCAGCCGGTCATCAGCTCCCAGCGATGGCGAACCTTCGGGCGGGCCAGGAGAGCGCGCAGACGTGCGGCGACGGCGACGAGGGCGAACCAGTAGGCCACGCCGATCAGAATGTCCAGGATGCCGAGGAAGAAGATCTGCCCCGTCGCCGAGCCGGCGCCGTGCACGAACTGCGGCAGGACACTGAGGAAGAAGAGCGCCGCCTTGGGGTTGAGCACGTTGGTGAGGAAGCCCTGGGTGAAGCCGGACCGCCACCGGTCGGCGGCTGAGCCGTCTCCGGTCGCTGCCCGCGGCCCGGCAGTGTCTTCCGCGCTGCCGGTTGCGTCTCGTCCGGCCTGCCTGTGGTGCACGGCCCGCCGGGCGGTGAGTACCGCCCGGATGCCGAGGTAGACGAGGTAGGCCGCGCCCAGAAGCTTGATCGCGTCATAGACCACCGGGGAGCGAGCTGCGATCAGGGACAGTCCGAGGGCCGCGGCGAGCATGTGTACACACAAGCCGGATTGCGCGCCCAGCGCCGCTGCTCGCCCTTTGGTGGGATCCTCGGCCGCGGATCTGACCACCACCACGAAGTCCGGGCCCGGCACCACATACGCCACTAACACGACACCGAGGAAACCGACGAAGTCGACCGACATCCGTTTTCCCTTCTCTACCCGTGGCCCGTGCGCCGACCAGGTCGCTTCGTCAAGCACGCCCAAGCCCCCTTGCCGCCATCAAGGCGACGGCCTCATCAAGTACCCCAAGACGGCAGACAAGTTCTTGGCAGGAGGGGGTCAGACCTGACCACCGCGCCGTACGGCCCGGCCGTCTTTCGCCGGCAGGCCGCCCTGGCAGCCGACATCAACACCACGAGCGGGCCCGGCTCCACGGCATCCAGGCAGCGCCTAGGCGGATCCCGGTTGGAGGAGCGGTCAGGGCATTACGAGGGCGCGGCGGGGTCGTGCCGGCCCACCGCCGGTACGCATCTCGCGTCCCCTCGCAGCCCGTGGCTGCTCCCGGTGACAGCGCTCGGCGCCCTCTCCTGGTGCGAGGCCCGCTGACACAAGCCCTGGTATCAGCTGACCACGGCGTAGCTGCGTGTGTCTCACGCGGTCGGTGGCTGTCGACTCGCTCCTCCGAATGCACAGCGGCGGACCCGTTCGTGGTCTTCGGGAGGATTCCGTCCTGTGCGCTTCGTCCGCACCGCCTCCGCAGCCGTCGTCGTCGCCGCGCCGCTCGTCCCTGCCGTCAGTCGGCGGGGCCGACCAGGTCCGGTGCTCGCAGGACGGCAGCCGGGATGCCCCAGGCGTCGACGAGGTCGACGGCGAGGGAGCGCACCTTGCGGCAGAGGTCGTTCACCTCGCGACTGATCGCCTTGGACCGCTGGACGGTCAGTCGGCCGTGTTCCATGAACCAGGCACGGTCGGCTTCGATGGTCGAGAGCGCGAACAGGTCGCACAGCAGGCCAAGGGCATCCTTCTCCGTGCCTTCAGGAAGAGCCCGCACCTTGTCGACGAAGGCTTCCGTGACCAGCCGTTCGACGTGGGCCCGGGCGAGGGCGATGACGTGGTCCTGGATCAGCGAGAAGACCGCGCCGGGCTCGTCCTGCTGGATGCCGCGCTTCATGCGGCGGGCGAGGCCGGCGAGCATGTGCTCCTCGCGGAAGCGAACCATGGCGAGGTGGTACTCCGAGTCGAGGAGTCCGGCTTCCCGGTCCCATGCGTCACCGCCGGGCAGCAGGTCACGGACACGTTCGAGGAGTTTGTGCGCCGAGGTCCGCTCGATGACGGTCTCGACGGCGAGGCCGGTGACGTAGCGGACCATACCGAGCTGGTCGAGGTCCTCGAACTCGGTCGCGTGATCGGTGAGCAGACCCTTGGCCACGAGCTGGAGGAGCACGTGGTTGTCGCCCTCGAAGGTGGTGAAGACGTCGCTGTCCCGTTTGAGGGCGGCGAAGCGGTTCCGGGCAAGGTATCCCGCGCCACCGCACGCCTCGCGGCACTCCTGGACGACGCGGGTGGCGTGCCAGGTGGCGAGTGCCTTGATGCCGGCGGCTCGCGACTCAAGGCGGCGCCGTGCCTGCGGGTCGTCTTCGATGCTGGAGAAGACCTCGTGCAGCTGGCCTCGGACGACGTCCTGGGCGAAGTGCAGCGCGTAGGTGCGGGCGAGGAGGGGGAG
The DNA here is from genome assembly GCF_000444875.1 of Streptomyces collinus Tu 365. Classification (NCBI taxonomy): domain Bacteria; kingdom Bacillati; phylum Actinomycetota; class Actinomycetes; order Kitasatosporales; family Streptomycetaceae; genus Streptomyces; species Streptomyces collinus. The sequence continues at coordinate 7,994,778 of NC_021985.1, read as the reverse complement.
CAGCCGGCGCTGGTGGAGGCCGTAGTCGAGGAGTACCTGTTCCTCGGTGTCCCGGGACGATGTGAACTGGCGCCGCCGGTCGGCATACTTGGTGGCGACCGCCAGTGCGACCTTGGCGACGCTGACGCCGGCTCCGGCAACGCTGACTCGGCCCTGCACGAGGGTGCCGAGCATGGTGAAGAAGCGTCGGTCGGGGTTCTCGATGGCGCTCTCATAGCGACCTTCGGGGGTGACCTGGGCGAAGCGGTCGAGGAGCGCCTCCCTGGGGACGCGTACCCCGTCGAAGCGGATGCGTCCGTTGTCGACGCCGTTGAGGCCCATCTTCCGGCCGTCGTCCTCTATGGCGACACCGGGCAGGACCCGGCCGTCCGACCGTAGAGGAACGACGAAGGCGTGGACTCCCTCGGTCCGGCCGTCCACCTCCAACTGGGCGAAGACGACGGCGAGTTCGGCGTGGCGGGCGGCGTTGCCTATGTAGTCCTTGCGAGCTTGCTCGTCGGGAGTGGTGAGGACGAACTCCCGGTTCTCGGGGTCGTAGCGGGCGATGGTGCCGAGCGCCTGGACGTTGGAACCGTGACCCACCTCGGTCATGGCGAAGCAGCCCATCAGCTCTCCGGTGACCAGGCGGGGCAGGTATGTCTTGTGGTGGTGGTCGGTGCCGAGATGCAGGATGGCTCCGCCGAAGAGCCCGAACTGGACGCCGACCTTCACGAGGACGGAGAGGTCGCCGAATGCCAGGGTCTCGAAGGCGGCGATCGACGCGCCGACGTCGTCGCCGCCGCCGTACGCGCCGGGGAAGCCCATGCCGGTCTGACCGGTCGCGGCCAACTGGACGACGACATCGCGGACCCTCTCGCGGAACGCGTCGATGCCGAGCGCGTCGGCCTCGTCGAGGACGGCGGCATGGGTGACCAGGTTGGTCCGGACGAGGTCCCGGATCCCGGCGTACTCGCCGTCGAGGACGGCGGCGAGGGCCGGGACGTCGATCTCGAGCTGGAGCCGGCCGCTGACGGAGACGGAGCTGTTCTCGGTTGCCATGCCGCTTCGCTACCCCGAGCCGCGACTGTCAACCGACGCGACCCCGGCGCCAGGCGTGGCCGGCGCGGGACGCGGGACCGGTGCGCGGTTCTGTCAGGGCCACGCCCCTCTCCGCCTCAACGGCACCGCCCGCTCCATCGCGTGACGCGCCTCCTCCCCTCGTCCTCGCCCGCCTGGGTGACGTCCTCCCGGGCGGGCGGGGCCTTAGGAAGCGCCCTGGACGGCCAGGAAAGCTACGTCGTCATCAACATCGGCAACGAGCCCTGGGGCACCCTGATGGTCGACGCGCCCAACTGGGGGCAGAACTGATCGGGCACGATGCGGGACAACGCGTCTCGACCGCGCAGGTGGCGATCGGCCAGCCGGTGCGAGGGCAGCTCCGTAGTGGAGTGGGCCGAGGTGGCCGGCCAGGCAGCAGTGGCAGGCGTCGACAGCCTCGACGGCGTTTACCAGCCCGCTTCACGGACATTTGGAGCCCCCGAGACGAAAATCGAGATGAGCAGGCATCTCTCTAGCGCATCTGTGGAGGATGAGCGTGACTGAGAACATGTGGAACTACGCGCCGACGGCCGGCCACACTCCTGACGCCGATCTGACGGGTTATGCGGTGGAAGCGACGGACGGACACATCGGCAAGGTCGACAAGCACTCCAACGACGTAGGATCGCAGTACATCGTCGTCGACACCGGAATGTGGATCTTCGGCAAGGAGGTCCTGCTCCCAGCCGCTACGATCACCCGCATCGACCACGAGGGGAGGACCATCACTGTCGCTCGCTCCAAAGAGCAGATCAAGCGCGCACCGGAGTTCGACAAGGACAAGCACTTGGGCGACCCCGCCTACCGCGACCAGATCAGCGGCCATTACGGGGCCGGTGGCGCCGGCCACTGATCCCGCCGATTCCCCAACAAGGCGGTCGACCACAACTCCGCTACGCCTCATCAAGCGACGTCACGGCGGCGGCCCGAGTCCATCTGGAGGCGGATGCCGATGCCGCCGCACGTGTCAGGGCCGCCGAGCGGGCCCGCCGGTCTGCCACCGCGCATGCCTCTCCCGCCGAACGGCGTCCGCAGGAGGCCCGGCCCTGGTACAAGCACAGGAGCGGCGGCCAGACTGGGATGAATGCCCGGCTCGTGCGCTTCCCGTACGGCACGCGTACGGGAAGCGCACGCATGCCGTTGACCGGCCCATGGCACGCTACAAAGGCGGTGGCATGATCTTGTTCGACAACGCACGCCGCAGCCTGACCCAGTCCGAAGCCCCGCCCGGGAAGGTTCCGGCCGTCCCACTCCAGCACCGGGCTGGGCCCCCATAGCGGTCAGCGTCTCGGCCAGTTCCCGGACTGTTCCGACGAGTGGACTAGAGACCGGCCGCATGGACGACACCGGCCCCTGGGAGATCGTCAGAGCGCCCTCGACGCGTTCAGGGCATCGATGACCCGCAGCGGCGACGCGTTCGCAGAGACGCCCGTCCTCTCCGCGTTCGCGGCCCTGGGCGCCCCGGCAGCTCAGGGCAAGCACCACACCAGGCGCTGCTCTGTCTCGCCGACGCCGGGCCGACGTCCTCTTTGCGAATGCTTCGTGACGGACCCCAACCCACCAGGTCAGGCTGAATCGCCGAGAACCCGCCGTGCGAACCCGCCGTCCTTCAGTCCACAGCTACTCGAACTCCTCCAAGGAGATCTCGGCCGCCTCCGGCCGCAGCCTCACCAACGAAGACTTCGCAGTGATCGACCAACGGCTGCGGGCCACGAGGCTCCCTGCGGTGATCTAGAGGAATCGACGATTACTCCCCCCGGTTGCCAGATTCAGCGGAGCTCCTGTCATCCCTTGTGCAGGACGGGCAGGGCTGCGTTTCAGCCAGTGCGGATCTCGGAAGTGCTCCGCGGTACTTCGCGACGATATTGCGGTTCAGACCCATCACGTCAGCAAGTGCTCGGTCGTCGAGTGGTTGCGGAGGCAGCCGCCAGACCAGTTGCCCGGCAATTGCTCGGATCAACCAACAGGCCACGTAGTACAGCTGAGCATGGGCGGGGAATCCCGTATCCGCCAAGTCATGGAGCTTGGAGTGCTGCATCTGCAGCACCCGCGGCCGGTACTCGAGGGGAAGCAACCAGGCCACCCCTGTTGACATCCGCACCGCTGCCAGCGACGGCGCCGACTCGCGTGCGACCATGGCTGGGTGCTCGCCGGGTGTGGCGGATTCCGTGCGGAACAGCTGGTCGAGTGCCCTTCGCAGCTGCTTCACCTGGTAGCGGAAGTAGATCTTGTCGTGAGGGAGGTCCGGGCCTCTCGGTTTGCTCAGTGCGCGGAAAAGTCCCCCCGCAGGACGCTCGGGGAAGTACTCGCGGTGATGGCAGAGATCGCTGGCAAGCCTGTCGAGGAGCTCGCGGACGTATTGAAGCGATGACAGGTCGGCGAAGGTGTCGCCGTGGTCCAGGGCGCGGCGCAGAGCTTGAATGCGGCGGATCACCGGGGTGAAGTCGTCGTAGTAGAGATAGATGGTGCCGAAGCTCAGTTCGGCGTCGATTTTACGGATCCGGAAGCGGGCAAGCTGCCGAGCGAGGCGGTTCCGTGCCTCGCTCAAGTCGTCTCGCTCGGCGAGCAGGAGGTCCCCGACGCGACGCAGTTCGTCGAGGAGGGTGACGCCGTCGAAGGGCTGCCCGCGGTCCTGCCTCGCCAGAATGTCGTCCAGTTGCTGTTCGCCGCGTTTGAGCAGCGCGAGGTACCGGCTGGCAGCGTCTTGGGTGAGGGCGTTGGTCACCGTCTTGGCGACGTCCTCGTCGGCCGCCAGCCGCGTAAGGAGCCCGAGGGCCCGCGTGACGTGGTCGTCGGAGGGCAGGTCCAGCACCCTGCCCAGCAGTTTCGGTTCCTCGTCGCGGCAGACTTGCAAGACCAACCGTTCGCCGACGGGGTCGGGGCGTAGCGGGGTGTACACGCTGTCGCCGGTGGACCCTTGACGCCAGTACCGGCCGCGCAGCCACTGGTCCACCTGATCTCGTAAGACGGCATCGCCGGCCAGGACGGGAAACTGGGCGAGTATGGCTTCGGCTTCGTCTTCATTGGCTGCGCCTGCGGTAAGCGTCACCATGGCCACGCACCGGCGAAGCAGCGGGATGTGTGCGCTCAGGGCTCCACTCGCGTTGCTGCGCCACACCTCGGTCTCGTGGTTGAGCACCCGCTCAAGCAGGTCTCCCGTGCCGTGTCGTGGGTCCGGCCCGGTCCAGACCGCGTCCACCGCCGCGCACAGCACTTCCAACGGCAGAGCGCCCGGGTCCTTGACTTCCCTCACTGGCGGGTCGGGCCTCCGCCCGCGACTGAACGCGGCTACTCCGTCGGCGAACAGTTGCCGGCGTTGCGCATCGGTCAATTCCGGGAGGGCGATCGTCTGCGCCTGCTCCAGGGCGTTCCACACGGCGTCGCTGGCTCGTTCACCAAAGCACTCACGCAGGTCCCGCAGCGCCTTTTCGGGGTATTGGGCGAGGCGGGCGAGCAGGAGCAGCCGCACCCGCTCCGACGTCGAGCACGTCATATCCTGCAGTCGGCGTGCCAGCACCTCTGGCTGTGTTCCTCCGAAGTCGTCCACCACAAGAAGCCGGTCGCCTAGTGCGGTGTCGACCCGCCGGTCCTCCATGTTCACGAACCCGGCCGTCCAGCCATTCTCGGTCTGAGCCTTGCACACAGTGATGGCGTAGCGGGTCTTGCCGGCGCCGCCAGGTGCCTCGACATAGCGAACTGCCAAGGGCTCAGGGCCGTCACACCAGGCGGCGAACTCCGCAGTGACCTCGGGAAACAGATACGGCACTATCTCGAACTTGGCGAGCAGTGAAAGGGCGGGCGTGTCTTGGCCTGGATGTTCGAGGGCGGGGGCGCGCCACGGCTGTGTGAGGAGGTTCCCAGCGCGCTTCCGCGTTCGGTCGGTGGCGGTTTGCTCGTCCTCGGCGGGGTCGCTCGGATCGTGGTCCCGGCCGTCATTACTGGCCACTTCGAGGATCGTGACGAGCCGCTGGTGCCGGTGGCGCCACAGCTTTCTCTCGACCAGGGCCTTGCTGAACGGATCGGAGGCCGTGGCGCAACGCTCGCACGCGTCGAGGAGCGCCATCACGGTGTCCAAGTCCGGGGGCCTGACGAACTCACCTTGAAGAAGCCGGTGGACGCTCGACTTGCTGGGGACTGGGCCGCCGACCGCCGCGTGCCGGGAGATCGTCCGGGCCAGCTTCGCTGCACTTGGCTGGCCCGCCGCCCTGTGCACCTCCCGCAGCCACGCGGCGAACTGCTTCCGTGCCTTGTCTGCCCGCTGCAACGCCCCTCCCCCCGGCGTCCCACAATGTCCCGGGACGCCCCGCGTTCTGGGGCCCAGCCTAGGCCGCGGTCCGCGGCAATGAGGCCGGTATCCCGATTCGACCCGACTTCCGCCAGCGGTCGCCCAGGCGCCAGAAGGTGCTCCTGTCACCGGCTAACGAACGGAGCACACGATGACGCTGCACGACCTCCTCGACACCCTCGGCCCCGTCGGCCTACTCGTCCTTCTCTGCACGGTCATGATTTTCGTGGGGGTGGTGCTGCCGACCATCTGGTCGCGCCACCCCTACCGCCGTACTGCCGCTCGCGCGACCATGAACACTCTCCTCGATGCGCTGCGCCGGCATCTCTAAACGGAGTGAGATTGACGACTGGCCTCTCCCGCCGCACCGGCACCTCACGCGCCCTGGACGGCCTGCTGGGTGTCCGACTTCGAACTGCCGGAGCTGTCGTCGAAACCACCGCCACAGGCGGCGAGGGTGAACATCAGCACGGCGGCGGGTGCGGGGAGGAGGGCACGACGGGACAAGGTACGCATGAGCGGTCTCCAGCCTCCGGGGATTCAACCGGTAGCTCCGGTACTTCAGCCGGTGCTCAGACGGCACGTCCGGCACTACGGCAGGTGGCGGACAGGACGAGAACGGAGCCAGCGACTCCTGTGGTAGGACTTCGACCACCACCCACAAAGGCGCGGCTCCTTCGCCGCCGTGATCCGGTACACCGACGATCAGGGCGGCGGCTGTACCAGCACCGGTCCCGAGTGCGAGTCGGCCTACGTCTACGGCAGCCCGTGGGCTGGAGGCGCCGAGACCCGCTCACGGAGAACACGCCAATCACCGTGACCTGCAAGATCACAAACGGTCGCAGTTTGGGCAACAGCGTGGGACCCATGTAGCGGTCCCACGCCACCGCCCTACACCACCCCTGGTTTCACCTGGACAGCGACAAGGGGGCAACCGCCGTATAGGCGGAGCTGCTGCACAACGTGAGCGTCAGCGCCGTGCCCAATTGCTCCTGAGGTCTCGTTGCGGTGTCAGGCGCCGAGCGGCGTGTGGCAGCGCGATCGGGACAGGAGGTCAGCAGGGCGGCACCCGAGTCGGCTTGGCAACGAGAGACGCGTGGACAAAGCCGATCCAGTTGTTAGTTCCGTTGGACTGCACGGTGGAGTAGTACCAGCGGTTGGTCCAGTAGTTGCCCTGGGCCCACTGACCGTCCTTGTAGCACATCATGTCGACCATGCGGCCGTTGGGCGCCTTGCCGATGATCGCGGAGTTGGTCGTGGCCGCCCCGCGGACGTAGGCGTAGCCGGAGTTCGAAGAGACGTAACTACCAGTCCACGCCGACGCGGGTGAGGCGGCCAGACCGCACAGGGCGGCTCCCGCCGCAACGAGGCCACCTACCAGATGTGAGCGCATTGTTCGCTTCCCCTCTCCTCGACAGAAGGACCAGGACGTTACGGGCGCTTTGGATCCGCCAGCCAGACGGGTGAGGGGGCGCGTTGACGTGTGTACGGCGCGCAGAGGGAGCGCGCAGCTGCCAGGCCGTGGGCCCCGGTGCTTCGTTTTGAAGCATGCTCGGACGGGGGTGCGTGGCGCCTGGCAGCTGCTCGAATGGATGTTGCAGTCTGGTCGGCGGCGATCACGGGAGGGACAGCTCTTTTCGGGGTTGCTCTGGGCACTGGTCTGACACTGTTCGGAGAGCGTGCCAAGTGGCGGCGAGAGAGTCGGCAGAGCGAACAGCGAGAGCGCGCTGAGCGACTTGAGGACTTCATGCTTGCCGTGGAGGAGGCCAGGCAGCTTGCCCATCAGGCCACGCACGGCAACATGGCCGAGGCAGCGCTGCTCAAAGCACGGTTCGAGCAGCTCATGGCCACAGTCGCCCTGAAGGTGGTGCGCATTCGGCTCGTCGAGCCGGGGGAAGTCGCCTCACGGGTGCAGATCGTCCACCAAACCGCGTGGAAAGCCATGACCGAGTCAACCGAGTCGACCAGCACACGCCGGCTGGATGAGCTGTCGACGGCGCTGACGGATCTCATCCGCGTGTGCCGGGGCACGCTCAAGGACCAGTAACACGGCCACAGCGACCGTCTTACCGTCCATCAGGATGCGTGGTTCAGAGAAGCCACCCCTTCGCCCCGTCAAGCAGCTCCCTACGATGTCCGCGTGCCGGCCACTCTCCTCGACAAGATTGCTTCGGGCGCACTGGGCCTCGTACGACGCACACGCGCGGCCCGGAGTGCACCCATCGCAGGTAGGGAACCGGATGCGCACCACCGGCCGTCGATCAGGCCCGGGTGTAGCCGCCGTCGGCGAAGAGTTCGGCGCCGGTGACGAACGACGAGGCGTCCGAAGCCAGGAAGAGGGCGGCCTCGGCGATTTCCTCGGCGTCGGCCAGCCTCCCCAGTGGCACGGTGGCCTCGGCGAACTGGTCGGCGGCCGGCCCTGCGGCGCCCAGCAGGCCAGGGGTCCGCGTGGGTCCCGGGCTGAGCACGTTGACCCGGAATCGCCGCTCCCGTGACTGCCGGGCCCAGTTGTGCACGAGGTTGCTCACCGCCGCCTTCGAGGCGCTGTAGACCTCGAGTTGCTCATTGGGCCGCACGCTGTTGCTCGAGCCGACGACCACGATGGAGGCGTTCTCCGCCAGCAGCGGGAGTGCCTTCTGAACGGTGAACAGTGGGCCCTTGACGTTGACGGCGAGGGTCAGGTCGACGTTCGCCTCGGTGTGGGCGCCGAGCGCGGCGTCCGCGACGATTCCCGCGTTGGCCACCAGCACGTCGATGCGTCCGGCCTGCTCGCGGACTCGCGCGTAGAGCGCGTCCAGGTCGGCCAGGTTCGAGACGTCGGATCGTACGCCGGTGGCCGCAGGGCCCAACTCCTTGACTGCCGCCTCGAGGCGGTCGATGTCCCGGCCGGTCACGAAGACCCGTGCGCCCTCCCGGACGAAACGGTGGGCGATGGCCAGCCCGATCCCGCTGGTCCCTCCGGTGATCACGGCCACCTTTTCCTGCAGCACGCCTGACATGGCGAACCCCTTCAGTTATGGAATGGATCGTCCATAACGTAGCCAGTAATGGACGATCGAGTCAAGAACGAATAGACTGAGGCCATGCCGAGACCACGCGCCTTCGACGAACGCCAAGTCCTGGAGCGGGCCCGGGAACAGTTCTGGGCGACCGGCTACGCAGGAACCCGGATGGACGACATCGCCCAGGCGACCGGCCTGGGCAAGGGCAGCCTGTACGGCGCGTTCGGCGACAAGGCCAAGCTGTTCCACCGTGTATTTGGCGACTGGTGCACCGCAGTCGTCGAGGTGGCCGAAGGGCGTCTGGCAGGCGGCCCGGATGCAGAGGCCTTGGCCCGACTGTCGGAATACGTGCACCTCATGGCGGAGAACACCGCCTCCGACAGCGAGCGCCGCGGGTGCCTGTTGGCCAAGGGCGCGGCGGAACTGGCCCAGCAGGATCCGACGGTCGCCGCACGGTCGGCCGAGACCATGACGGCACTGCTGACCCTGCTGCGAACGGAGATCAGCGCCGCCCAGCGCCACGGCGACATCGACAGCGCCGCGGATCCGGAGCGGCTGGCGGCACTGCTGCTGACGGTGGTCCGCGGTATCGAGGCGGTAGGCAAGGCCGGCCTGGATCCGGAGACGCTGCGGAACGTTGCAGACACCGCACTCGCGGTCCTGCCCGTGCCCGAGGGGCAGAAACGCCTCGCAACCGGGCGCAGTGCGGCCCGTGAGAACTAACTTGGTGCCATCACGGCCACATGATCCGCCGCACACGGTCTAGTAGTGCTTCGTTAGGTTCTTCGTCTGCTGGTCGGTAGGGGGCGGCCGCAGGTGGTGCAGGTGCCGGTCCAGCACCTCAGCAGGTCCTGAATGACGTCGAGGACCTGGTAGAGGGTGAGGCCGGCGTCTGGGCTTTTGGGTCGAGTCGCCGGAGGGTGAGGAAGGCCTGGGCGGCGGTGACGAGGGGTGACGTGGTGGTGCCAGCCGCGCCAGGTGCGTCCTTCGAAGTGGTCCAGGCCCAGGCCGTGCTTGAGTTCGCGGTAGTCGTGCTCGATCCGCCAGCGCATCTTCGCCCACCGCACCAGATCGGTGATGGCCGTGGTGGCGGGGAAGTTGGTCATCCAGTAGCCGGTCGGCTCTTCGGCTTCTTCAGGCTGTTCGACCAGCAGGGTCCGCAGCGGCAGCACACCGTCCCACCGGCTGCGGCCACCGGCCTGTTCCTGGGCGGTGCGGCAGGCCTCCTTGCCCGACGGCCTGACCTGCAGAACGGCGAAGTGCGAAGTCATCGTGCCCTTTACTGCCCTGCCGCCACGTGACTTCCTCGAACACCGCGGCCTCTGCAACGAGGCCCGGCAGCGGCCGGGGCACCTCGCGGTATCGGGGCAGAGTCGGTGGGCCCAGCCCGCCATAGGCGGGTTGATACGGCTCCGCGTCGGCAGGCCGAGCGATCTCTTTCGGGTCGACGGCCACGACGTAGGACCAGCCGCGTTCCTCCAGCGCGAGCCGGAAGGAGACGCTGCGGCCATAGCCGGCATCGGCCACGATCACCGGCACGCTCAGGCCCTGTCCGGCCAGGCGGTCCAGCAGTCCCAGCGCAAGACGGGTCTTGGACACATGCCCGACCTCCTCGGGAATGCCGGCCCGCCGGCGCCGACCGTTGTCATGTGTCCATTCCTCGGGCAGGAACAACTCCCACTCCAACGGGCACGATGCCGTGTCGGTGGCCGCGTGGACGCTGACCGCGACCTGGCAGTTCGCCCGTTCCGGTCCTTGCGCTGGTGAACGACGTGGCCGGCCTCCCGAGAGGCCGCATGGTGCCACCCCGCTGATGCCCCTGGTGCAGCACAGTGAGCTGGTGCGACGGCCCGGCAGGACGGGGCCCGACGCGCCGGAACGGCCCGGCGAACCCGCGCCCACGGCCCGACGACAGACGGGCAGAACGGCGGCCGCGGACGGCGGCGACAAGCCTGCCGGCAGCCGCTCACCCGCGCCCCGCCCGGCCGCTGCTCTACCCCGCGGGATCGTGACGGCCGCCCGGCGGCGGCCAGGACGCGACGCGGCAGCGCGACAGTCGGGCGCACGGCCGGCCCGGCGACCGGGCAGGGCGGGCCTGGCGACCAAGGCCGTGGCGCCGTCAGCAGGACGGGCTAGGTCGTCTCTTCCCCGACCCATCGGACGGGCTCTGGTGGGATGCCGCCGGGCCGCTGCAGGAAGCCGCCTACTGCGCGAGGTCGGCGGGCGGGCGGCGGGCGAAGGCTGCGGTGAGGGCCTGCGCGAGAGCCTCGGCCCGGGGGTCGGGCGTGGTGGCGCGGCGGGCGGTGACGATGCGGCTCGGTGCGTGGCCGTCGACCGGGACGAAGGCGATGCCGGGGCGGGCGTGCCGCAGTGCCGCGCCGGCCGGGAGCAGGCCGACCGTGCCCTCCCAGAGGACGGCGTGCAGGCATTCCTCAAGGGAGGACACCACCGGACCCGGCACGTCGTCCGGGGCGCCGAGCCAGTACGCACGCCACCGTGCGTCCGTACCCGGCGGCAGCCGGAAGCGCGGCCGACCGGCGAGTTCGGCGACGTGCAGCCGCGGGCGGCCCGCCAGAGTGTCGTCCGCCGGCAGAGCGGCCACGAGCGGCTCCTCGCCGAGCAGGCGGACCGTCAGGCCAGAGGTGTCGAAGGGCAGGCGGGTCAGCGCCAGGTCCACCCGGGCCTCGCGCAGGCCCGCGCTCGGATCGGTGATCGGCGCCTCGCGCAGCCTCACCCGCAACCCCGGCCGCTCCCGCCGCAGCGCGGACAGCGCCGCCGCGCCGACGTCCAACCCGGCGCCCGCGACCGTACCGAGGACCAGAACCCGCTCGGACTCGGCGCCCCGGACCCGTTCACGGGCGCGCTCGGCGCGCTCCAGCAGGTCCCGCGCCTCCGCGAGTAGCACCTCGCCGGCCGGGGTGAGTCGGGCGCCGGTCGGGATCCGCTCGAACAGCCGGCACCCGAGGTCTGCCTCAAGCTCCCGGATCCGGCGGCTCAGCGGCGGCTGTGCCAGATGCAGGCGCGCCGCGGCCCGGCCGAAGTGGCCCTCCTCGGCCACGGCGACGAAGCAGCGTAGTGCCCGCAGGTCCATGACCGGCCACGATACCGAGTTCGAACCCGTCCCTGCGAAATCGGTCTTGGACGCGGCCGCCCCCGTCGCGGTGGGGTGGATCCACCAACGGATCCACCCCAACCACTCAAGGAGCCCGCCGTGTACACGGACCCCGACGATCTCAAGCGCGCTCGTTCGGTCGGCGCCAATGCCCCGGTGGAGTTCGCGGCCTGGCGCGCCTTCCAGGACGCCGTCGACCGGGAGGACGGTGCGGTCCCGCGGCGCTACCGCGAGCTGATCTCCGTGGCGGTGGCGTTGGTGACCCAGTGCGCGTACTGCCTCGACGTGCACACCGCCGCCGCCCGCCGACACGGGGTGACCGCCGAGGAACTGGCCGAGACCGCCTTCGTCACCGCCGCGGTCCGCGCGGGCGGAACCCTGGCCCATGCACTCATGGCCGACCGCCTCTACGAGGAGCATGGCCACTAGTCGGCGAGCCCCCGGAGACTGCACGGCCCCCGGGGGCTCACGCACACCAGGTTCTTGGCCTGGGGCGCCGGCTCCGGCTCACCGTCCTTGGCGGCGCTCGCCTTGCGCTTGGGCACCTCGGTCTTCAAGCCGGCTGCCTTCACCGTCTCGTCCGCGAGCCGCAGGGCGGTCTCACCCGTGAGCGAGGCGGTCTGCAGGGCGTACACGTCGAGGAAGATGCGGTTCACGAGGCGTCCTTGTCGGTGTACGTGGTGGCGGTGGTGTCCGTGGTGGCGCGGTCGGCGGCAGCGGCAGGGCGGCCGGTGGGCTTGTCGTGCCAGGTGTGGAAGGAGCGGCCCCGTTCCCTGCGGACGGTGTCCGCGCCGCCGGGCCGCTGCCCGGTGTAGAGCTGTCCGGCGGGCAACGCGTGGTCGAGTTCGATGTCTTCGAGGCGCAGCAGGACGACGATGTCGCGCAGCCGCTGGGCGCAGGTGGTCAGGTCGGCGGCGGTGCCGGCGCGGCCCAGGCGTTTGTGGATGGGGGGTGCGATCTCGCCGGGTTTCATCATCCGGCGCACCGCGGCGCCCAGGCCGCGGCGGCGGTCCGGCCGGTCGGCCTGGTACATGCCGGTGCGGCGGGACTGCTGGTGCAGTGCGTAGAGGGTGAGGGCGACATGCAGGGCGTCCTCGGCCCTGGCCAGTTCCTGCTCGATCAGCGGCCGGGCGCCGCACGGGCAACGGCCTCGCCGGCCGGCTTCTTCAACTCCGCCTGGTCATGTTTCCGCTCGCCGTCATCACGGTCACCGCCGCGCTTTCAAGCCCCTGCCGACAACGCCGCCTGTGCCGCCTTTGCCGACCCTCTGGACGCGATACTTGGCGTTTGAGCAAGCTCGTTGGCGACTGAGCGACCCGTAGCGGAGTGTCGGGGCTCATCTTGGGAAGGTGGATCGGTGGGGTAGCGCGGGCCGGGTCTCGGAGCAGGAGGGGCGTTGCGTGTTCGAGGAGTTTTCCACCAGGACGGTGCGCACCAGTGAGGCATCCATTTTCGTTCGATACGGGGGCGAGGGCCCGCCTCTTCTGTTGTTGCATGGCCACCCGCGTACGTCGGCGACATGGCACCGGGTCGCGCCCGTCCTGGTGCGGCGCGGTTTCAGCGTCGTCTGCCCCGACCTGCGTGGGTACGGACGCTCCCGCGGTCCGGCGCCCACTCTGGATCACGTTCCGCACGCCAAGCGCGCCGTTGCCAAGGACATGGTCGAGGTCATGCAAACGCTCGGGCATCAGCGCTTCGGTCTCGTCGGTCACGACCGAGGGGCTGCCGTGGCGCTCCGCCTGGTGCTGGACCACCCGTCCGCGGTGACCCGGGTGGCGTTCCTGGACGGCCTGCCCCTGAGCGAGCACCTGACCCGTGCGGATGCCCGGTTCGCCACCGCATGGTGGCACTGGTTCTTCTTCGCACAGCCAGAGATCCCCGAACGCGTCATCAACGCTGATCCCGACGCCTGGTACCGCGGAGACCCCGAAGCCATGGGGCAGGAGAATCACGACGAGTGGCGAACCGCCACCCGCAATCCAGACGTCGTCCGCGCCATGCTGGAGGACTACCGCGCCGGGCTCACCGTGGACCGCCAACACGAGGAGGCGGACCGCGCCCGAGGGACGCGGATAGACTGCCCCGTCCTGGTCCTGTGGTCCTTGCGAGACGATCTCGAGGACCTGTACGGCGACCCGCGTACCATCTGGCGCGACTGGGCCGACGACGTCCGAGGCCACGGCATCGACGCCGGCCATCATGTGGCCGAGGAAGCCCCCGGCCCCCTCTCCGCCGCCCTGGGCGGCTTCTTCAACGGCTGAGGCTGCTCGCTCCGCCGTCGGAGAGGCGGGCGTCTCCCACGACCGAGCGTGTACGGGAAAAGGTGAACCCACTCGCTCGTGCTTGGGTGCGAGTGGTTCCTGAAGGCAGCCGGCCAAGAGGCGATCTACGCATCAACTAAGCAGAAGCGCAGGGTGCCATCACGCGCTGCAGCCCCCTTCCTGCCGTTATGACATCCATAGCGACTGCTATTTGGAAGTCACGACGCTGCTGTCTGACGTCCTGCCGAGACCGGGGAGCGAAGCCAGCCACGAGAAGAGGGATCAGCCATGTCGGAGATGGCTCCGAGCGTCGACCTGAAGCGTCACCTGCGTGTTGTACGTCCTCCGTGTGGCCATCATGACTTGGCTTCCCCGTCTCACTTCGCAGCTATCCGCTCAAGGCCGTCCTGGAGTAGGCGGACGGCCTCCTCCGCCTCCGTGTACTCCTCTGCACTCGCCAGAACAGTGCCGAACGTGCCACCACTCTCGGCAGTCATGGCCCGCCAGCGCAGGACCGGTTCGAGCGCGTTGAGGGCACCGGAGAGGAACCAGGCCATGCGGCCGTGGGTGCGAGCGAGAGAGATCGCCAGGACGGCGAGCGTTTCCCGCAGGTGTTCCAGCCGGTCGATCTGCGGCAATGCCTCCTGGACGTCCGACGGCCCGACAACCTTCCGCAGCCCGGCCTCGGTCTCAAGCGCAAGAGCCCGGTCGCTCGGAGCCAGCTCCCACACCCGGTCACGGATCTGCTGCTCGGCTTCCTCGGCCAGCATCGCGACGATTCTCCGCATGTCCATGCAGCCCACTCTAGGCTGGTTGGCCCGAGCAGCTCCCAGGTTCCCTCAAGCGTCGGTGGGTACCCACTGACGCACACCGTGGTCGTTCGTGCCGTACCAGTAGTGGGGCAGGCCCTTGATGCTGCTGGTGCGGAAGGGGTGGCCGTGGTCGTCGATGCGGACCGTGCCGGTGCGGCCCTGCGAGGACCAGTCCAGTTCCAGGTACCAGGCGCAGTCGTATGCCTCGGTCGTCGCGGTGACCTGCAGCACCTCCGGGTCCTCGGCGGAGACGCGGTAGGGGAACTGAACCGCGGGGACGGAGTTTCCGCTGTCGTTGCCGGGGCGCGCATGGGCGATCGGGCGGTCGACGTCCAGGTTCACGGAGAAGTTCCGGGGCGGCAGATCACTGCCGCAGCCCTGGCCCATGGCGTACGCGTTGCCCGTGACCGGGGTGCCGCGGCTGACGATACGTACCCGGAGGGCAGCGAGGACCACGGTCGTGGACGACTTCCCCTGTACCGAGATCTGCACCATCGTCTGCCGCCCAGGTACCGCCTGCTGCGTCGCTGCCCACACTCCGGCGTCCTGTTCTACCGGCGGCGGGGGCACCTGGGCCGGCTCCTTGCCGATGACGTAGTCGTGCCCGCAACCGCCGTCCCAGATCTGCGAGTCGGCGGTCCACGCGAGCGGTACACCGGTTGGCACGGGGGCGTCGCTCTTCGTCCCAGCCGACGATCGGTCCTTCGACTCGGGGCTCCCTGAAGCCCGTACTCCTGCGGAGGGCGACTCCGGAGAACGGCTGCGGGAGGGGCTGACCGCAGTGGCCTGCGGGTGGTGTGACGTGCCGGTTCCTGTCGTGCGGGACTGACCGGGGGCCTTGGCGGAGTTGTCGTGAGACCGGTCGGCCGACAGCGCCGACATACTGCCCAGCGTCACCAGCAGTACGGTGGCCGTGGCTGTGCCGGCGACGGTACGACGACGGCGGTACCAGGGCCGTCCAGTTGAGCGGACCGCATCGCACTGGGCCGTCGACTCGCAACTGCCCGGTCCGGAAGCCTCGGGAGCGGCGATGCCGTCGGCGCCGCCACCCAGACTGCGCGTGCTGCCACCCGCACGCGCCGCTGTCCGGCTGTCCGGACCCGAAGCCCGCCCGTCCCCTGTCGGCCCCGGTGCCCCCTCGGTCTTTGTCTGCTCCGCTGCCTCCTCCCCCGCCCTCGGCCTCTGTCGTGCCATCACCGCGAGCAGCCACAGGCGGTGCAGATCGAGGCGTTCCTCCGGTGTTGCTCCGCAGAAGGCAGCCAACCGCTCCACCGGGACGTAGTCCTGCGGGACCGCCTGTCCCGCGCAGTAGCGGTGCAGCGTGGAGGTGTTCATGCCGAGACGGCGGGCCAGTGAGCCGTAGCTCCGGTCCGTGCGGTCCTTCAGCCGGCGCAGCAGCGCCGCGAACTGCTCGACGTCGTCCTCGGTCGACACCGCTCCCCCAACCTCCCACGCGTTCCCGTATCTCAGGCGATCCATATACCTGCACGTCAGATGGGACGGGACGGTTCCACCCTCGCCGAGCAGGCGTCCGGCGTCGCGCGGAGCCATCAGGTCAAGCGACGCATCTGACCGCTGCCTGACACGTACTGAGCCGTCGCCGGCCTCGTCTCCGACCGCACCGTCACCGTCTGAAACAGGCCGCGAGCAGGCCAAACACGACCCGCCCGCTATCGCGCACCAACTCGTAAGTAGGCGTAGGACAGGGAATCAACGAGGCTCCCGCACTGCTGAGTTGAGACGGCGAACACCTCTCTCACCGGCACAGGAGCCTCGTGCGTTGCGGGACACCGGCCGGCCACCCGATCAGTGGTCACACTGAAAGAGCTCAGTCAGCCGACGACTCCGATGACATAGAGCAGCCCCACGAGCGCGAGCATGACACCGATCGCACGAAAGGCCACAGCATTGCTTTGATCGAAACGCCCACTGGCTCTGCTTCCGACAGCTTTGGAGAAGGTGGGTCCGAACACTGCGATAGCCACCCCGAACGCGGTAACCAGCACACCCACAAGAACATGCATGACTGTCCTTACTGGTCAAGACTGTGGGCGCCCACAGAGAGCGCCCACAGAAGAACTCCTCTACTTGCTGCGTCGCCGACTTCTGGCATAGAGACCGATCATCACTATCGCAGCGATGACGAAGAGGCCAACCATCAGGTACGGGGACCAGGAAGGTCCAGCGGGCCTACCATTGGCCAGTTGAAGAAGGCTCTGCATGGGCGTATGCCTCGTTTTCCTTAGAAGGTGTACTTGACCGTTCCTGAACACTTGCCGGTACTTCCACCCGTGCCGACACCTTCCGACCCATCCGTAGCGACAGACAGGTCCGCAGGACCTAGCCCGCACGCCACTTCGCCGGTCCATCCCGGCCCCGCTGAGCCTGAGGCCAGACCCAGGTCACCACTTACTCCGGGGGTGCCAAGTCCTACGGACAGGTACGGGTGGACGCCGCCGTCCTCGTTGATGCTTGCGCCAGCGCCTATGCACACCCAGTAGCAAGCCTCGCCCCCCACGTCGAGCGACAGCAACCCGTTGGGGTCGATGCGGTTGACGGGGTCGCCCTCGGCGTAGAGGTAGGGGTTCTGTTCCTGGCCGGAGGGGTCGGACTGGGTGAAGCGGCTGACGTTGGCGTCGTAGTAGCGGGCCTTGAGGTGGTACAGGCCGGTGGGGTCCTGGTAGTTGCCGGCGAAGCGGTAGGGCTGGGCCACCGGTTCCGTCGACTGGGCGAGCAGACGAACACCGCGGGGGCTGTACGTGTAGGTGTCGACCTTGTTGCCGTCCACGTCCACCAGACCGATCACCGAGCCGATCGCGTCGGTGAGGTAGTAGTACGCCTTGCCCCCGGTCGTCATGGAGTTCAAGGTGCCCCCGGGCTCGCGGTTGAAGCCCATGTCCACGCCGGCGGTCGTCTTGGCGGACAGGCCGAGGGGGCCGTTGTGGAAGTAGGTGTCACCGAGGCGGATACGCTCGCTCTGGTCGGTGGAGCCGTACTGGCCGTCGTAGGTCTTGTTGTTGACCGTGATCGACGACATCTGGGAGTGGTCGGTCCAGGTCTCGCCGGTGCGGGTGTAGTCGTCGGTGGAGGCGCCTGCGGTCTCGTTGCCGATGGCGTCGTAGGACCAGCTTCCGCTGGTGCTGGACTTGGCGGTGAGTTCCTGGGCGTCGTTGTAGGTGTAGGTGGTGCCGCGCGGGCAGCCCTGGTCGGCGCCCTGGGAGGTGAGGTTGCCGGCCAGGTCGTAGCAGTACTGCCAGGAGTCGGCGATCGTGCCGTTCTTCTCCTCCTTGGCGTAGGAGAAGCGGCCCGCGCCGTCGTAGGAGTAGGTGCGCTTCAGCCCGGTGACGTTGTCCGTGCTGGTGCGGATCTTGTTGCCGTCGGTGGCGGCGTTCGTGCCGTAGCCGTAGGTGTAGCCGAGGTCGACCAGGGTGCCCTGGTCGGAGGTCACCTTGATGTTCTTGGGGCGGCTGGAGGCGTCGACGTCGACCTTCTGCACCGTGCCGCCGGGGTAGGTGGTCGTGGTGCGGACGTCGTCGTTGTTGTAATCGTACGTCGTCACCGCACCCTGCGGGTCCTTCAGCTCCTTGAGCTTGTTGACCTCGTTCCAGGTGTAGTCGACCTTCCCCGCGGGGTCCTGGTAGTAGTCCACGTTGCCCGCCGGGGTGTAGGCCAGCAGCGTCTGGGAGCCGTCCTGGAGGTGACGGACCGTCTCGCGCTGCAGCGGGTCGAACTCGTACTTCACCGTCCCCGTGCCGTCCGAGCGCTGGACCAGGTTGCCGTCGCCGTCGTACCAGTACTCGACCTTCACCGAGTTCGGTGCGGAGACGGTGCGGATGCGGTCCATGTTGTCGTACGTGTACGTGAAGGTCACCCCGCGCGCGTCCGTGGCCGACGCCGTGCGGCCCAGGTCGTCGTAGGTGTACGTCGTCTTGTCCAGCGGTGCCGGCGGCTTGGCCCACTCCAGGTTGCCCTTGGCGTCGTAATGGAAGTCGGTCTGCACCGTCTTCGTCGACGTCATCTTCGTCTTCTGCGCGCAGCGCTGGCCCTCGAAGCCGCCGCAGGTCGGGGTGGCGGGGTTGTAGTCGTAGGAGACGCTGCCGCCGCCGGTGCCGGTCTGGGCGACCGAGGTGGTGTTGCCGACCGTGTCGTAGGTGAAGCTCGTCTTCTCGCCGTCGGCGTTGGTGGAGTCCTTCGGTACGTCGCCGCCGGCGATGGTCTGCCAGGAGTTGACCGTCTTGCCGCCGGTGGGCATCGAGACGGTCTCTAGGTTGTTGCGGGAGTTGAATCCGTAGTCGGTGACGTTGCCCGGGGTGGTGCCCGCGCCCATCGCGTCGGTGGCCGTGTCGATGTTGTGGTTGGCGTCGAACTTCGTCGAGCGGTGATGCTGCAGCGCGTCCGTCACGTCGGTGACCTGGCCGTCGCCGTCGTGGTCGTACTTCGTGGCGTGCAGCTCCGGGTCCTTGGCCGTGGTCGTGCCGGCCGCGGTCGCCGACGTGGAGCTGTAGGTGTACGTCCAGGTCGGGCCCGTGCTCCCGGAGGCGTTGAAGCCGGTGGCGCGCAGCATCGAGGTGACGCGGTTGACGTCGTCGTAGGTGAAGACGGTGACCCGGCCTTCGGCGGTGGTGATCTTGGCGACGCGGCCGGAGCCGTCGTAGCCGAAGGTGACGGTCTTGCCCTCGGTGTCGGTGGTGGTGGCCAGGTTGCCGCTCGGGTCGAGGCTGTAGACGGCGGTGCGGCCGGTGTTGTCCTTGGCCTGCCACTGCGAGGGGTAGGTCTTGACGAGGTCAATCCAGCGGCCCGAGCGGGTCTCGGTGAGTTTGAAGCCCTTGTTCTCGCCGGTTTCGTCGTGCTGGGCGACGGTGATGCTGCCGTGGTTGCGGTCGGTGACCTTGCTCAGGCAGCCGTTGGCGTTGTAGGTCTCCTTCGAGCCCGACTTCCACTTCGTCAGCGTGTAGGTGCCGTCCGCGTTCTTCTTCAGGTCCTCCGAGTACCCCTTGGGGGTGGTGAAGGAGCCGTCGCTGTTCTTGGTGAAGCGGACGGTGGCGCCGGAGGCGTCGTAGAGGATCACCTCGCTGCTGGAGATGGACAGGTAGCGCTCGTACTGCTGCCACCAGCGCTGCGAGACGCGCCCGTAGGGGGCATCGAGCGAGTTGTACGTCCGCGCCAGCATCAGGCGCTGCCCCACGCCGGCGATGTCGAAGTCCGTCGCCGTCAGCATCAGGTTGCCGGTCGAGTAGTCGACCTTCGCCTTCAGAGTGTCCGTGATCGCGAAGCTGGTGTAGCGGTGCCAGGGCACGTTGCCCTGGCCCTCCGGGACGAGGCTCATCAGCGACGCCTTCGCCGCGACACCCGAGGACGCGGCCTCCTTCCCGGAGGCTGCGGCCTTGGCGTGCGCCCGCTGCTCACGCCTCCACGGCGCGTACGCGGTCGGGTTCTTCGACGGCTTCGACTTCACCGGCCGGTTCGCACCGACCTTCACCGCCGGCATCCTGAAGTCGGGGCTGCCCTTGCCCCACGCCGATACGGGTTTGCCGTCGGCCGCTGTCGCCGTCGTGGCGGGCAGGACCGCCGCCGCGAGCGCCGCCGCCGTCACCACCGCCACGGCGGCAGCCGCTCCTGATCTCCTCCGCGCATGCCGAAGAGACGTGCCCAAGGCACGTGTGCGCATGACTTTCCCCCATGGAGAGACAGACCCCGACAGCTCCAACAGCCACCGGGCCCACACAAGTTGTCACAGGAATCGCACAAAGATTCTTTCCATTCCCACGGAACCACCCCACATACGGGCCAGAATCAGCCACTCCCTTGCCATAGGGCAAGCAACGTAAAGGGCAATGAAAGGGTCCGTGTTGGGTGCAGTCACGCAGGCAGCACCGCGCGCAGGGCCCGGGCCGAACGGCCTAATAGCGTGGGCGCTTTCCTAGGCCCAGACGAAGGCAAGAAGCATGATCTGCGCGTGCCGACCGAGACCCGCGGATCGGCCCGAGCATGCCTCTGAAGAACATCGCGTCGGGGCTCGCCTCCAAGCAGGGGGCACCTAACGCAGCGCGGCGGCGACGAAGCCGTCGAGAGCCTCGCGCGGTACTCACCGCCGTTCACCAGTCGGTCGAAAAACCAGTCCGTCGATGCAGGTCAGCAACGGGGCGTGCAGGCGCGGCCAGACGCCGGCCTCGGTCCAGTCCCGCAGCGGCGCCAGGCCGTCACACCGGAGCAACCCACGGACTCCGTCGGAACATCGCGCCGGACGACACCGGTTCGCAGCGCGTACATCACGCCGGCGAGTGCCACTCGACCGGGAACTCGCAGGCCCCCAGGGTGGCGACGGCGCCGTTCGGGTCGTGAGGTGGCGGGCACGAACCGGATCAGCTCAGCGACGGCGGAACCCAGGCGTGATGACGCAGGATCATACGTGTGGCGACCCGGGATGGAGTCAGTCGCATCGCCGTGTTCCGCAGGGGGACGGCCAGTGGGTGGGAGAGCTGTTGGCCCATTCTGCCGGCTTGCCGGGCAGCCCGTGCGACGGCCTGGCTGCGGGGCCGACGCTCGGCGTCGTAGCGAGCGAGCGCGGCGTCGACGGTGGACTCGGTGGCGAGGGCGGCGGCGAGGGTTACCGCGTCCTCCAGTGCCTGACAGGCCCCCTGTCCGAGGTTGGGGGTCATCGCATGGGCCGCGTCACCGAGCAGCGCGATCCGACCGACCGCGTATGAGGTGAGCGGCGTACGCAGTTCGTTCACGTCGTGATACAGCACGGCCTCGGGCCGGGTCGCGTCGAGCATGGCGGGGATCGGGTCGTGCCAGGTGTGGAACCGTCGGCGCAGTTCGGCCAGCGGGTCGGCGAACCGCGTGCCGGCGGGGTGGCTGAGGACGGCGTGCCACTCGGCCCGCCTGTCCCGGAAGGCGATGTGCCCGAATTCCGCGCCGCGGCCCCAGGTCAGCTCGAAGTCGGTCCGCAGATCGACCGCGCGCTCGGTGATGGCACGCAGTACCGTCGAGCCGCTGTAGACCGGGCCGGGATGGTGTGGGAAAAGACGGCTGCGAGTTTTGCTGCCGATGCCGTCGGCCGCGACCACCAGACCGGCGTTCAGGACCGTGGTGCGGCAGTCGACTTGAACCGTCTCAGGGCCGGTCTGCTCGACCCCGGCCGCCTCCGAGCCGGTCACCAGTGATTCGGCGGGCAGGCAGTCGCGGAGCAGTCGGTGCAGGTCGGAGCGGGGGATGCCCATGATCGGTGCGCCCACCGCCTTCTCCAGCGTCGAGCCGTCCATCCGGGCCAGCCAGCCGCCCCGGGGCGTCCGGGTGCCGCCGCTGTACTGGCCTCGCGATGCCTCCCGAACCGCGTCGCCGACCCCCAGTTCGTCCAGTGCCCGCAGGCCGTTGGCGGCCAGTGAAATGCCTGCCCCCGCGTCATCGAGCATGGACGCACGCTCGATGACCGTCACGTCCCATCCGATGCGAAACAGACCGATCGCGGCGGCCAGCCCGCCGACGCCCCCTCCGAGCACCACTGCCGTGTTCCCCATGCCGGAGCCCCCATCTTCTACATCTGTAGAAGCGCACCCTATCCCGAGTCTCTACGGGTGTAGAAAGGGGCCATGGCTTCGGATCGGCGCACTCTTCTGGCGGACGCGGCTCTCGACGTGCTCGTCGACGAAGGGATACGCGGCCTGACCCACCGCGCGGTCGATCGGAAGTCCGCCATGCCGCCCGGCACCACCTCGGCCTACTTCCGCACCCGTGCCGCGCTGCTGACCGGACTCGTAACCCGCCTGGTCCATCTCGACCAGGCAGAACTTCAAACGATGGCCGAAGAGCTTCCACCCCTGCGCACCGTCGAGGAACTGGTGGACGGCATGGTGCTGCTCACCCGGCAGCGACTCACCGGCGAGGGCCGCCGCCGCTCGCTCGCCCGCCATGCCTGCGCCGTCGAGAGCGTGCGCGACCCTGAGCTGCGAGCGATACTCGTGCCCCGCGAGAACGCCGGCCGCGAGGCCGTCCGGATGTTCCTCACCACGCACGGCGTCACAGACGTCGAGAACCGCACTCACACTCTGCTGACCTGCATCGACGGACTGGTTTTCGACCGACTGGTGAACGGCGGCGAAGTACCGCGCGAGGCTCTCGACGGCCTGGTCGCCGCCGCGCTGCGTTAGGACCCGGGCGTCCACGGTCCCACTCGAACCGGCCGACGGCCTCAGCTGCCGCCACCGCCTGCGGACCCGCCGAGCTGGGCCGGGCCGCCCTGGCCGCCTACCTCGCCAGCCGGGACAGCCGCGGCGAAGCGTTCCGCGCCGTCGTCCGCACCGACCACGGCAACCACATCGTCATGCCCGCCGACCAACTCATCGACCATGACCGGAAAGCAGACCCAGCCGTCTGCCCGCCACTGCCCGCCTACCTGCGCAACGCCTTCGCTTGACGCCAGGGGCGTAGGGCAGCCGCACCGCACCGACCGCGGCATGGTCCGGCTCGCCATCGGCCTGGCCGACAAGCGTCGGGCGGGGCGCGGAACAGTGCGGTTTGGCACCGGGCGGGGCTCGCTGGATGTCCTCCTGCGCGGAGGCGGGGTGCGGCCCGGGGGTCCGGTCGGGATCAAGTTGCCGGAGAGGCCGCACCGGCCGCTGGAGATCGCCCGAGCCGATCGCGTCAGGCCCGCCACTCCGCCGTACGCTCGGGGCTCGCCGCGGCCAGCGCCTTCGTCACTCCGTCGACGCCCTCGCGCAGGCCGTACACAGGGGTGCCCGGCTGCTGGCGCCAGGAGTCGTCGAGCCCGCCGGCGTCCACGGTGTCGAAGCCGAGCTCGTCGATCAGCGCCCTGACCTTCCGCTTGGCCGCCTCGTCGTCGCCGGCCACCGGCAGGGCCTGCCGGTCGGGGGCGCCCGCCGGGCGCGCACGTTCCAGGATGTCGATGGCGAAGGTGCCGTTGAAGGCCTTGATGACGGGGTGCCCGATCTGCCGCTCGGTCCAGCGGCTCTCGGTCAGGCCCTCGTCCTCGATCCCGGCGATCTTCCCGTCGCGCTGCTGTGGGTAGTAGTTGCCGGTGTCGATCACCACGACGCCTTCGGCGGCCCCGTCGAGCAGGCCGGAGGGCAGGTTCGGGACGGCCTTCAGGGGGACGGTGACGACGACGATCTCCGCGTCACGCGCCGCCTCCTCCACCGGTACCGGCGTCGCTCCGGTCTCCTCGGCCAGTTCGGTGAGGGTCTGCGGGCCACGGGAGTTCGCCACGGAGACGTCGTGACCGAGGGCGGTCAGCCGCCGGGTGAGGTTGCCGCCGATGTTGCCCGCGCCGATGATGCCAATCTTCACGACAGGCCCTGCCTTTCGAGTCGATGCACACGCATACGTCTGGTCGGCGTCAACCCAGGGCCTGTCCGGGCTATTCCGCGAGCCGTCCGGATGGGTGAGCTGGGGGGCGGGTACCCGTCCCGGGCCAACCGTCGAACGGATCCTTCAGCTCCCTCAGAGGTGCTCATCGGCAGAGGTGCTCACCGGCGACCGGGTCGGCAGGCGCTTCGACCTGCCGCCGAGACCGGAGCGGCACGAAGGTCGCCGGAGCATGCGGTGCGCCGGCTGGACGTGGGTCCGCGGCCACGTCCGTCTCCACCGGTGTGGTCATGTGCCGTGGTCAGCGCGTGGCCTCGTTCATGGCTCGCTCGGGGAGGAGGGCGAGGAGCTGTTTCGTGTGGCCGGGCAGTTCTGCCTTCGCCAGGCCAGTGACGATGTCGCGCAGTGGCATGGGCTGATCGACCAGGAGGGTGTCGTTGGACAGGAGCCGGGCAGGCACCAGGGTGCCGAGCTCGGCGTCGCTGAGCGCCGCGCTTCGGGCGAGTGCGCACAGCGCAGCTGCCTGTCCACGGATGCGCTCCCGGAGACCGGCGTTGCCGCCTGCGTGCGCGATGGTGCGCCGGATGGTCCAGACGTCGAGTGCGATCCGGTTGTCGTACGTCGTGTTGGCCCCCGCTTCGATGCCTGCGATGGCGGCGATGGTGGCGGCACTGACGAGAGAGACGTGCGCGAGGATCTCGTCGGCGTTCCACTCGCCGTCCGGTGGGGCGGGGTTGGGGTCGTCGGCGCTGGCCACGGTGGCGGCGGCGTCAAGCAGCGTTCGGTAGGCGTCCTGGAGTGAGCCGGTGTCCAGCATGTATGGCACCTGTCTGTGCGGGCGTAGACGGAATGAACCGCGGGCGAAGCGGCGCGGCTCAGGTGTGGGCGCGGGACATCTCCCAGGGCGCCTGCGGCAGGACCTCGCCCGTCTCCAGCATCGACTTGAGGTTGGCCAGCACGGCCGGCCAGCCGGCGGAGATGCCGCCCAGCATCTCCTGGTTGGGGAGCCTCTCGTGGGTCACGGTGAGGCGGACGATGTCCTCATGCGGCTCGACGAGGAAGGTGACGACCGACGGCTCTCTCGGCGATTCGGCATCGGGGGCGTCGTCGAAGGTGACGACCAGCCGGGTCGGGGGCTCGGTTTCCAGGACGCGGCCCACCACGTCGACCTTGCCCGAGCCGTCGGCTCGCCGGTGCTCCCAGGCCGAGCCCGGCTGCCAGTCGGAGACATTCGCGTGACCCCAGTAGCGCGCCGTCAGGTCGGCATCGGTCAGGGCTTGCCACACCTGCTCCGCACGGGCGCGGATATAGGTGACATATACATAGTCCGGCACTGGTGCAGGTGCTTCGGTCATGGCGTACTCCTCTGCCTGGCGCTTGATGGCGCTGATCGCTTGCAGGCGGGGCTTGTCGAAGCCGGAGATCCAGCGCTCCTCGATCTCGTGGATCGGGGTCGGGTTCAGGTAGTGCAGCCGCTCCCGGCCGCGCCGTACGACGGTGACGAGGTCGGTACGCACGAGGACGTCCAGATGCTGTGTCACCGACTGGCGTGACATGTCGAGGCGTTCACACAGTTCGCGCAGCGTCTGCCCGTTGTGCTCGCGCAACCGGTCGAGCAGGAGTCGCCGAGTGGGATCGGCCAGCGCCTTGAACACCGAGTCCATCGCTATTGCTTCGAGGCTCACGCTCGACATTATGCAGGTATTTACCTGCCTATTGTCAAGCGCGACGACCGGCCCTACCAGCCGGGCGCGGCTGACGTGCGCAAACCTCTGGGGGGGAAGTCTCACTGCCCCGACCGCGATCACAGACCACGAGGCCGCTGCGATCAGTGGGGCGGCCCGTACGCTCAGGAACCGACATGCCCGACACCCCGCCGCTCGCCGATGCTGTCCCTGCAGGCACTGTCCCGCTGTTGCGCCTCGCCGAGCCCGCACACCACGGGGTCGGCGTCGGTGGGTCCCACGGCGGTACCGCAGATCGTGAGGCTGCCGAACAGGTACTCGTCCGGCCCGCCCACTGGTCAGTCGGTGTGCAGGGCGGTGTACTCGGCGGCCAGTTCGTCGGCCATGCGTGTCACGGAGAACCGCTCGGCGACCAGCTTCCTGCCCGCAGCCGCGTAACGGCGCCGGTCGTCGACGGAGGTGGCGGCGACCCGCCGTAGGCCCCGCATCAGGCCCGCCTGGCCGGATGTGTCCATCAGGAGCCCGTTGACCTGGTCGCGGAGGTAGTGCGCGACTCCCCCGCGGCGCGGACCGGCGACGGGAAGGCCGGCGTCCATCGCCTCCAGGACCGCTATCCCGAACTCCTCCTTCGCGCTCGGGCAGACGTACCAGCAGCGGGCGTCGGCCGTGCGCTGTGCCAGGGCACGCTGCAGTCGGCGTACCTCGTTGTTCGGCAGGGCCGGCAGCAGCGCCAGGCGGCGCGCGGCCTGCGGGTACGGGGCGAGGAGGGTGTCGATGCGGCGGCGGACGTCGTCCTCCGCGGCGGTGCCGGCGCCGGGGCTGCCGCCGATGAGGACGAGGGTCGTGGTGTGGTGGGCGCCCGTCGCCAGCCAGGACCGGACCAGGAGGTCCTGCTGCTTGACCGGGTGCAGCCGGCCCACGCACAGCAGCGCGGGCAGTTCGCGGTCGCGGGGGTCGAGGGCGTCGGGGCGCGTCCCGTCCCGGTAGAGCCGCTTCAGCGCCTCGCGCCGCCGGTCGTCCTCGTCGGGTGCGGGCTGGTAGGGGGCGATGCCTTCGGGCGGGGCGCTGGGTCCGCGTCCTGCGTTGAGCTGGGCGAGGCCGGGGAAGTGGCGGACGAGTTCACGGGTGCCGCCGCGTCCGGGGATACCGACGACCGTGTCCGCGCGCTCGACGAGCCGGTCGGCCAGGAAGACCCGGTGCAGATCGTGCCGGAGGCCGTCCGCCGCCGTGGGGTCGGCGGGATCGCTCTCGGCATGGCGTTCGGCGAGTCCGCGGTGCGGGTCGGGCGTGGCCGTGAAGACCAGCGCGGCGCCCAGGCGCTCGGCGGCGTCGGCGAGGGCCAGGCTGCCGTCGTCGGCGTATCTGACGTGCAGGACGTCCAGGGGCCGTGGCATGGCGCCGAGCAGGCGGACCGCCCACCAGGTGAGTGCGGGGCGGTGGCGGTGCATCTCGACCTGGGCCGGGGCCGAGGGGGCGTCCACGGGGAGCCGCAGGACCCAGTGCCCGGGGGCGCGTTCGTAGGCCAGCCGGTCGTCGGCGGCGAGGTCCTCGTGCCCGGCGGTCACGACGGTGATGACGCCGGATATCCCGTCGGTCGTGGCCAGCCGGTCGCCGAGCCCGCCCAGCAGCACCGCCAGTCCACCGCTCATCCCCTGCCCCGGGGTGTCCAGGCCGCCCAGCAGCATGCTCTGGGCGACCAGCCGGCCCGCGGGCCCCCGCCTCTCCGGGCCGAAGGCGGGTACCGGGGGCGCCAGCAGGAGCCGTTCGTAGGCGTCCCCGGCCCGGGAAGGATGGGGCAGATGGGCGGGGCCGCCGGGGAGTTGACGCAGGTACCGCCAGGCGGAGTGGCGTACGGCCCGGTGCGTGGTGGTGCGCGCGAGCGACGCGCTCTCGACCGGGGTGAGGGGATGCAGGCCGGCGCCCACCGCGAGGTCGAGCAGGTGGCCTGCGACCGGTCCGTCGCAGGGCTCGCCGAGCATGGCGCGCAGTACCTCCTCGGCGTGCCGGGGGCCGTGCCGGCGCACGGTCTCCGGCCACAGCTCGGTCAGCACGGCCATGAGGCGGGGGTCGCCCTCCCGGTGGGCGAGCAGGGCCTCCGGCGTCAGCGGTACGCCCAGCCGGGCGGCGCGACGCAGTCCCGCCACGGCCTTGTCCCGGCGGTCCACTCCGGCTCCCTCGCCGGGCGGGACGGCCCGCAGCTCGTACTCGGCTTCCAGTAGTTTCGCCAGTTCGCCCTGGGCGTCCGGAAGACGTCTGTCGTGCCTCGGCCCGTGGAGGTGCGCGGTCCAGCCGGAGCCGTTGAAGAACGCGGTGCGGGCGGCCACCAAGGGGTCGCGGGTCTCGTGGCCCGTTCTTCCCGGCCGTGCGGGGTCGTGAGCCGCCGAGGGGGCTGCGAAAGCGGTGCCGGCCACGGGTTCTCCTGTCTCAGGGACGGCGCTGACCTCTGTGGTTCGCGGGGTGTCGGCCTTCCGGATGCACCTGCCTCCGGTGCTCATTGCCACACCGTCCGACCTGCCCGAACGTGGCTACGATGCGCTGGCCCGGGCCTGCTGGACAGCGGGCGGAAGATGCCTTGGCCGAGGGGTTCGCATGCCGCGTGTCGTTGTCGTAAGTCCCCCGTTCATGTCCCACGCGCGACCGTTGTCGGTCCTGGCCGGGGCTCTGCGCCGGCGCGGTGCGGACGTGTACTTCGCCTGCGCTCCGACCTTCGAGCATCTGGCGCGGGAGGCCGGGGTGGGCTTCGAGCCGCTCTCCGTGACGCGGAATGCCAACACCGGGGTGGCCGAGGCGACCGAACAGGACGCCCGGGAGGCGGCCCGGCTGGCGGAGTTCCTGGACGCCACCAGGAAGGGTGCCGTGTCGACGCTGCTGGTCCAGACCCGCCATCGGCGGGCTGACATGCTGGCCGACCCGGACGGGGTGCTCGACGCGCTGCGCTCGGCCGACCGACGGCTGCGCCCCGACTGGTACGTCGTGGACCAGCTCAGCTACCCGGTCACCCTGGCCCTGCACTGCCTGGGCGTGCCCTACGCGACCTTCTGCCCCGGACATCCCAGCTATGTGCTCTCCGGCCCCGACGCCTACTTCGGCGTCCCCTACGCCTGGCCCGACGCACTGCGGCCCGAACCGGAGCGGCTGCGGGAGCTGAGGGCCGCGGCGCGGCAGAGCGACGAGGCCTTCACCGCCCTGTTCGCGGCCTTCGCCCGGCGGCACGCGCCTTCCCGGCCGGCTCCGGGCCGCGCCTTCGCCCACAGCTCGCCGCACGCAGTCGTCTACGCCTACCCGGCGTTCCGCTGGCTGCCGACGCCTCCGCCGGGACCGGTGCGCCTGTTCGCCGGGCACATGGCCGCACTCCCGGACCCCCTCGACGCGAAGTGGGAGGCGCGCCTGAAACTGCTGCGTTCGAGCGGCGAGAGGCTCGTCCTCGTCGCGCTCGGTACGTTCCTGTCCGCGCGCGACGACGTCCTGCGCACCGTCGTCACCGGGTTGCTCGACGGCATGCCGGACGTGTCGGTCGTCGTCGCGGCCGGAGAACGGGCCGCCGCGCTGGCCGATCTCGCGGGCGAACGGACCGTGGTGGTGCCGTCGGTGCCCCAGCGCGCGCTCCTGGAGCGGGTGGACGCGATGGTGCACCACGGTGGCAGCAACTCCTTCACCGAATGCCTGCGGGCGGGCGTGCCCGCGGTGGTGCTGCCGTTCTCCAGCGACCAGTTCTCCGTGGCCCGGGACGCGGAGCGCGCCGGTGCCGGTGTGGTGCTCGACCCGAACACGCTGTCGCCGGCCGATGTCCCTGCGGCGCTCGGGACGCTGTGGCGGACCGCGAGCCCGCGTATGCCCGGTCTGGCCGCGGCGGTACGGCGGCGGGGGCCCGGGTGGGCGGCTGGAGAGCTGCTGGCCGCCATGGGCCGGCGGACGTCGGCGGACTGATCCCGGCGCCGTCGTGCCGGGGTGGGTCAGCCGGGCCGCGTGGCGTGTGCGGGCAGGGGCACCGGCGGGCCGAAGACCACCGGGAGACCGGGAGCGTACAGAACGCTCACGGGCTCGCCCTGCGGCCTCGACAGCCCGGCCGCCGCGACCAGTTCGTCCTGCCAGCCCAGCAGGGTGCACCTGCGGAAGGACCAGGCGGGGTGTGCGTTGGGGAGGTAGTAGGTGCGCCCGAGGAACCGCTCGTGCAGCCCCCAGCGCTGAGTGAGGAACTCCTCCAGCGGCGTGGCCGCCACCGGCTCGTCCGCCACGTCCAGCCACACCCGTGCGGCGGCTCGCGCACCCTGGCGCCCACCCGTGCGGTACAGCAGCCGGCTGTCGAACCACTGGCTGTGGATGCGGGACCACCGGTAGGGCAGGCCGAACGCGCCGCGGGCCGCCAGTACGGGCAGCAGTCGGTCGCAGTCGAGCGAACGGAACACCACCCCGCGGCGTCCCGTGGCGTCGCGGCTGTACAGGCGGACGTTGACCTCGCCGAAGCTCCCCAGGTAGGGCAGGGCCGGCGCCCGGCCGAAGGCGAGGTCGTCCATGCGGAAGAAGACCAGGCCGACGTACGCCCGGCCCTGGTGGAGGTCGGGCACGGTGCCGGCCGGCAGCAGCCGGGCCACCTCGAACGGGTCGGCGGGCCAGTGCAGGAACACCAGGTCCCGCCAGCGCTGCCGGAACAGCACGCGCCGCACCGTACGCGGAGCCAGCGGGGTCAACGCCTCCGCGGGCCGGGTGCGGTGGTACGAAGGGCCGTACGCGAGACGTCTCCTCGGCATGTCCGCCCTACCGCACCACTTCGA
This sequence comes from Streptomyces collinus Tu 365, assembly GCF_000444875.1. Classification (NCBI taxonomy): domain Bacteria; kingdom Bacillati; phylum Actinomycetota; class Actinomycetes; order Kitasatosporales; family Streptomycetaceae; genus Streptomyces; species Streptomyces collinus. Next base: position 7,964,448 of record NC_021985.1, on the reverse strand, counting down.
GTGCCGCACCGCTGCCGGGACGCACAAGTCTCGCCCCCTCGGAGAGCGCCCGCACGATCACGTCCACTGCCTCCGGAACGGGCAATCCCCGCGGCAGCGGCGGCGCTTGGCCCGCGACGGCGCGCCCGGCGAAGCCCGTGTCCATGTGGGGCAGGTTGATCTCCAGCACGGTCACGCCCTGGCGTCGCCGCTCCCGGCGGACCGCCGTGAGCCAGGTGGCCAGCGCGGCCTTGGCGGCGGCGTAGTCCGCCATCCGAGCCGGTGCCGCCTCGGCGACGATCCCGGTGACGGCCGCGAGGACGCCGCCCTCGGGCAACCGGTCCCCGGCGGCCCGCAGGAACGCCATGGGGGCCAGCGCGTTCACCGCCATCAGGTGTTCGGACACCGCGTCCTCCACCTCCCCGGCCGACCCGAAGGCCGCGACTCCGACGCATACGACGACGCCGTCCAAGCCGCCCAGTTCCGCCGCCGCCCAGTCGACGGTCTTCGCACAGGAGTCGGCGTCCCAGGCGTCGAAGGTGCGGGCGGGAGCGTGCTCGCACGCCGCCGAGACACGGGTGAGGGCCTCGCGGTCACGTCCGGCCAGTGCCGTGCGCGTACCGAGGGCGCACAGTCGTACGGCGAGCGCCGCCCCGATCTCCCCGGTGGCACCCGGCACCAGAATCCGTGCATCTCTCAGGTCCATGCCCCGCCTCGCCTTCCTTGCCGACGACCTGGCACTACGTGTCTGGTTCGTTGGTCGGCCGTCGGCCGGATGCAGACGCGGGCACACCAGGAACGGCACGTCGGCCCGCCGGCGGCTTACCGGGGTCGACGGCGTTCCCGGTCCGGGTCGGTCTCGCCGCCGCCAGCGACCGTCTCGCGGCCTCGGATGTCGTCCTCTGATCAGGTACGGGTCAGTCCCACATGTTGAAGATCACGTCCCCGACAGATCCAGGACGCCAGTACGTCAGATCCTTCCCCTGGGCCAGCGCCGCCGGCGGCTGGGTGGCCGCCCGCGACCAGTCCATGTCCAGCTCGGCCGCCGTCAGCAGACGAATCCGCGACACGGCCGCGATGGCCGATCCGATGGCGGGGTCGTCGACGAAAGAAAGCGGCCAGAAGGACGACTCGCCGGGAGGAGCTGCCAGGGCGAGCAGCGGCAGGGTCTGATGGCACAGGACCGCCACCCGGCGATCACGGAAAGCGATCACTACGTGGTGAAAGCTGGGCGGGAAGCGACCGTCGGACACCGACTCGACGTGCCCACCTGTTCGGCGAGCGATCTCGTAGCAGACGGCCTTGAAGTCGGCCAGTGCCGGAGCCTCTTCGTCTCCGGGCGGCCACTGCCAATGTGGGTCCGTGGCCTGACTTCGCTGTTCGCCCCGCCCCATGGCGCGATCCTAGCGCCGACGTCAGGCGGGCCGTCCGGAGAAGTCCCCCACGATCACCATCTGCCACGCCCCTCCACGGTTGCCGACGCCGACGTCACCCCGCTGTGCGGGGATCCCCACTACCGGCGACATGTCCGCTATCAACCATTCTGCAACACTCTTCGGTCGGGCGGCTCTGCCGTGCAGGTGCCGGAGGGCGAGAGCGGCGTGCGTTCCGCTGCGGTGGGCCGACGTCGCCTTAGTCGCGCGCGGTGACGAAGACGGGGTTCTCGTCGACGAGGACGACAGCCTGCGCGACGGTGCCGACGGCGGCGTCGTGGGCTCTGGTCATATTCTCACCCTCCGCCGAACTTCACCTTTCACACCGCTGAACTTCGCTTTTCATGCCGCGGTTACCTTCCAGCAGAGTCAAGGTCAGCTTTGCAGGCAGGAGAGCGGTGCGGTGAAGCGACGCAACACAGGCAGCAGGTTCTGCGCCCCGCTGGTCAGCGTGCTCCTGGCTGTGTCCGTAGGCGGCTGCGGCATGAGCGGTGGCAACGCGACCGGCCCGGCGGCCACCTCGTCGACGTCCGCCGGCGTCCGCGGCACCCCCGGGGCCACGTCGCACGTCACGGCTGAGCCCGCCACCTGGCACAAGTGGGGCCTGACACCGCTGCCCGCGACTCCCGAGCCCCCCGCGGACAAACCCCTCAAGCTGTCGGCGACCGGCCCGATCCCGGTCTTCAGCCATGTACCGACATCCCAGAAGGTCGTCTTCATCACCGTCGACGACGGACTGGAAAAGGACCCCAAGTTCATCGAGATGATGCGGGACCTGAAGATCCCGATCACGATGTTCCTGATGAACGACGCCATCAAGTCGGACTATGGGTACTTCAAGCCACTGCAGGCGATGGGCAACCACATCCAGAACCACACCCTGCACCATCCCGCGATGAACACCATCCCTCTGAGCCGCCAGAAGCAAGAGGTGTGCGGCGATCAGAAGATCCTCACTCAGCAGTTCGGCACCGCCCCGTTCCTCTTCCGGCCGCCCTACGGGGCGTACAACAACAACACCAAGACCGCGGTGGGAGATTGCGGGCCGCGAGCGATCGTCTGGTGGCGCGAATCCATGCAGGTACGCAATCTGCAGTACCAAGAGCCACGCAAGAAGTTGCGCCCCGGCGACATCATCCTCGCCCACTTCCGCGGTCCTGCGGAGCTCAAGGGCACCACCATGACGGAGATGTTCGCGAATCTGCTCAAGTGCATCCGGGCACAGGGCTTCGCGGTAGCCCGCCTGGAGGACTACATCCAGCCGCCGACCGGACATTGAACCAACCAGAGATCCCGTGCCCGATCGGACATCCGGCGACAAAGGACCAGAGCAAGCCCTCGCGACGAAGTGCGGGCGGCTGCCGGGCAGAAAGCGCAGACAGGTAACATCCCATGGGTCTCACAAGCGACAAGGTGCTGATGCTGGCGACCGTCCTCGCCGCCGTACTGTTCCTCGGCACGGTATGGCTGTGGCCGCGCCTGGCCCGGCGTAACTGGCGGGCCGTCAGCGGACGGTTCGGGTTGCTGCTCGCCACCCAGGTGGCGGCCCTCGCCACGGTGGGACTCGCCACCAACCAGGCGTTCGGCTTCTACGCCAGTTGGTCCGACCTGTTCGGCCAGGAGACCGACCAGGGAGTGGTCGTCGACCACATGGCGGAAAGCGGCGGCAGCCCCGTCCAAGTGCTCTCCGCCTCCCCTGTCATCGGTGCGAGCAGCGCGCTGCCGCAGATGGCCGGGCAGGTCCAGAAGGTCGACATCATCGGCCGTACGACCCATCTCGCCACGCCGGCGTTCGTGTACCTACCCCCGGAGTACTTCCAGCCGCAGAACCACGCGCGCAGGTTCCCGGTGACCGTCGTTCTCACGGGATACCCGGGCACGGCCCAGGCGCTGGTGGACAAGCTGGACTACCCGAGCACGATCCAGCAGCTGGCCAAAAAGGGGAAGGTGCAGCCGATGATCCTGGTGATGCTACGTCCGACCGTGGCGCCGCCACGGGACACCGAGTGCGTCGACGTTCCCGGGGGCCCGCGGACCGAGACGTTCTTCGCCAAGGATCTGCGCGATTCGGTGATGGCCCACTACCGGGTCGACAAGACGCCCGCCAGCTGGGGCATCGCCGGCGACTCGACCGGCGGCTACTGCGCACTCAAGATCGCCATGCACCACCCGCGCTCGTACGCGGCCGCAGCGGGCCTGTCGCCGTACTACAGGGCGCCGATCGACCCCACCACCGGGGACCTCTTCCATGGCGACAGGAAGCTGCAGCACAGCGCCGACCTCTTCTGGGCGCTCAAGCACCTGGCCGCCCCCGAGACGTCGCTGCTCGTCACCAGCAGCAGGGTCGGTGAGCACAACTTCAAGGACACGCTCAAGTTCATCAAGAGTGTGCAGGGCACGAGCGTGACCAGGATTTCGTCGATCATCCTTCCGAGCGGCGGGCACAACTTCAACACCTGGAAGCGGGAGATCCCGCCGATGCTGCAGTGGATGAGCGGGCGGCTGGTCGCACACTGAGCCGCTTCGGAGTAGCCACTGATCGGGTGACGCCGGGTGTGCGCACCGCACGAGGTTTCCGTGCCCTTGAGGGAAGTGTTCGACGTCTCAACTCATGGGCGCAGCAGCCTCGTTGGTTTCCTGTCCTGCCTGGTGTACCTGCGCCGGCACGACCCTCGCCCACCGGATCATCCGGATCTGTAAGCGCCCGGGCATGCCGGTCATCGCCGACCACGCCTGCACGGGAGCCGGACCATGGGTGACGACAGCCCGTCGAGGACCACCTTGCGGATACCTTCCTGGACCCGTTTCTGAGGAACCGGATCACTCCTCTGGCCCCCTATCGGTCTCTCCTGGAGCGACCGAGACCTGCTTCTGAACCGATCGACCGCTTCCGTCGGTGACCCGGCAACGGGAGCGACCAGGGTGCCGAAGACAGATCCGAACGGCGGATTGTGACGGGAGCCTCTCGGTCAGGCACGTCCCGAACTCCCGGCCCGCGTAGATAATGACCTTGTGCGCTCGCTAGTCAGACATTCCGTCCTGCCTCTGACGCTGGTCATCGTCGGGGCAGCCGCAGTGGTGGGCGACGCCGCGAGGGAAACCCATGCGGCCGGCAGCAGCGGGCGCGGCGGTTTCGGCAAGTCCGGCGAGCCGGGCCAGTCCCAGCTGGGCCAGGACCAGGACCTCCCCGCTACGGGCCCGGCCGAGGACGGCAACGCGTACACGCCCCGCAGGTCCGAGGAGGACGCCCGAATCGGCGCGGTCTTCGAGAAGGACGACCACGGTGCCCACTTCTGCACGGCGAGCGTGGTGCGGAGTCCGGGCCGGAACATGCTGATCACCGCGGCGCACTGCGCCTTCGACGCCGACTCCGGACAGCCGCTGAACGACCTGGTCTTCGCCCCCGGCTACCGCAACGGCGACGAACCCACCGGCCTGTGGAAGGTCAGCAAGGTGGTCGTCGACGACCGCTGGACCAGGTCGCAGGACGAGGACCTCGACGTCGCCTTCCTCGTCCTGGACCAGAAGGACGGCAGGAACATTCAGGATCTCCTGGGCGGCAACACTCTCGGCACAGACCGCGGCTTCGACAACAAGGTAGAGGTCACCGGCTACCCCACCAGCCGCGACACCCCCATCTCATGCCAGAACCGCACCACAAAGTTCAGCGACACCCAGCTGCGCATCCAGTGCACCCACCTCGAGGACGGGACCAGCGGCAGCCCCTGGCTCACCGACTACGACCCCAAGAGCCACACCGGCACCGTCATCGGCGTCCTGGGCGGCCACCAGGGCGGCGGCGACAAGGACGACGTGTCCTACGCCGCATACTTCGACGACGACATCGCCAAGCTCTACCGGCGCGCGCAGGACGAGGACTGAGCCCAGCTCATACTCGGCTGTCCGACCGCTCGGAACGATGAAGGGCAGTCGCGGTCCGGTGACGCTGACTACGAGTAGGACGTCCACCCGCGCACCTGCGGCTCCCAGTGGAACAAAGGTGTCACGGCGATGACAGACCCTCATGTGCTGCTGCCCGGCCCCTCTCCCGATCCGGGCCGCAGTCGTACAGCGTCTCCGCTTGGTCGCCGGAGCCGTAGGCCGCCGAAGGCACGACCGTACAGTGGTCGACGGTCCAGCGCACGATCATGGCAGCGGACGTGACCGCGTGGCGCGGACTCAGGTTCGCCTCGGCACGTGTCAGGACGACATAGCGCAGACGTCCGGTGCCTATGAGCTCGCGGAAGCCACCGGACGTCGGATGCGGGGCCCGGCCGGTGAAGCCGCCGACGGGCAGAACGTGCGCGTTGGCGGAGATGATGTAGGGCGCGGCCTCGTCCCAGCCGGGCACTGCGGCCAGGTACTCGGCGCCGCCTCGGTGCGCGGTCAGGTAGGCCAGCAGGCGTTCCCGGGTCGGGCCGAGCTTCGCCAGCGGGTTGCCCGCCCGATGGCTGGTGGGGCCCACGCGGCCCAGCGAGCCGGGCTGGTTGTAGCGCAGGGACAGCGCCGACGCCGACCAGGCGGCCGGGATGAGCAGGACCGCGGCGAGCCCGGCGGCCAGGCCGGCCGTGACGAGGCGCGGCCGTCGGCGGACGCACGACAGCACCAGGGCGACCAGGCCGAGGGCTGCGGCGGTGGGGACGGACCAGGGGATGAAGTGCGGATACCACCACGTCAGGGTCACGCACCAGGCGAGGTTCAGGGCGATCACGCCGGGCAGCACCCAGGCCCGTCGACCGCCCCTGCGGCACGCCCGCCAGGCCGGCACCGTCCCGGCGCCGCCCATCGCGGCCAGCGCCACGGCGACGACACCCATGTAATAGGTGTGTCCGGTCACGCTGCCGAAGCTGAACAACAGGAAGAACGTGACCAGCCACGACCCCCACAGCACATAGCCTGCCAGCACCCGGTCCGTGCGGGCCGCACGCCGCCGCCACAGCGCCCATGCGCCGCCCGCGACCCCGAGCGCGGCCAGCGGGTACAGCCATCCGGTTTGTGTGGCGATCCCGGGGCTGAACATCTTCCAGACGCTGTCGCCCATGCCGGGCCCGGTGCCGGCCGTCCGCAAACTCTCGTTGGGGGCGACGCTACCGGCGGCGGCCGCGTCGAGCCCGTGGAAGCGGGTCAGGAAGTTGTAGCCGACGACCAGACCATACGCCGAGTTGTCCGTGGTGCCGTCGAGGTAGGGGCGCTCGGACGCCGGGGTCAGCGTGGCCACCACCATCCACGACAGCGACACGCCGCACGCCACCGCGCCGGCCAGCGCGACGTCCAGGAGCCGACGGCGTAGGGCCGTGGGCGCGGCGACGAGGTAGGTCACGGCGAGCGCGGGCAACACCGCCCAGGCCTCCAGCATCTTGCACTGGAAGGCCGCGCCCACCCACACCCCGGCGAGCAGCAGCCGGCGACGCCGGCCTCCCTCGGTCGCCCGCTGGGTGGCCGCGGCGGCGAGAAGCAGCAGAAGGGTGAACGGCGAGTCCTCCGTGACGGACCGCCCAAGGCCGACGAACACGGGAGTGAGCGTCAGAAAGCCCGCCGCCAGCAGACCGGCCGGCACGCCCGCCCAGCGGCGTACCAGGCCATGGAGCAGGACCACGCAGGCCATGCCTTCGATCGCCTGCGGCAGTACCAGCGCCCATGGATGAAAGCCGAAGACCAGCGCCGACAGGGCCTGCGGCCACAGGTAGCCGGGCAGTTTGTCGATCGTGATCGTGTTGCCCGGATCGAAGGATCCGTAGAAGAAAGCGACCGGATTGTCGGTCATGCTGCGCACGCCGGCCGCGTAGAACGCATGGAACGAGCTGTCGTCCAGGCCCCACAGGGCGAGCAGGG